>CAZVMT010000184.1:0-6061 GCA_964628765.1 uncultured Candidatus Bathyarchaeia archaeon | reverse complement strand
CCTCTAGCTAGAAGCAAACGACCCTTCGATGAAAAGGTCTGTACCCCATTAAAGTAGGATTGGACAACACAGAACCCCTTATCGTCACCACTCCTACTCAGTCTAAACCCGTCTCTACCATGAAATTCACAGGTTGCCCAGTGATGAAAAGAAACCGCCTCCCTGCGGCCTTTTTTCCGGGCCTCATTCTCTTCTCTCAACTCAGATAGGCTACTCTCCAAGTCTTTGATGGTTACGGGCTTCTGTACATCCAACAACAAGTAAGACCCCTGATTCAAAGCAGTCCAATCAGTATTCCCAACTACCTCTATTTCGTCTCCAACGAGCCCCCTAAGCTCCTTTTCAGAAACACCAGCCTTTACAACTGCGATGGGTTCAACATGAGTCCTAGTGCCGAAGCCCCCAGAACGCGAATAAACATAGAGATGCTCCGGTGAGAAGAGAACATTTTCATCACCTAACTCGTTAATCAGCTTCTCTAGGATTCGGTCTATTTTAGTCATAATGTGTCTCCGCATAAGTTACGATGGCTATAGGTATCTATGTCTTACATACTCACTGGACAGTATTTATAGTAAATACGTTATATAATTGTCCAGTGATTTCATGGTAAATGGTTGGGCTGGAAAGGTCCTACAAGTAGACCTAACAGCAGGAAAAATATCCACCGAACCCTGGGACAAAGACGCGAAAAGGTTCCTAGGGGGCAGGGGTGGAAACGCTTGGCTATTCTGGAAACATAGCAAGGCAAATCAAGACCCATATGACCCTGATGCGCCTGTGATCTTCGGTGCTGGAGCACTCGCGGGAACAGGACTCATCGGAGCCTCAAGGATGGAGGTAACAGTGGTCTCCGCCGCAAAAACCGAGACCCATTCCCTTGGAAACGTGGGGATGGGGAGCACCTGGGCTCCTGAACTCAAGTACGCTGGCTACGATCACGTCGTGATCAAAGGCAAGGCGGACAACCCTGTCTACATCAACATCGATAACGATGATGTTGAGATACGAGACGCCTCACCGGTCTGGGGCAAGGGAACATTCGAGACAGAGATGCTTCTCAAGGAACTGGTTGATGACGATGACGCACAGGTAGCATCCATCGGACCCGCAGGAGAGAACCTGGCTGTACAGGCAACAGTTGAGCATGGATACAGGAGCGGAACCCCAGTCGGGGCATCACTTGGAGCCAAGAAACTCAAGGCAGTAGTGGTAAGGGGAACAGGACCCGTCTATGTCCATGACCCAGATATGATCCTCGAATACAACAGGCAACTAGTAAAAAGAGTCCAAGACACACGTAAACGCCTAGGAGTAGCCAAGATAGAAAGAGCCAAGGGAAAAGACGCCTACCTACAGGGATTCCTGGTAAGCGACGCGGGCGTAGTAGGCAACTATGAGAGCCACGCATGGAGAGACAGAGAAGACGTGCGCAAAGAATACGAGGAAAACTATCTAGGAGAATACTTCGAGAAAAACATCGGCTGCTTCGGGTGCCCATTCCCATGCCAGCCACTATACAACATACCCGGCACAGGGGCCAACATATGGAGATGCTACCCCACATACTGGCCCTGGAAGCTCTGGATGACAGATCTGGCTTCAGCCTTCAAGGCTACTAGGATGATGTCAGACCTGGGCATGGACAACAAGGAAATAGCCACCATCGTCTCATGGCTAACCCATCTCTACACTGACGGAGTTATATCAGAGAAAGAACTCGACGGGATACCCTTCGACAGGGCAAGCAAAGAAGCATTAATCGAAACAGCGAAACGAATAGCATACCGAGAAGGATTCGGAAAAGTGCTCGCCGATGGCCCTGTGGCGTTCGCCGAGAAACTCGGGAAAAAAGCCCAAGACTACCTCTACCACAACCAGGGGATGACCATGAGAACCTTCGAGTTCAGAGCAGAACCAGGCACAGCCCTCGGAGAAGCCGTATCCAGCAGGGGAAACAGCCTCAGAGCAACCACATACCACATGGTGCTATGGAACAAATCAGCCAAAGGAGAATACAAGGGAGACGACCCACAGGAGGTCAAAGAGTCTCTCCAATGGTCAAAGAAGATGTTCGGCACAGAGGACGCCATCAAAGCAACCGCATACGAAGGCAAACCAGCGGCACTCATCTACGAGATGAACGGCGCGGCCATCGCGGACTCCCTCGAATACTGTGTCAGTATGATAAGACCAGACCGAGTGGGAGCCCCAGGGTCCCAGTTCGGGGACACCAGCTACGAGTTCGCGGCACAACGCTTCACAGCAGCAACAGGAATACCCATGGACGAGAAAGGACTATTCAAGGCCGCTGAACAGATATGCAACCTTGAACGAGCCATAGTTGTACGAGATGGACGAACCAGAGCAACAGATGCGCTTCCTGAGTTCTTCTTCAAGACACCAGTGCCAGACGGCCCACAAGCAGGAAAGACCCTCGACAGAGCTAGCTTCGAGAAGATGAAAGACCAATACTATAGCCTACGTGGCTGGGACAAAGAGACAGGATTACAGCTTGAGAACACGTTGAAGAAACTAGACATGAGTGACATCGCAAAGGAGCTGAAGAAGAACAAGAAAATAGCTGAAAAGAAAACAAAGGAGGCATCAGATTGAAGGTTCTAAGCGTAGACATCGAGAAATGCACGGGATGCAAGACATGTGAGGCAGCCTGCAGCCTGAAAAACACGGGCAGGGTCCAGCCAGCACGCTCAAGAATCAAGGTAATCAGATACGAGAAACGCGGAGAGTACCATAACTATATCCCCATGGTGTGCCAGCAATGCAGCACCCCGCTATGCATGGAGGCTTGCCCAACAAACGCCATCTCCCGAAACGAGACAACAGGCGCCATGATAGTAGATCAGGAAGCCTGCGTCGGGTGCAGAGTATGCAGCATGGCCTGCCCCATAGGGGGAATCAGCATCGACCCCGTAAGCAACACAGCCTTCAAATGCGACCTCTGCGGAGGCGACCCCGAATGCGTCAAATACTGCGACATAGAGGCACTAACCTATGTCTCACTCGACAAGCTCGACCAGTCCATGAAGCGAAGCAAGTCCTCGAAGATAAGCGAACTCTACGCACTCATGCGGAGCCTATGACCCGCTCAGGATGCGTAAAGACCTTGAGCCGCCCAATGCCGAGGGCGGTAAGAGTGATCCCACTAGCCTCAGCCAACCTAACACCGGAAACCAATGGCACAGTCATAGAAGCCACAACAGGAATACCGGCACGGGCAGCCTTCAACACCATCTCACCAGACTGCCTACCGGTGCTAACCAAAACACATTGACCAAGATCACCGCCCCCCAGAACCAGAGCACCAATAACCTTGTCAACAGCGTTATGCCTTCCAACATCCTCAGCAAAAGCATAGACCTCACCCTTATTCGAGCAGAGCAATGCGCTATGGGTACCACGAGTCTTTAGATGAACATCGCATCTCTGGTTAAGCTCCCGAATCATATCCATGATCTTAGCGGGCTCTACGGTAAGCTGAGAGGTGACTTTTGGAGTCTCACTTGTAGAAGGTCTCGTCGCGGGGTTGGCTCCACAAGCAGTTACTATAAGGTTCATACGCCCAATGGAAACATTTCTGAGATCGACATCCTTGGCTAATTCAACATAGATGTTGTTGCCTCGGGTCTCAATCTTCTCGATCTCCTTCGGGTTTTTAATAATGTCTTCACCGAGAAGATAACCCACTGCAAGCTCCCTTGATTGACCCGGTGAAGCGATGAGCGTAACATGATATTCATCATTAACAAAGATACAGATAGGCTCATCGAGTGCAATCTCCTCATCAATCAGCTTGTTATCTTTAATATCTTTGAAGGAGATAGACTGTATTTTTCTCGACTCGGTAACCATATTTCTTGCCTCTAAAGCCTGAATATTACAATGCGTGTATCAAATTTAATAACATCTAATAACTCCAAAAAATTGATTAGGTACTTATTACCTCGAAAAAGAACAAAGACCTTCTTTTGTAGTAATTACAAGTAATTCAGATTTTCGTAGAGTCACCATGAGACCAGCAAAGAGGACCTTTTTAATAATGACGATCTCATTCATCGTGATTCCTCTCAGGGGGTCTTATCATGGTATGGTTGATTAGTGGCAGATATTGCAGAGAATGCTTGATTGGGATATTTGATTGGTTACCGCGTAGTTGTGGGCCCATATGGCTCCCAGTATGATTAGTGCGATGGGTATTATGATGAGTATTGATCGGTTGATGGGGAGCTTCATCGTGGTTAGTATATTCTGGATGTTAAAAAAGTTCACGGCATAGACATAGCACCACAATAGACCAAACCATACCTTTTTATACTATAGTATAATTTGGTATATTTAAGTACAATGAGTATAATAAAGGAAATCACAAAACTAGAAAAAAACCCATACAAGCTAGGAGAGCCATGGAAGCTCCCCAAGGCATCAGGGTTCATAGTACCCATACTGCAGACGGGCCCCCATAATAGTAGAGGATACAGGCTCCTGCAGGAAGTGGAGAACCTTGTAGACTTCAGGGACAGTGGCTCCATCAGCGGCGTCGAGGCCCAGAACAAGGCAGACGTACCCATATTCATCAGGAAGGGCACGATGCTGAAAGGCACCGGCACCCAGAGCAGGGCCCCGATACACAGCTTCGTACTGGAGCCAAACAAGAACTATGTGAGGGTTCCAGTGAACTGCATACACCAGACCCATGGAATAAGCACAGGGGCGGAGTTCAAAGCAGAGGGAGTAGCACCACTGAGTGTCCAAGCCAGTCTAGGTGAACAGAGCCGCACATGGAGCAGCATCCAGAAGTATAGCGCTAAACTCTCAGCCCTCGGAACCGGACATGTGACTGATAACCTCGTAGGATTCGAGTCAGCAACCCAGGATGACCCTGTGGTTGATGCCTTGAAGAATATCCCCGGTGACCACCTTGACCAGGTTGGAGTAGCTGTCTTCGACCTCAACGGCGTCGTGGCTGTCGAGATATTCAACAGCCCGGAGAGCTGGAGGGCCTTCAGCGAGAGCATCATCAGAAGCTACCGAGAAGTGCTAACAGAAGAGGCAGGTGCATTGATAGAGGTGCGTACCGATCGAGCGGGCGAGGTCTTCTGGACGTACATGAAGAGGCTTGGCAGTATGGAGAAGGTCATAATAACCGAGACGGTCTCCAGCAAGGTTTGGAGCCTGAGAGACGCGGAAGTCGATGGCGAGACCACCGAGATAGACGGAGAGGAGATCCACCTCATGCTCAACAAACACGTTGAGCACACTGGGGAACAATATGATATGCTTCAAGAGATCATGGGTGCAGGACCAGTAGCAGAAACCGAGCAAGTCTCCTATGAGGAAACACAGCAATATGTCCAGCGTAAAGGCGGGTTCCAGCTCCTAGAGCGCCTGAGCCAGATGCCACAGCGGTTCTCAGAGCTCCTGGAATCCGTGGATGTCTCAAGGGGCACCCTATCAACAAGAGTCAAGGAAGCAGAGGACCTGGGCCTCATAGAGAAGGGTATCCGGAAACAGAACGGTCACCCAGCCTACGTGTTGACAGAGGATGGAGAAGAGATAAAGAAGAAGACAGAGGATAAGGCAAAGTAGCCACCCATTTTTTCTCGTTAAGCTTAAGCCAGAAGGAGGCTCTCAGTATTTGATCGCCCATGAGCCTCCGAACATACCTTGAAGTTTTGAAGAAGACATTACCCAGTCAATTCATCTCGTTGAATGATGAGGTTGACTGGCGGTACGGGTTAACAGCCTATGTTTCAGCCTGTGAGAAGATGTCGGGGAACCCTGCTGTACTTTTCGAGAACGTTAAGGACTATGAGACCCCGGTTCTCATGAACCTGTTTGGGTCTGTAGACAGGATCAGCCTAGGAATAGGCACGGAGCCACAGGTTCGGAGCAGGCTGGGGTTCTATGATGAGTGGAACAGGTTATTCAAGGATGATGTAGAGCCAGTGACAGTGAATAGTGGCCCAGTTCAGGAACGTAGGTCTTTTAGGGGAGACGTGGATCTGAACCGTTTGCCGATTCCCAGGTTCTATGAGCAGGA
>CAZVMT010000183.1:0-6065 GCA_964628765.1 uncultured Candidatus Bathyarchaeia archaeon | reverse complement strand
CGCCTGCACAAGGGCATGGCGGGTTAGGGCGAGTGTCGGCGCACATTGACAGCGCTGCTGGCTGCTGCACCCTCTTTTTATTTATGTCGTTCCCGCGGGGAGCCTATTGTATCGGGTTAGCGCCAGCAGCGCTTTAATTCTTTTATCATCCCTTCGGGTTTCTCTTTTTCTCTTGCGCCGCCAGCCCTTATCACCGCAGCCTGGCGCTTTTTGGCGCCTTGCCCTGTTTTGTCCCCCTCGTTGGTACTCTGTCGGCGCCAAGCGCCATGGCGCAGAGGTTCGGCGGGTTTCACCCGCCTCACTTTCAGCCCTCTGCTGCTGCGGCCACCCCCCAACCCCCCAGGCTCGTAGCTTTTGCCGTTCAATATATTGTGTGGGACCCCGGGGATCCACAGAACTTTTTACTACATATAGTTTCCAGGACTTGACAAAATTAGAACGCTTGTGCTACTATTCTTTTACAGCTTTATGCTGAGGAGGTAAATCATGGCAAAAGTTAATGCACCGTTATTCAGTTTCAACGCAGCCGGGAAACTGGCTAATTCCCTCGTCTACTTCGGCTGGAAGGGTTTAGACGTGGTTCGTAGCTACGTGGTACCCGCCAACCCCAAAACCGCAGGCCAGGTAACACAGCGAGGTTATTTTACTGCTGCCGTCGCTGCTATCCATGCGGCCCTTGCCCTGGCAGCTAATATGCTCGACGCAGCCGATAAGGCTGCCTATTCTGTCCTTGCTTCGACTAGGGCTACACCCCGCACCTGGTTTAACGAGATAGTTAAACTATGGGCAGACGTCGAAGTTGCGGGAAATACCCCTGTAATATACACCGATGGCACGATTTCAGACGCCGCTCATGATTCCTTTGACTGCATTCTATATTTAAGTGAGGAAACAGGCTCCACCCTAGCAGCCGGTAAGTTCTACTTTGGCACTAGCAAATCTGCCCTTATTCACTCAGTCGCCGCCACTGTTAATGCTGGTGTTAGTGTAACCCTGGTTGCTGAGGATTTGAGCGCTTTCCTTACTGCTGGAGTTAAATACTTTATGCAGTTCCGACCAGATGTCGCCGATGGTTGCGAGGGCGCAGTAAGCGGTATTTATTCTTTCACCGCAGCCTAATACAATGGCTGTCCTTAATGCGATGCCTGAGATGGACATAATCTCGGGCTACCGAGGAATAGTCGACTTCTACGTGTGCAGGGGAATTCCTTGCGCACGTAGATGGCCTCGGAAAAAGCTCCACCCACCAACCCCTGCAGAAGCTATCCACTGGCCAGTCTTTTCCGACGCAGTAAAAGAGTGGAATTCTCTATCCCAGGAAGTTCGCGACGCCTACAAAGCGATGGCGTCAGGCAGTACCCTTTCCGGGCGTGATATGATGGTTAAAATGTATATCAACGCTAAGTCTATCCTCCCTTATTAGTTTTAACCTCCGTGATTTAGCTACTAAAAGTCAGCCGGCTGCCCGGGATCCGGAGCTCGTCTTAGCTTTGAGCCAAAAAAAGACGGAGGTTTTGACGGCTCCCCCGGGTTAATTTTCTAAGCCTTGTCGGAGGTTCCCCCCCATTCATCCACCCTTTACAATATCTTTGTTTCCATGGTATATTGGTACCAAAAGGAGATGGCCACAAATGATTGGTACCAAACAGATCAAAGAAACCGACCACCGAATACGCCTCAATGACGAGGAACTTGCTCTAATATGCAAGGGTTTAAATAACCTCAAATTTGAGCAACACTCAACCGAGGAACGAAAGACAAGAAGCTTATCTTCACGCTTGACCGCCCTCGGTTGCTATCGCCGCTAAAATGGTTTCACCTCAATTAATGCACTTCGTCGTCAGAAACATAGCTTATACCCCACTGGTTGATGGCTACCTGGTAACTTGTTACACAAACTACCCCTGCCACCTTTATATGCGCTGGACAAACACAGTTCCTCAGAAGCACGTAAATTCGAAAATTGTCCGTGGCGCCCCTATAGGAACTTACATCGACCAATGTTTTGTCGTCTATACCGACCTTGAACAGAACGAACCAGGAGACACTTATACTCACACATTTACAGCCGACAACTGGCTTTATTGTCAGACTCGCTGGTTTTACTTCTGGGGTACCATTGATAGCGTTCTCAGCCCCTCTGCTAGCTGCATTTTCAGCCACCACAGCGATATATACCCCTTTATGGATTTCACACCCGCCCAGGGTTCAGGCGGCGATTCAGTTGACGGATACGTTAATAGAGTCATTGCAAACCAAACCTGGGACCAAATACGCAATGGCCCCGGTAACCAGGTTGGCGTATCCAGCCAGTCCCTTCGCGCAAGCCTAGGAACTTATAATATACAAGACCGCTTTGACGAGTGCCACCGCAGCATTTTAACGTTCCCAACCACCTCACTTCCCCCAAATTGTGTTATTCAATCTGCTTCGATTCGCCTTTGGTGTATTAGTAAAGGCGTTGACCCACCCTGGTTTCCTGCTGTTACTTTCTGCCGAGCGAGCCCTGCCGTCTATAATGACCTTCAACCTTCCGATTACGGCCAATGCCATGACATTCCCTGTACAGATGCCCACTCCATTGAAAACCTAACCTCCGACGCTTATTTTACCTTCTTGTTTTTTCCCTATACCCTATTTGTCATTAACAAGACAGCACCCACTCAGCTATGTTTACGTGAGCTTATTTACGACGCTTCCGGTAACGCACCCGAATGGGGACCTTCCCTTGATTGCTGGGCTATCTTTGCGTCAGGCGATAACCTGACACCCGCCTACCGCCCCCGCTTACGAGTCCATTATTTACCAGGCTAGCTTAATATCCCCCTTCACCCCCCCGCCTAACTATTTAACAAAACTCCCCACAGTGATATACTATGAAGGAGGTTAAACTTTGACGAAATCTATAAATCCCCTCTTTGGCTTTAACGCTAGTGGAACTTTGAAAAATGCCCTCACTTTCAGGCGGAGGGACCGCCAGACCATCGCCGAGATAAAGCCTATTCCTAAAGACGCCAGGACCTCTAATCAGTTAGCTTGGCGAACTATGTATCAAAAGTGCGCCGACCTCTGGCACACCCTTTCACTGGCCGAGCAACAGACCTGGGAGAGCCTAGCTCGTAGGCAACGCATGACAGGTTACTCTTATTATATGTCCCTTTGCTTGCGCCCTAACCCTGGCATTTATTTGCCCCTGGCCGGGGGTACGATGCAAGGCGATGTTGAAATGAACGACAATGCCCTTTACGGAAGAAAGCTTCATGGCTGTAAATCCTACCTTCCGGGCTCCCAGGTAATACAAACCGCCACTATTACTGTTGTTCAAATCTCTAGCATTGATTACGACTTCCATGGAGAGTTCAATCCAGCGACCTATAAATACACCGCCACCAAGCCAGGCCCTTACCTTGTTGCGGGGATGATAACATATCTAAATATGAGCCAATACAAGATAGGCTATACAATACTACAAAAAAATGGTGTTGAATACTCCCTTGCCTTCCAGGTTCAGCCCCGCCCTGCTTCAACTTACCACGCCCCTGTTGCTTCTGATGTAATTCCTTTGCTCACAGGAGACTTTATCACTCTGGCTTCCTGGCATAGCGAAGTTGGCCCACTTTCTTTGGTAGCTGGTTTAGCCCGCACCTTCCTTTCCATCGCCTTCCTAGGGTAACAGATGATAACTAAAAATCTTCCCACCTTATTTTCAATCGTTGGAATTGCTACCATCGCTTGCGTTGCCATGTCCTATGGATTAGACGGAGCTTTTGTGTTCTCTTGCGTCGGGGCAATAGCGGGATTAGGGGGCTACGCCATCAATAAGAGCGCCAAGGCTTCATGATAACCTATGCCTGGCAGTATAATATGTAGTCCAAAACCTTTCAGGGGCTTCCTTGCTCATTTGAGAGCGTGGTTTATTGTCAACTTCCTTGATTTTCATAGAACTCACCTTTGCCCCCTCTTTTTAGAACAAACGTTTTGATTTATTATGTCAATAGTTGTCTTTGCACCTTCTCCCGGTTTCCTGTACCCTTATATACGAAGGAGGTATATCGACTATGCCAATAACACTTAAGAAAGCAATAGAAGTTCTCGAAATCAATGTGAAGGAAGGTCGAAAATCAATGCCGCTCGATGTCTTTTACTCCTTGAACCTGGCAATATCCAGTATGAATACTGTTTTATTTGTCAGAACAGGCGGGCGATGGGATTTCAATGCCTTGTTTCCCGGGGAAGCCCCGGTTAAGGAGTAGCTCATGATAACGCTAAAACAAGCTGTTAAGGAATTGCAAACCGACCTATTGGAAACAGGAGAGCGCAAGAGCGTGAAATTACGTGCAGCGCAGAGGCTAGGCATTCAGTCCCTAAAGCGTGAGTTGTTTGTCAGACAGCATCTTAAGCCTTCAAGTATCGAATTGCTGCCAGGCGAAACCCGGGAGTAGCTTTGTTCAAAGGTATAAATCTAAAGGAGTTTCTCAGCACTTGCGATGAGTGGCACGCCTTTGTTTTAGGCTTGTTCGAGGTAATATGCCCCTGGCCACCCCGCCACACCATTTTGCATTGGCAGCTTCAATGGACCATTTATAGTGAGTATCATTACTACTCCCTGGGGCGAGCTTCGGGCGTATTCGTGTTGATCTTAATCATAGCCATCATTAAGAAGATAATACTTTGAAGAACCCATATACAGGTAAACAATACGCCCCACACATCGCCAAAAGCCCCTCTGGCAACCCTTTGACTAAGTTCGTTAACTTATGCCAGACGCCCGAGGAAAGACGCGATAAATACGCCTTTGCTCGGGAGTTTGGCGCACCCCCCAGTATTGCTTACATATTAAGGGATTGGAACTGGCCTAAGGTAAATATGTACCTGGAAGCGCTATACAAAACTAGGCAATTCTCTATGATATTCCCAACCCCTTGTGAGACACCCAGGACCACAAATTAAGGGGCTTCATTTACAACTGAATAGCAGAGCTGGCAATCACCTGCGGAAGGACTGAGAAAGCCCGCTCTGAGCGTCTTATGATACGGCCCGGAGACGAAAAACAGGGACCGCACGGCAACCTTTAGCCTACCAGGAGAAGGCTAACCGGAACCCGTTTAAATCCTGGGAGCGTCGGAGTGGGAGTCCGACATATTAGGGCCAGGGATTGGACATGGGAACGGCTAGAGTCCCTGCGGGGTAGGGGGGAAAGCCCCCCTTTGTCCTGAAAGGACAACCCATAGCTGGAAGGGAAAGAGGGGAGATTTCACGCAAAATTTTTGCGACGTCGACGTCGACATCGCCGGGCTTTTGCGCGAGAACGGCAAAAGCTACGAGCCTAAACCAAATCGCAGCAGCAAATAAAAAACGGCAAAAAGAGCGGGGGGGAGCGGGGGGAGGGGGGGGCTGGCGAATACATACCACCGCCCACCAACCGCCCCTGCAGTGGCGTGAACAGCGCCCGGGCGCACAGGGGCGCTTTCCTGGGGTGGGGTGGTTCTCTTTATAGGGTGTTTAATTACAGGGGGGGGGTATTCGGTTTGACTTCTTTTTGTGATTTCTACGAACGAAATATCGAATTAGGCATCGCTACTGTCTTTTTTATCTCTTTACGCCAGCCAGCAGCCCGCCCTTAGGGGTTTGGTGCGGAGAGATGGCGGGGAGCGGGGGAAAATCGTCGCAAAATGAGTTGAGTTTTCTGTGTCCGTGGTATCGCTACCTTGTAGAGATTAAACTTCAATTTGACATAATCCGATAACAAGGACACAGAAAACTCAAAGGAAAGGGGCAAAGTCTATCAGCTTTGCATTTTCAAATAATCGTAAATCTTCTCCTGCTATTCTGCGATTACCTCCTAAAATCCAGCAATCGCAGTTAGCGCACAAGCGCTAAAACAGTTTTTAGCGGTAAAGCGTGTTCCCTCCGTGATGGCGTGGCACTCCCTCCTGTCCTTTTTATACGTGCCACCCGTTCCCTTTTAACACGCCCGCTTAAAGCTGTTGGGGTTAAAATGCAATCCTGATGGCTTTGCGTGGTTGGGTTCTGATTTTGCGACGATTTTCCCCCGCTCCCCGCCA
>CAZVMT010000182.1:0-6084 GCA_964628765.1 uncultured Candidatus Bathyarchaeia archaeon | reverse complement strand
CTGGTCTCGTCGGTCGCGGTGGGGGGTTTATAAGTGTGGTATCTGGGGTTGGCTGGTGGTGGTTTGGTGCTTTTTTTATTTTGGTGTGATTTGGTGGGAGGTGTTGTTACTTGTTGTTGGTGTTTTTGTGTTGATTGGGGGTATTGGTTTGTATGGTTGCTGATCTAAGGATAAGGGTTCTTCGTGTTTTTCACCCGGATGAGGTGTTTGGCGATGATTACCCTATAGAGAAACAGGATTGGATGGGGCCATGCTATATGCATACTGTTGGACAGGAGTTCTTATTGTGTGATGGGGAGAAGCCTGAGGGGTTCTGCAGCGGTGCTTGGGTGGCTATCTATCCGCATATTCGTTTGCTTGTGATGGGTGGGAACATGCCGGGTGCCCGGGAGGGTTTTGCGTTGGGTTCTTGTAATGATGGGTTGAGGCCTGTCGTGTTTCAGATCGAGAGAGTCTAAATAGTATAGACAAAACTACTATATTATAGATATAACTATACTATGTTTGGTCCTTTGTATGCAGAAAACAGAGACAGAAGCCAAGACAAACCCAAGGCGAGTAGCCTACATGGGGGTATTCACGGCGCTCGTATATGTTACAACATCAATATCCATACCGATGCCGCCGCCGCTAGGAGTATGGCATATGGGAAACCTAGTATCGTTTCTCAGCGCTATACTTTGCGGACCAATCGTGGGCGCCTTTGCGTGTGGGGTAGGTGCGACGCTGTTTGACGTGTGGAACCCCCTCTGGGGTAGCAGTTTTTCGGTTTACGCGCCAGCCACGTTGATAATCCGGGGTTCCATGGGTTACGTCTTGGGGCTAATAGCGTACAAACGCGAGAATATCAGAAAATACGCCATCATCGCTGTGATAGCGGGTCACCTATGGAAGAACATTGGGTACTTCTTGTATGATTACATGCTTTACGGCACAGCAGCCTTCTTTGACCTGACATCGCTTTCAGTGAAGAGCATATTTGAGATAATTCTCACATTAACAACGCTAGAGGCCATCAGAAGAAAGATAGGAAGAAACTATCTATCATAGGGGTGTGATGAGATGAAGATAATCGACGCCCACACCCACCTAGGTGATTTTCCGGTTTTCGGGGAATCCATAGATCTAAGCCAGCTCCTAGACTTGATGGACCAATACAGCATCGAGAAAGCAGTTGTATCAGCGCTACCGAACTCACTCACAGAGGAAGCAGTGAAGAAGCACCCTGAACGCATCACTGGTTTAGTGAGGGTGAATCCACATGACCCGGAGTCACCGGAAATAGTGGAGAAGGCCCTAACTGAGGGGGGTATGAAGGGTATCAAGCTGAACCCGTTATTCAACAACTTCCTCCCAGACAGCGAAGTGGTAAACCCTGTGATGGATGTGGCTGCAAAGCACAAGGTGCCTGTATTGATCCACTGTGGTCATCCTCCTTGGAGCCTGCCCTGGAGCTTCGAGAGGCTAGCGGACAGGTATCCTGATGTATCGATAGTTATGGCTCATATGGGGCATGGCCACATCGTCTACATTAATGGAGCATTGGATGTCGCAGAAGACCATCCTAACATCGTGGTGGACACTGCTGGAATGACTATGCACACAAAGATCAGGGAGGCTGTTAATCGGCTCGGAGTGGACCGTGTGATGTATGGCAGCGATACACCATTGGGGCATCCTGGGTGGGAGATACCGAAGGTGAAGGTCGCTGGACTGGATGATGAGCAGCTCAGACACGTTCTCTACGAGAACGCGTTAAAGGTCTACAACATGGATTAGCCCCCACTTTTTATACAAACTATAAAAGAGCCTGTTTATGATCCTTTGAACCGGATCAACTAGGAGTGAATGGTTCCCTGTAGATTCTTAGTGAGAATAACAGCGTCAGCAATGAGAAATTGTATCTTAGCAGGGACTCCAGTAGATTGTCCAGAGGACTGTGATTACGAAAAAGTTTTTTTTCTTATGTTTTCAGGTGCTTTGAGTTCACCGTTTATTTTCGCGTTGCACCATGTAAGGTCCATGTGAAAACGATAGATTGTAAGATATTCTGAATGGATAAGGCTCAATATAATGGGGGGGAATAAGGGTTTAATTTGTCCTCTTCTTCCTCAGGACCTGCCCCGAGGCTGCTCCGTTATGGACGCCGTTCTCGATGACGGGAACCCCGTTTACCAGAACATAATCGATGCCCTTGGGCTTGTTTCTTGGCTCAGCGTCCTTCGCTGTGACCTTCAGATTATTCATATCCAGTATAACTACGTCTGCGTAGCTTCCCGGCGTCAGTGTCCCCCTTCCCTCTAACTCGAAGAACTGGGCGGTCTGTGTAGAGGTCTTGTGAACCATCTGCTCTATTGTGAATACCTTGTTCTTCTTGACGAAGTTCTCGTATACGATGGGAAACGCTGAATAGGATAGTATCATGGGTTGCCACCATGGGGGATAGATTGGCAGGTATTCGAAGTCAGATACGCCGGTATCGATGCCGAGGGATGCCTGAGGATGCTCCCAGAGTATCCTGTTATAGTAGGCGTCTGGGTCATAGGTTCCTCCAGGGTAGGTGAATGTGTATCCAAGCATCGCGTCAGGGTCCTCCACTATGAGGTCACACCATACATCAAATGCGCCTTTGTTTTTCTCCTCGGCTATCGCTTTTATGGTCTTGTTGATGTACTCGGGGTTTTTGTGGACGAGTATGGTCATGTTCTCCGCCCAACCCGGGTTAGTGTTGGGGTTCTGGGATACCCGCATAAACCATTTACCAGCCTTTAAAGCGTCAAGGATCTCGTTCCTGTACTCTTCGAGTTTAAGCCATTCTGCGAACTTAGCCCTACTGCCTTTCTCTCTAATCCATGGCTCAAAGCTGCCACAGAGATACTGGGGTCCATGATACTTGCTGTGAAGCCCAGCGGGCATAAGATCAAATGAGATATCTATGCCCTCTGCGATGGCGTCATCTAATACCTGCAGGGTTGCACGTCTGTTGGCCTCCTCAAGGATATTGGGGTACCCCTGAGGGGTAACATCCCAGCCTGTGAACAGGTGGGCTATGTTGAGTTTAACCCCTGAAGCTCTGGCTAGTTCAATTACCTCGTTGATGGCGTCGATCTTTGAGTGAGGAACATGACCTGCACCTATTCCTCGCCTTCTACCTGTGCGACGGGAGTGGGGTGAGAATACATCCCCGTACTCAGCCACTATTTTGCAGTGTTCAACCAGCTCATATTTATCGGCGAAAACATCGGTCTCGTAGTCGAGGCCAACTGACATGCCATGACATCCAGCGTCCAGGGATTGTCTTATTAGAGCCCCCATCTCAGCGACCTCGTCTTTGGTTGCGGTACGCTCACCGTCATCTCCCATCACGGTTCTACGGAGTGTGCAGTGTCCTACTAGGGTGGCTATGTTCATTGAGATGTTTCTTTTCTCCACATCTTTGTACCACTCCTCCATTGTGTTCCAGTTGACTGTCCAACCGAATTTTTCCTGCATTATTTTATTAACTTCATCACGAGAGAACACAGTCCTCTTGGGGTAGTACTTGAAATGCTCTATTTCAAACGCATATTCACTGGCAACGCCTGGTAAGGGCATTAAGTCTCCAATAGGGGCAAGAGATAGACCGCATTGACCAGCCACTATGGTTGTTACCCCTTGGTAAAGGTAGTTCTCGCATTTCGGGAAGAACTGTATACCGAAGTCTCCGTGGCTATGAGAGTCTATGAAGCCGGGTAAGGCGTACCTCCCTTTAGCGTCGATAACTTGTTTCGCGTCTCCTTTAACATCCCCTATCGCGGTTACCTTGTCACCTGTGATGCCCAGTGAGCCTTTGTAGGCTGGTTTACCTGAACCATCGACGATAACCGCGTCCCTGATTAGAACCGAATACTCGACCATTACAAATCAGAATTAGTAGGCGTTTAAATCATTATATATGTGTATATCTGGTTCAGGTGAAGGTAAAATCAGAAATTAACTGGAGACTTCTTCCCTATAGGCTCTAATAGAGAATAGTAGTGTCAGCAGGGAGAAGGTGTATCTGAGCAGGGTCTCCACCAGGTTATCCAGGGGGCTATGCATTCCAACGTCTGCTAATCCCCCTAAAGCTATGACAATGAAAACAGTGTTTAGGAGGAGGAAGATGATCTCCAACCCAATCAAGCCCTTGAGACCCAATCTTTTACCATACAGGTAGATTGAGGCGAATACACCCATCAGTACATATATCGCTAATACAGTCCATGCGCTCCCAGCGTCATCATAACGATACTGATCCATGGCCACGAGGTAGCCTCCGAAGAGCATACGGAAGAATAGAGTCGCGATTAGGGCTCTTGTGTTCTTGGTTAATTCCAGTGTTCTCACCCTGTTTCCGCGACGTTTATGACAACGTTGCCCTTCTTGTGCCCCTTATCGACGTATCTGTGAGCCTCAACGATTTGTTCAAGAGGATACTGTCTATCGATTACGGTCTTGAGTTTCCCAGCCTCGATTAACTCCTTGAGGAATAATAGTTCCTTGCGTTTTGGTTCTGGACCGGTTGTTCTGATGTATCGCCCATTTGATGCGAGGACGTTCCTGCACTCTGATTTTGAGCTTATGCTGAGCGTATCAAAGATGAGGTCATATTTTTGGTCGCTTTTTGTGAAATCCTCTTGGGTGTAGTCAATCACATGGTCTGCGCCAAGAGAAGTAACCAATTCAAGGTTAACTGCACTGCAAACGCCTGTTACCTCGGCTCCAAAGTACTTGGCTATCTGAACCCCATAGGTTCCAAGCGCCCCAGAGGCACCGTTAATCAGAACCTTTTCACCGCTCTGAATCTTACCTGTGTCCCTGAGATAGATCAGAGCAGCGCTTCCACTTGTTGGGACCGGCGCTGCCTCCTCAAAGCTCATATTCGTGGGTTTATACGCGACCAGTCCATCTTCAGGCAGACAGATATACTCAGCGTGTCCACCGAACTTGAAGCCCTCCATGGTAGATGCAAAGATTTGATCTCCGGGTTTGAGGTTTGTTACGTTTTTCCCCACTGACTCGATTTCTCCAGCAACCTCCATTCCAAGAACCTTGCTTTTTGGTCCATTGAACCCGAGAAACAGCCGCCCAAAGAACTTTTCAATGAATGATCCAGGGATGGATAGACTCCGCATTCTAGTGTCTCCCCTGTGAAGGGTGGTAGCGATTATCTTGATGAGTATCTCGTTGTCTTTTGGTGTGGGTTTGGGTATGTCTTTGATTTGAACTACTTCTGGGGGTCCATATTTCTCGTATACTGCTGCCTTCATCGGGTCCAGTCTCTCGGAGCCTAAAGGGGGCTTCGTCTATAATTTTGTTTAGATCACTCACATTATATGATGTGATACAGATGATTCTGGTATGTCTGAGACGGATGAAATCTACCAAACTGTGCGAAAATATTGGAAGATTCTCATAAAATGGATTCTCAGGATACATGATTACCCTGAGATCACCGTCGATGAGTTGCATAAGCGATTGGACTCCGATGATCCCCCTCTGATGATTGACGTCCGAGGCTTCGAGGATTATAAAGGAACCGGGTACTCAACGTATGGGCATATCCCAGACGCGTTATCAATACCCATGCTGAAGCTAAAATCCAAGCTAGAAGAGCTAGAGGAACACAAGGAAAAAGAAATAGTAACCATGTGCCCCGGAGGCGGACTATCCTTAGCTGCTGTCGATGTAATGCAGGGAGCAGGTTTCAAGAACGTCAAGAGCCTTAAGGGAGGCACTGATGCCTGGCATAGGAAAGGCTACCCTACTGTGGCTGGTGATGGTTAAATTATATATAACCCACTCGGAGATGATGGAGAGGTGTCGAGACTGAGCTGGGTTATTCGTCCTATGCTAAAATACTGGAGGCAAACGATTCAGGTCCTTGGGTATGTCGCTGGAAAGGAGAACGAGGACTGGAGCGAGGTAACAGTCGATGAGCTGCATGACCGCTTTGAGTCAAACCCACCGGCATTACTGATTGATGTACGCCCAGAGGAAGAATACGGGTCTAGTCACCTTCCCGGAGCCAAACATATCCCCATGCTTGAACTGGAATCGAGGCTA
>CAZVMT010000181.1:0-6105 GCA_964628765.1 uncultured Candidatus Bathyarchaeia archaeon | reverse complement strand
CACAGGTAGTCCAATTCGCCTTAAGAATGGGTCAGAGCAAGCCAATCTATGATGGATTAATCGCTCTACGGGATGGCGCTGAGTGGGAGAAACTCGATGATGCCCAACGCAGAGTAATCGAGCTAAAGATCAGGGACGCCGTGTTATCTGGTGTATCTTTATCTGGTGAGGCGAAGAAGCGGTTCAATGATATCAGCACTGAGTTATCTCAGCTTGGAAACGACTTTATGAACCATGTGCTGGATTCAACCAAGGCATATGAGTTCATCGTCACCGATAAACAAGACACTGATGGCTGGCCCCAGTCCCTCCTTCAATTAACATCCCAGAGCTACAACAAGGCAAAAGAGACGACAGACTCGACCCCAGAAGCTGGCCCATGGAGAGTAACCCTAGATGCTCCCGTAATAGCTCCTTTCCTGTCCCACAGTAAGAGGAGAGACCAACGAGAGAAACTGTATAAAGCCTACATCACAAGGGCGGACTCAGGTGACTGGGATAATAAACCACTCATCTCAAAGATACTAAAGCTCCGGCGAGAACTCGCCAACCTCCTCGATTATGATACATATGCCGATCTCAGCCTAGCCTCCAAGATGGCTCCCAGCGTTGACGCTGTCTTCAAGATGCTTGATGAATTATTCGTCGCATCCAAGCCACACCAGATTCATGAATTCGAGGAACTGGAAGAGATCGCATATGAGGGTGGACAAGCGGAGCCTCTTGAACACTGGGATACCGCGTTTTGGTCCGAGCGCCTCAAGGAGAAACGCTTCGATTTTACCGATGATGAATTACGGCCCTACTTCCCCATGCCCAAGGTCCTAGAGGGTATGTTTGGATTAACCGAGTTCCTATTCAGCGTAAAAATAACGGAATCCCCCGGAGAAGCACCAGTATGGCACGAGGACGTCAGATACTACAAGGTCTACGAAGACGGCGAACAGATCGGATCATTCTACCTAGACCCATACAGCAGACCAGAGGAGAAACGCGGCGGAGCATGGATGGACAACTGCCTAAACAGGCGAGAGATCGAGGGAAAAATCAGGTTACCAGTCGTATATCTGAACGCCAATGGCACCCCACCGGTTGGTGATAGACCTTCGTTGATGAGTTTCAACGAGGTCACGACACTGTTCCATGAGTTTGGTCACGGGTTACAGGGCATGTTAACCAGAGTTGATATCGCTGATGTCTCGGGTATCAATGGCGTCGAGTGGGACGCCGTGGAGGTATGCAGCCAATTCCTGGAGAACTGGTGCTATCATGTACCAACACTGAAGACCATATCAGGCCACTGGGAGACCGATGAACCACTACCAGAGAAATACATCAAGAAGCTACTGGACGCCAAGGTGTTTATGGCTGCACGAGCCATGCTACGGCAGCTTGAGTTTGGATTCACAGACATGGAGCTCCACAGCAGCTATAACCCGTATGGAGACGAGACAGCCTTCGACGTACACAGACGGATAGCGTTGAAGACCAAGATTATCCCGCCCCTGGAACAAGATCACTTCCTCTGCGCCTTCAACCACATCTTCGCTGGAGGATACGCCGCAGGTTACTATAGCTATAAATGGGCTGAGGTCCTAAGCGCTGACGTGTTCTCGGCTTTCGAGGAGGCTGGTCTTGAAAACGAGGAGGAGGTCAAGCTACTTGGTAAAAAGTTCAGAGACTCATTCCTAGCTCTCGGTGGCTCTGTGGAGCCCATGAAGATATTCAATGATTTCATGGGTAGGGAGCCCTCTACTGAGGCTTTGCTTCGTCAAAATAATTTATTATAATTGGAGCCCCGAGCGGGATTCGAACCCGCGGTCTCTTCCTTACCAAGGAAGCGCTTTAACCAGGCTAGAGCTATCGGGGCGATGCATCCCTATTGTTGAACAGGTTGTTTTTTAATATTGCTCCTTTGTTTTCGAGTTGGGTTACAGGGGAATTATAGGTGTGAGAAATTATCTTTATGTCTGGGTGGGTGTGTGAATCTAGGAGCTTATTATAAAATCGGTTTTCTTGTTTTTATGCAAAAAGAACCTATTTTAACCGCTCTTTTTAAACAACAAAAAAACACAACCACCACTTTCACTGACCAGTCTAGAAATAAATTTGGGGTAAACAATGAAATACTTATATACTAAGAAATTAATACATTTCTTGGTCGAACAAGAAATGGCAGTAACAAACAAGCTACGAGCGGATCAGATACAGAAACTCGTCCGCAGTTCAAAAAACTATGCTGCCACAAGAAACAAGAAAATAACCACAGTAGACCCAATACTAAGGGTAGGAAGAAACCTCTACCCAACCCTCACACACAGGGAACTGATGGACCTCAGTCAAACAGCGTTGAGGATAATCCTTGGAGAAAACATGGCTCCGAGTTATCAGACAACATTGTTCGCACACATGTAGAGTTCACGAGCCTTTTCCAGATTGTCCCTGTCGGTTCTGTATTCATCTACTGGTGTCTCAAGGATCAATGGTTTCTCATTGAATGGGCTGCTGAGGAAGTTGATGAAGCCCTTCTCACCGATGTTTCCCACTCCTATATGGTTGTGTCTGTCGTGTCTTGAGCCCAGTTCTCCCTTGGAGTCGTTTAGATGAACTATCTTCACCCTATCCAAACCTATGTGTGAATTGATCTCATCAATGGTGCTCTGGAGACCTTCTTCTGTGGTAATATCGTATCCCCGAGCATAGGCGTGACAGGTATCAAAACAGACACCGATATTATCCGTTGAGACCTTGTCCAGTATCTCGCCTATCTCGATGAAGGTTGAACCCACCTCATTGGTCTTACCCGAGGTATTCTCCAGGAGAATCATAGGGTAGACATCCAGCCCAGATACAGCTGTATCTAGTGCATTCACAATCTGAGCCATGCCTTTCTCTTTTCCCTCTCCAAGGTGACTCCCAAGATGAGTCACAACATATGGTATGCCTAACTCGTTGCATCTCTCCAGTTCCAAGTGTAGCGTCGCCACTGATTTCAGGTATGGTACAGGGTTTGATGAGCTTAGATTGGGGAGGTAGGGCATGTGGCTGAATACTGGCCAGATCCCGGTTTGTTTGAGTTTCTCGTGAAAAGCAGCGATCTCCTCATCCGAGAGTATCTTGTATTTCCACATCCTCGGGTTTCTGGTAAAGATCTGAAAAGTATCACAGCCTATCTCTTTTGCACGATCCACGGATAAATCGATGCTATCAGCTATAGAGACGTGGCAACCTATCTTCATCCAAGAATATCAGGGCTAGTAGAATAAAAAGAATAGAAATTAAGAGTACTTCTTGATAGAAGCCTCAAGGATACCCAAACCAGTCTCCAAGAGATCATCCTCGATGATGAGCGGCGGATGCAGCCTAATCGCGTTGTTATACAAGCCAGCCTTCAAAGTCATGAGGCCATGCTGCAAGGTATCTTTCATGATAGAGCTGCTCGTCGCGGCATCAGGCTCCTTCGTCTTGGGGTCCTTGACGAACTCCATAGCAAGCATCGGACCCAAGCCTCTTACATCTCCGATCTTGGGATATTTCTCCTGGAACTCTTCTAGGCGTTTCCTGAGCTTGACACCCATCTTGGCCGCCCTATCTGGGATCTTCTCCCTTTCCATTATCTCAATGACCTTCAAGGCTGTAGCGCAGGCTATTGGGTTACCGCCATAGGTACCTCCGAGGCTCCCAGGGTAGATGTCACCCATCAACTCCTCGCTGGCGACACATGCGCTGAGAGGTAAACCGTTTGCGATGGCCTTCGCCATAGTGATTACATCAGGCACAACACCATAGTGCTCGATGGCGAACATCTTACCGGTCCTACCGAAGCCGGTCTGTACCTCATCGACTATTAGCTTGATACCGTGTTCATCACAGAGCTCCTTGAGCATGGAGTAGAAGTTCTTGGGTGGATCTATGAACCCTCCCTCACCCTGAATGGTCTCAACGATAACTGCGCCTACTGTGTTTGGATCCACCTGTGTCTTGAAGATACTCTTCTCGATGTGATGTATCGCAGCCTTACCACACTCGTCTTTATCTGTGGTCCCCCATGGGCACCTGTAAGCATATGGGAAGGGTGTGAAATAGACCCCCGGCACAAATGGGCCGAGACCAATCTTATACGGGTCAACTTTCCCGGTCAATGTCATAGCCATATAGGTTCTGCCGTGGAAACTGTTCTCGAAGCTGATGATATTGGGTCTCCCGGTGGCCTGTCGCACGATCTTTACGGCGTTCTCGACGGCCTCTGAGCCGCTGTTGAGCATCAACGCTCGTTTCTTGTAGCTGCCCGGTGTTATCTCGCATAGCTTCTTGGCTAGGTCGATATATGGTTTGTAGTTCGCCACATGTATGCAGCTGTGAATAAGCTTACCCGCCTGTTCACTGATAGTTGCAACGATCTCCTCAGTATAGTGTCCGAGGCTGGTAACCCCGATGCCTGAGGTGAAGTCAATTAACGTATTCCCATCCACATCCTCCATCACTGCTCCATGAGACTTCGCTATGGTGACTGGTTGGACGAGGTAGACACCCGCGGGCACATACTCGTTCCTCTGTTTGATCAATTCCTGGCTCTTGGGACCAGGTATCTGTGTGACTAGATTAGGAACCTTTACCATATTCCATCGGCATAGAGTATCATATTAGATTAATAACCCTAACGAATCACGTTATTTCTTTGGATTTCTCATCAGATGAGGCCGTTGGGTCCCGTATGAACAGCAATATGATGGGTATGCAGAGTGCCTCCAGTATGCTCCCCCCAAGTAACAGCATATCCGGGTTCCGCTCATAGAGCCACCCACCCAGTATAGGGAAGGGTAAACCAAGGACCCCAGAGACTGTTCCCATGAAGCCCATCACCTTGGCTCGATCCTTACTGGGAACGATATCCGAGACCAGTGCCTGCCAGGCAGGTCCACCCATATAGCCTCCACCGCGTAGGCGTCCACCTCCTAATCCCCCGGCGAATCCGATTATACCATACGCCCAGAGTAGCTGATTATAGTCCTTGAACAGGTACAGGCTGAGGCTGTCGAAGGGACCTAATCCACGGGCCAGCAATATGAATGGAAACCGCCCATATCTATCAGCAAGAACCCCGCTGATCATGAATAGAGGCACGGATATTAGCATGGCTAGGCTCTGGAGTGTCCCATATTGGGTGTTCGTCAATCCGATTACATTTATCGCGTATGGGGTCAGGAAAGCCCAGATTGTGCGCATGGCGATCCCGCCTGTCACAGCCACTGCCAGCATGGCGTAGATGGTCCTTGGCTGGTTCCTGAATGTCTTGAGGATATCCTTGTTGAATGGGTTGAGGCTCTGTTTCGAGGCTTCTTTGTTAACCAGGGTCTCCTTGATGACGATTTGACGGGTTATAGTGATTACGCCCATCGCAGCTGTGAACATTAGTAAGCCATAGCGAACAGCTCTACCCAGTCCAAACATATCAAAGTAGTATCCACCCACGATGGGCATGAAGATCTGTGGAATGCTAGTAAACATCCTGTATACTCCGAAGCCCGCAGCACGGTTTTCCTTGGGTATACTCTCACTCACCATGGCGTTGAAGGCTGGACCATAGAGGCTAGCAATCGACATGAGCATGATACCTGGGACCACCATCTGCCAGCTTCTCGCCATATACATTATGAAAGGTGCGACAGTCCGTACAGCGCTCCCAAAAATAATGACCTTTTTCCGCCCAATCTTGTCGGCTATTATCCCGCCTGGGAGCTGAAACAGTATCTGGCTCGTATTCTGCAGGGTTGCTAGTAAGCCTACGATAGTGGCTGGGGCTCCTAGTCCTCCCTCTTCTACTGATGTGAGGAGGTAGAGGCTCCACCAAAGGTCCCAGAGACTGTTGAAGACTTGGTATAACATATTAGTTGTTCCGATGGCGAGGATGTTTTTGTTGGAGAATACAGTCCTGAATGTTTGCGCCACTATATTTCTACCTGATACTATAGGTTAGTATCCCGTCAAAATCTATCTATGCACTAAAAAATCTTTGTAATACTACAGAGCCCTGTAGTTACATTTCAGCAGTAGTTGGTTCCTTGATAAAGAAAATCACTGCAGCTATCTGAACAACACAGGTTG
>CAZVMT010000180.1:0-6122 GCA_964628765.1 uncultured Candidatus Bathyarchaeia archaeon | reverse complement strand
CCTCACCTGGCTCAAGTGTTGAAGCAGATGCTGTAATATTACAGCTGAGATCAGGGACCGTAGGAGGAGATACAAGGACAGTGGCAGTCATATCATCCACTCGAACCATATGAGGCCCCCTCTCTGGAGCAGGGAACGAGACCGTAACCAGGTTAAATTCTCCTGTCTCAAGATGAAGCGTCCTAGACAACACCGGAACACCATCCAGATACACCAACACAACGGTGTTTCCAGAGGTTTCGCCGCTATTAGTGACATTAAACATGGCGGTGATAGATTCACCGTCCTCGACCTCAGGTAATCCGAGCCTCAATCCACCTATAATGAAATATGGGAGCGGCTGAACTATCCCTACTGTAAGCGGGCTGCCCGACAACTCACCCCGAGTCAGATTAGCCCATACAACCCCACGACCAGTATCAACGCCTGTCCTGAGACATCGCCTCCAAGTCACACCATCAAAGTAGTACAGGCCAAGGCTGGTCTCAGAGACATTATCCACACTCCCCGCGTCGTAATCCACCTCAAAATAGATGGGCCAAACAACATCACCTGGATCAGACACCACGAGATCAAAGAAAGAACCGAGCTGCCCCTCCGGCAGCGAAGCGTTATTCGGCTTCCCCCCGTACTCAAACAGGTAAAAACGTGAATCATTCCCTGAGGCAGTGATACCTACGCCCAAGTCACCGAAATACTGGAAAAACCTCCCCTCAACAACGATCTCCCGGTTATTCAACACAGGAACAGTTACACCATCAACCTCAACCAAGATGAAAGCAGAGCTAACCCCACCACGATCATCAACAACCGTGTGATTAACCGTGTAAACACCAGGCTCACCCCAGCTATGCGAAACCTTCCTACCGGCACCAGACGCGCCATCACCGAAAGACCATAAATATTCAGCTATCTCTCCATCAGGGTCACTGCTCCGGCTCCTAAAATCAAGCAACTGACCAGTTAAACAGCCACGCACCTCACCACCGATAACAATTGGGAGAACATTGGGCACATCCTCAATAACCACAGTCATGGACTTTGTAGTCTCCAACCCATAGGAGTTAACAACCGTAAGCCGAACCACATATGTCCCGGGCTCGTCAAAGATATGCACTGGAGAACCCCCCACACCTGACGAGCCATCACCAAAACTCCACCTATACTCGCTGATTATACCCACACCAGAGCTAGAACCAGCTGCATCGAACTGAACAACGCGGCCACTAAGCTGATCTCCGCTAACCGAAAAGGAAGCACTGGGGGGAACCGCTCCACCACCGATAACTCCTCCCCCCGAGCTAGCGCCAAGAGTAACAGTCTTCTTCACTCCACCGGCGTTAACCTTGATGGTTCCCGGGGGGATGTCTCTTGTCTTATAGCTGTAGGTATATTTTCCATCACCATCAGTGGTCAGGGAGATGCTGGCACTGAAAGAGATGCTGACTTCACTTACTTCAGGTAATGCATCGCCCCAAACACGGATATCATACGTATGAGCTGGAATATTGCTCTGACTAAGCGTAACTGTTCCATCGGTCGCATCCTTGTTAAAAGTAATAGGAAACCAATCAACGCTCACCCTGATATTCTCAACATCAGTTACCCGGGCAGTGAATCTGTTTGGCAACTGAGGAATAACCAAATTATCGATATTTATCTCGTATTTGCCTCCACTGACAGGCGCATCACCAGAGTAATCCAGTGAAACCGAGATATCCTCATTGGAGCCCGCTTGAATAATGATTCTAAGGGTATCTCCCTGCACAGGATCCGCTGGAGTAATCTCGACACTGGAAACGCCACCCGAGACAAATGGCATGAAAAACATCGATAATAAGAAGATAAACAGCAAACAGCGTCTCAAATTAAGCCACCTCAAATACGTATGGGGTAAATAAAAACTCGGCGAAAATAGAGGGGGTTATAGTTTCTGTCTCTGCATATACATGTAACCAACTGCGATTAACACCAGTATTACTACAGCGGCTATCACGGTTGTCCATGGGAACCCTGTCGGCGGTGCCTCAACGCTAAACTGTGCATCCAGGCCATCGACAGCTACGGTGTGAGTGCCTTCATCTTCAGTAGACACGATGCTTACGAGAGAGTCGCTGGCTCCACCGCTGAGAGACCCACTGAGTGTATCGACGGTCGCCCCGTCAAGCTTCACCTCAACGCTGTAGCTACCAGAAAGCTCTCCGGTGTTTCTCACAGTAAAACTCACGGTGACATCCTCACCCGGCTCAACGGTTGATGGTGACACCTGCAGGTTGCTCAACGAGAACTCAGCTGGCTCTGGGGGGGACTCAACCGTGAAGGACGCTGTCTCACCCATCACATCTACTGTGTAGGTTCCCTCGGCTGTCCTTGTGACAGTCCATTCGAGTGTTATCTCCTCGCCGGAATCCAATGTAATAAGCTCGCTGTCAACCTCGGCCCCATTCACAGTTAACGTGACTGTGGTTGAGTCAGACTCATCGCCGATGTTTTCTATTACAGCGGTAACTGTTACAGTGTCACCTGGCTCAACTGTCTCCGGTGAGGCAGTGAGGCTTGTTACGGTGAATTCACCGAGCTGTGGCAGATTACCCAGTGTCTCAACGTCAAAGTATGGATAGATTGCTGCTCTAGTGGCTGCGGTCAGGGCTGAATAAATCTCTGCGAGTTTATCAACGCTGAGATAGCTAAAGACCAGTGCAATCTCTTCTTCCTTATCATTAGACACCATGCCATCGACGACCTCAACAGTCTTGCTCAGATCAATGATCTCAAAGATCTCGGCAACAGTACTGGGGGTCTCAGGCAGGTTAGCGATCTCGATAAAGAGATCAACCAAATCATCAACCGATAGATTCGGGTCCTCCAATGTCTCCTTCAGTTTCTGGCGGTAGGCTTGTTTCTGCCCTGGCTCCAGCTCCTGAAGCTGACGCTTGACAGCTGTCTCAACACGTTCGGCAGCGCCTGTAAGGTCTTGGGTTGCCATCTCTCTGATTAGCTGGGCTCCAGTACTCGGTGTAACAGCCAGTAATACGTCTCCAACTGTTTGCTTGTTTGCAGCGTTAAGTATAGCAGCCATCTGAGTCGTCTGCCCGGTTCCAACAGCCTCTTCAACAATAGTCTTTACGGTCTCTGTGGCCATCTTTTCGACTATCTGTGCAGCGCTTGAGGTTTGAATCGTGGTCAGAATCTGTGTTGCAGTTTGAACACTGGTCTGCGTTAACACTAGGCTCGCTGCCTCAGTCTGCATGGCTCCGATAATCGCAGCCGCAGTAGCTGGATCCATGGCGTCTAGGATTTCTGCTGCCTGCTCTTCATCCAGTTTCTCGATTACCTGAGCAGCATCCTCGACAGACGCTCCCTCCAAGAGATCTACGGCGTCCTCTAAATCCAATCCAGCGATAGTCTCAGCTTGTTCCTCTGGTGAAAGAGCTTCGAACTCCTCCTGAGTTGGCGGCTCCTCCACCGGTATCACAATAGGAGGCAAGAATGTAGGTACTTTAACATAGACTGTGCTCTCGTTGAAGCCAAGAACTCTGTCACCAGCGTTAATGGAATCGGAGTAATCCCAGACACCTGTGAGAATAATATAATCGCCTCCGGATAACCCATTCGTGCTAAGAGCCAGACTCGTGGATGTAGCGGCTGTACTTGAGCTAAGAGCCACCGAATACTCGGATGAACTAAACGCCTGACCCATGAAATCTGTAAGTATATCCTTGCTGAAACTGCCTAGTCCTCCTCCGAAGAGGCTGAACTCGGTGGCATCACCATCGATTACAACTGCGCCATTTACCTTGACCTCTGTGCTAGCTATTGTTCCGCTGCTGATCATCTGGGCGTTAGCCTTGTAGGCGGATTCCTTCACCATTACAGCACCGAATACATGCGTTCCAGTCCCTCCACTAGTCAATGAGAGAGAGATATCGAGATCATTTCCTCGTTTTATCTCAGCTACCGGCACAGTGGTCTCGAGAGGTCCATCTAGTACCTCTACTAATGTTGCTGAGAATATCCTAGTGTACGTCGCTTCGTCAAGAGCCAGAAGTATATAGTCCCCGGCAGTTGCTATTGTGAAGCTATCCGCGAAATCCCCATTAGCATCAAAGTTATCAGTTTTCATTCCAATGAAAGTATCAATAAGTGCCTCAAACTTTGTGTTATCTCCCTTAAACAAGTCTGAAGCAGCATCTACCCAATCTTGGGGATCAAGTACCTTAATTAGACGAACCTCACAAGTTTCCGTTGCTAGAATAGGTCGCATATCAACAACAAAGTTTACAGTATCACCTGCTTTGAATATCTGATGCGTATCGAACGGGTATACGACTGAGTCTCCTATGAAACTGGAGTCGGTAACTACTCCTACTTCTCCTGTTTTCGTATAATTAGCTCCACTAACCCCAGAATATACCAACGAGAGATAGGGGAGAGTTATGTCTGTACCACCTGATATCTTTATCCAGCCACCATCCGAGGTACTTCCTGTGTGCGTTGAGAACTCGTACACTGTACCGCTTATGTTAAGATATAGTGGGAAATCTGAATCCGCTCCAAAGGTGGTTGCTCCAATGAACATGAACATTGCTATTATTACTGAGATAAGACACACTAGGTTACGTGTCATTTTTACTTTATGCATAGTAAACCTTTCCTACTCTTATGGTATTAAACATAGTTATTATATTTTCCTTAAAAACACAATAAAAACTAAAAATATATTAAATAAATTGTTAAAGATAAATGCATAAAAATTTAGTTAAAAGACTCAACACCACCATACCATAAGGCGCCAAAATATAACCAAACCAGCACAAGCAACCGATACATATGGCTACATTTGATAAAAACGACAAAGGATCACAGATTCAAGCTACCTCAACGTAAACATCCCCGCTCCTCAAAACATCCAACACAATACGCTTAGATACCCGTGTACCGGAAACTGAGTCACCAACCCTATCCCGCATCATCTTATACACCAACGTAAAATCAACCCTGATCTTCACCCCCACAGCGTCGGCAGCGTCAATAAGCATCCTGGGAACATCCACAAGATGCGTCCCTGGCTCCAGCGTCACCTCCGTTGCCACCTGAAGACGCCTATACGCTGCAAGCGTCAGCTCAGCCTTCCTAACATTACCATAGGCACGCTTCTCGATCAACGAGACATTCTGCCGAGTCGTCCCAAGCCTCTCCGCAATCACCTCCTGAGTCAACCCTTCAAGCCTATAGCCGAGAACCCGCAGCTGAGAATCAGTCAAGAAACCGCTCTCCCTCATATTCACGCCTCAAATTTGTTGTAAATCATATATGATTGCATAATAGATAAAAATTGCCCAAACGGAAACCACAATAGATAAACATTATAAACCTAAAACCAAAATACACCAACCCATGCTCAACACACGAGAACTCTCCTTCATCATCATCCTCAGCGCACTAGGAGGAGCCATAAGCGTACCCATCGGCTACGCGGGAAACCTTCTCAAAGCCATACCAATACTGCCCCTCGGAACCTCCCAGCTACTCTCAGGAATCCACATACTATGGCCCATACTCGCAGCGTTACTCACCAAGAAAAACGGGGCAGCCACACTAACCGGAGCAGTAAAGGGACTCGTAGAACTCACCCTATTCAGCTTCCACGGAATACAAGTCCTACTAATCTCACTCACCGAGGGAATAATAGTGGACACCACACTACGCGTCCTCGGCACGGATTCACCCATAAAGGCAGGAGTCGCCGGCGGACTATCCGCCTCAAGCAACGTACTGGTCATGTGGCTACTAGTACTCTACTCCCTCCCCCACACAGTGATAGCCTTCATGTGGCTCCTATCACTGGCATCGGGTTTCACTGTAGGCTACTTCGGGGAATACGCCTCAAAACGAGGCGAAAAAATCTACAGATAACCCTCCCAACAATTATGCCTATCCAATCACCCCTTAACATGCAAAGATACTGCAGGCATCTATCCTTGCTTATCGAAAGATCTCATCAAAACTGGGATGGTATGGTTATCTGAACTTTAGAGGTAAACTTTATGATCTCAGACTCCAAGCAGAGCCAAAAAAATGCCTAACACCCACAAAGTAATCGTTTATCTAAGCGTCACCCA
>CAZVMT010000179.1:0-6156 GCA_964628765.1 uncultured Candidatus Bathyarchaeia archaeon | reverse complement strand
TATTTTTTGTACCAACGTTGAATGCTAGTAAAAATTATACGATATGGTTGACGGGACTTCTCCATTTAATGATTATTAGGTTAATACAAATCTTTGTTACTTTATATTTTAAGTTATAGACGTCTAAATTTGGAAAATGAAAGTAGGTACGAATACAATTGGAGAAATAAGAAAGATATTCTCTAGACAATCCTCTGTTTAATAATCTGCGTGTTAATTCCTTCTCAAATCTCTCAATAGCATCCTTTAGAAATATAATCTGCGCGTGCATACCAATAATGTCTATATAGTGTGGTGAAAAACCTAATACTGGTGTTTCAGATGAAGCTAACAGAGTGTGAGAAGCACGCAGAGGATTTTGTCCGGGGAAAACGCGGAGCAGAAAACATAAGGATCACTGGTATCCGTAATAAGGATGTTAACACAGTGGAAGTGAAAGGCTATTGTGAGGATACACGTTTCACTGTAGAGTTGGATAAAGACTTGGCAGATGTAGTGGCTTATGACTTCATGGATGACAATGGTGGTTTTGATCTATTCCCGGGTATCCGTGGATCACTTGAAGAATAATTTTTTTTATTTTCAGTAGAAAAGATTTTCGTATTTGGATCTGAAGTAGGCTGTTTTAGGGATGGTTTTTGGTTATTCAGGGGTTTTTGGCTTTTGATGCTTGACCCCCCGGTTAGTGGCTATTCTTGTTATCGGTTTGTACTTCCGTCTATCTTCGGTTTTCCGATTATATCATCGGATTTCCGAAGATGGTGTGGTTATCTTTTTTTCTTGTTTTTCTTTGTAGAATATGAGGTCTCGTGCGAAGTGCCATAGTGGGCTGATTTCTATTTTGTATTTGTTTTGGGTTGTACTATTGTTTGTGGCTTTTGTTGTCGCCTTTGAAGTCGATCCATTTGTAGCCTTGTTTCTCCATGTGGGCGATGAACTCTTCTACATTGTATTTCTTGGCGTTCTCAACAGTAGACATCAAATAGATGTATGATTTGGAGGTATTACATATTATCGGGTAGAGTCTAGTTTTGGGACAGGTATTACTCCTATCGATTGGGTTTTGCTTTCAATACACAATCTCCTCCTGTTGGTTGCTATTTGTTCAAAAAATATCGCATATTGTTTGGTTTTTAGTGATCTATTAGACCTTGCTTCAGGGCTTGGTTTAGCCCTTATTTTAGGTGTTAAGCTTCTTTAGAAGGCAGGATACCAGCAAGTATATGCGCGCGCTGAAATGATTAGCTTAACATCTTCCATAATTCAATCATTCTACGCATGTTATGTTCAACATTTATTACTACTTGCGGGCGCAGATTAGTTTGAATAAAAAAAGGGACTTGTTCTGACTGTTTAATCTGCATATGGTTTCCGTGTAATCCTTACTTTGAGTCGGTCAAGTCTCTCACTGTATGATATTTCGTAAAGTGCGCCCTTTTTAAATTCCTCATAGGTGCCCATTTCCCCGATCAGGTTGTTGACTTCTTCAACGATTCTTTTATCTTCACTCATTCTTCTCTTTCACCTCTGATTCAGCCAAAGTGATCTTAAGAATTACACTTAGAATTATAAGACCTTCAGCTATTAGTTCACAATGAATTAAAATAGAATCAAAGACATATTATGTGTACGCGCATAAATGATGGATTAATAAAGGGTTTATTCGGGTGTTATTTTTCTTCTCTTCGTTTCAGGCTCGGGCTCGAGTTTGGGAAGTTTAACTTCGAGGACGCCATCAGTCATAGTAGCTGATGCCTTTCCAGTGTCTACACTTTCAGCGAACCCAATGTATCTACGGAACGTGGAGTAGGCTCTTTCCCTATGCAAATAGTTTCTCCCTTTCTCCTCATTCTCAACCTCGGATTTAGCGGTCAGTGACAACTCGTTCATCCCTAAATCAATCTCCACATTCTCCTTTTTCAATCCCGGAAGTTCCGCCTTCACGACGTACTCTTTACCCGCGTCGATGACGTCGACATAGGGTACTCTGGTCGGAAGCTCGTATTCAACAGGCCACTCGAATCCCCGGAAGGGGTCCCACATTATCTCACTGCGAAACGTGTTAAACAACTTGTTGAATTCTTCTAAGGGACCTGGTTGAGGTTCTTTAACAGCAGGTACGGGTTTCTCCGCATTCTTAACGGAGAGGGTTCCATTTTTCTCCTTTTTTTCTTTTTTCTCTTTGGACATAGATATTACCTCGCTTTTTTAGGATTTGCGCGCATAGATGGAACTTGTCTTGCGTCCTATTCTTTTAGTCCCATCGTAGAGATACGCGTATACGGTGTAGAGACCTGTTTCCTTGGGTGTGAACTCAGCGGTGTACTGAGCTTCCTCCCTACGGGAGAGACTCTTTGTATCTATTTTAGCCAATTCTTCCCACTTTCCAGAGGGAGCATCCGTCCAGAACTCCAGTTTTAACCCTGTATTTTCTCTTAAACCCTTAATGGTTGCCTCAGCCTCGATGGTCTTTCCAATCGATGTATATGGGTGTGAAAGCACCAGTAGGCGCTCGATTTCCGCTTTATCCTCGCTTACAATGACGTACATCCAACCAGATTCCCACCAGAAGTAGTCTCCCTTGAATGCATCGATGGTGGCATACACCTCGGCTGAACCAAACGCGTTAACACGGAAAACTAGTTCTTTCTCCGCCTTAGGCTTCAAAGCTGGAACATAATGTCCTGTATCATATACGGATATATCGAAAGTATCTAGAGAGTGTAGCCGTACATCAAGACCTGTAATAGTTTCACTTCCTATGTTTTTCAGTTTTAATGTCAGCCAGTGTATTCCGCTGTCTATTTTCTCAGGGGTTAACTCGTATTCAATAGGGTATTTATAATTCATACAGTTTCTCTTCTGTGCACATTACATGCAATTCAACTGCGTACGCGTAAGGAATTAAACTCATCGTATACTTTTAACACAATCTAACACATTGTGTTATAAGTATTTAAAAACTGTATTTTGTACTAAACGTATGAGAAGGTACACATGAGCGGTGATGGATCAACTGAAGAAACAGTGACAAGAACATTCAGAGTTAATAAAGAATGGGACGAAATACTACATAAACAAGCTGATTGGCAGGGAATCAGCGTAAGCGCTCTGATTGATCAAATTATTCGAAGATACGTGGTCTCAGAGCGGTATCAAACTAATTTATCAGTCATCTCCATGGATAGTCAAGCATTCCTTAGATTACTACAAAAAATAAACGACAACGACATTAAAGATGTAGGACTAGTTTCAGGTAGATTACTCCCGGAGGAGGAAATACTAAAAAGAGGGCTTCCCAAAGACTTCCAATCATTTGTGTGGTTAATGGAAGAAGTATATGGACGATACAGGGGTTGGTTCAACATTGATCATTACACAACAAAAGACCAAAACATATTGCATCTACGGCATTGCTTGAACTATAAATGGAGTGCTTATCTACGTAATTTTTTTGTATCTATGTTGAAGTCAAACCTTGATATCGAGATAACTACTGAGGCTCGTGAAGAATCTATTACACTATATATACAAAATAAACAGATTAAAACTGTCACTTAACATGTCACTATCATACAATCCTAAATGATAGTGCGCGCACGAATCTACCACGAGGGAAACGGGGTCCAATAATGAAACGGTTGGTGGGCCAAGTGCGCGCCAGCGTGTTGGCGCGCAATCTTTCTCATTGAATAATAAAAGTTTAGGTTTCCTATGATTTTTCTCTGTGGAGTTTTTCTACCTTTGGATGAGATGCCTATGGTTCTCAGGTTGATAGATAGGTTGTTGCCATTAACTTATTCTGTTGAGATTTTTCGTGGTTTGATGCTTGAACAGAATATAATTTTATTTGATATTGTTGTGTTGATAGGTTTCAGCTTACTGTTACCATATTTATCTATAGTTCAGTTCAAAAGGAATCAAGAATAAATTATTCACAACTTCTTTATTCATCTCATTCTTTGTTATACTGCGAGAAATTCAACCTACTGTTATATGAAACTCGTTACTTGGTTTTTTATCGACTTTTTAACTGTAAAATATATTGAATAGCCAATATACCCAACTTGGTTTTAAAGATAAGTTATACTGAACTTTTCATATGGCCGCTTGATAGTAAAGTAAACACACCCGAACTTGAGCACGAGGTCCAGAGATTCTGGGACGAGACCAACGCATACTGGAAAACGTTAAGGTGACGGTTTTTTACATGGATCATGATCGAATCTGGGGCGTTTTGGGGCTTCTTTTAATGAATGATGACTGGAATGCCCTGTAGAATACTACCCCCCTCCCCCCTGTTAGCCGCTATTCTCGTTTGATGCTTTCACAACCTATTTATCTTTGGATATCCGATGATATAATCGGAAAACCGGTGATAGCGGTGTATCTTGAAGACGTTCTTGGGAGCAAGACCAAAGTAAACATATTATCTGTCTTGGTGAACAACCCAGGGCAGATTAACGAGGGGCGGTTAGCAAAACAGGCGGGGGTCTCTGCTTCGGAGGTGAACCGGCAGATAGATGACTTGGTCTCCATAGGGTTAGTGAATCTTGCACGTGTGGGTAGATCCAAGCTCTACAGCGTTAACACCGAGCATTTCCTGTATGAATCCCTCTCTGAGTTGTTCAGGAGTCTGAGCTTGGTTTATCGTGAGATCGCGGATAGGGTCAAGGATTACGCGGTGTCCATTGGGGGTGTTGTGGCGGTGATTCTCGTGGGCAGTCTTACATCTGGGTCTATTAGGCAGGATTTTGTCGATAACCCGAGTGATATTGATATCGTGGTTGTTGTCGATAATGGCTCTAGCCTTGGAGTTATGAGGAAAAGGCTTGTCGAGTACACCAATGGTGAGATTTACCCAAGGTATGGCGTCAACGCGTATACCATAGTTTTATCTGAAAGTGAATATATATCAGGGTTATCTGGTGACAAGTTCATCATAGATACTCATACAAATGGTGAGACCCTGTTTGGCGAGAAACCGACGAGAACGAGTACAATGGTCGCTGCAAAAAGCACAGGAGTACCTTGACTCAGCACAGGACAACATTTTTGCTGAGCGATTTTTTCCGGGGGCGGAGGATGTTTTTCGCTCTGTTGAAAGCAGTTTAACTACTCTTCTTTACAACGAAGGGGTATCACGTATAGAGTACAAGGATTGGGATGGGACGTTGACGGGGCGATTAGCTCATCAATCCCTTGTCCGTGAAACTCTTTTCCGAACAGGCATCATCTCAAATGAGGAATATCAGACTCATCTGAATTTGGTAAGTGATCTTCATCACGAAGGATACCAGCCGGGTACAGTATTTGATGTTGATGAACTAGTGGCATATGCCAGGTTCGCAGAGAATTTACTGATTAAAGTTAAGTCCACAATAAAAGACTAAAATATAAACCCAATTAGCGGCTGGGTTCAGGTTCTCCTTGGTTTAGAATATGAGGTCTCGTGCTTCTAGGTGCCATTGTGGGTTGATTTGTATTGTGTCTTTGTTTTGGTTGTACCATTGTTTGTGTTTTTTGTTGTTGCCTTTGATGTCGATCTATTTGTATCCTTGTTTCTCCATGTGGGCGATGAACTCTTCAACAGTGTATTTCTCAGCATTATCAACAGCAGACATCAATATAGTGTATGATGTAGAGGTATTGCATTTACATGTGGAATTTTTTTAATGATTCATTTTATTTTTTATCAATCAAAGTACTATCATAGCTCAAGAAGTGAAACCAAAAAATATTTCTTACATTGATTGTTCTATTTATCAATGAGTCAGGTTGATGAACAAAATTTCGTTGTGGGAATTTTTGGAGACAATTTCGAGTTAAGGCAACTTGTAGGACAATCATTAGGAGCTCCCGGTACAAAGAGTGATCTCCTTTTTTTTAATCGTTTGGATTCAACCTTAAACCATGTTTTCTGTGCTATAACTCCTGTTGATTACCCTGAGAAAATTAAACCCTTTTTACAAGCATTATCAATCTCGAATATCCATGTTTTAGTAATTGATCTTGAAAATGGATTGAATGCAACAATTGGAGAAATTCTCGTAGGTCTAGATTTATATCACGCTCTTTTTAACACCAAAGTTTTAGCAATTATCGATGGGATTAACTCCAAGACGGAGTGGAAATTACCCGAAATTAAAACAAAAC
>CAZVMT010000178.1:0-6275 GCA_964628765.1 uncultured Candidatus Bathyarchaeia archaeon | reverse complement strand
CCACCACAGCTCGCTGACCCGGTATCAGCCATGAGGGTGATAACACTGGAAACAGAGGAATGCAACTGGAAGCTGGAGCTAGAGAATGGCTCCAAGGTGGATGCCATCGGGGACGTGATGATCGGTCACTATCTCGCTGGAGTCGAGAAAATGCTGGACCAAGAAGAATCAACCGAGGCAGATCGAAACGCATTCAGGCTCCTTGAGGCGACCCTTGAGGCTTTCGAGGCGCGTCAACTGGAGTACTTTGTGGATGGCATCGACTGGGTGACCAAGAAGGCGTTAATCGATGAATACGCTGCGGGTGATGTCGAGACCGGTGTTGCTCTGTGCAACCAGTTTACGGTGCTAGATGACGCTGTGCTTGAGTACATCGGAGAGAACCCAAGCAACATTCAGACAACCTACAGCTACAGAGACTCGCTGGATTTCGCCAAGGACGCAGTACCCTGGGAGGACTGGACTAACCTACCTCAGATGGTGAGGCATGGGTTGATGAATGGACCAGATGGCTCAAGGGAGTATATCCGATGCCTAGCTCTACGTGAGTTCCCCGGGTTACTGAAATCCATCGAGTGGGAGAGCATCAACTTCCACAACGCCAAGATCAGACTAGACGAGCCGTTCCTATTCAACAGGGAGATGTGTGGAGACCAGTTGGAGCAGTCCACGAGGACGTTCACTGATTTCACTGTGGCACTCGACAAGCTTAACCGAAGCCGGCAGAGTATAGAGTATGCTCCCAGCGACGACCATGAGAGACACGAGACGGAGAGAAAATGATGACAGAGAAAAAAAACCGAGACTTGTTCCCAAGCTTCAAGAAACGCAAGCTGAAACGGGATAAACCAGAGATCAAGAAAGAACACAAAGAGATAGTAGCGCCACCGGGACAATAGCGGACCCTGCGATAATATTTAGAACCGCCAACACAGTATATGCCCCATGGTTATCCGTGACACAGTGCTACTAGGCGACCCGAGGCTAAGAGAGATAGCAGAGCCCCTAGTGTTTGATAGAAACACCCCCCAGATACTGAAAGACCTCAAAGATACTTTGACTGAGCACCAGCGAATCTACGGCATGGGCAGGGGAATAGCGGCACCCCAGATAGGATACAACAAACGGGCAGTATACATCCAGACAGCAAAATTCACCAGCTATTTGATCAACCCGGAGATCGTCTGGAGGAGCCAGGAAACCTTCGAGGTCTGGGACAGCTGCTTCAGCATGGAGGCGAAGTTCTTCGTGAAGATCCCCCGTAACCGGAGTATCAAGGTAAAGTATGTTGATGGGGAGGAGGCTTTCCACAACGAGACCTTCAGTGACGACATGAGCGAGCTACTCCAGCATGAACTGGATCACCTTGACGGCATCATGTGCACCGACAGGTTGACCGATACACGGAACATAGCTATGCGTGAAGAGTGGGAGAAACGGTACAGGACACCCGGCATCGGTATGTAGCCTTCATAGTTCTTATAACGTAGGGTTCAATCCATCCATTGGTTTGAACACGAAAACATTAGCCATGCTCCTAATCGGGGTTATCATAGGCTCAGCGGCGGGATACCTCGGCAACGAGTACATGACCCGCCCAATTTTAACCGATCTCCAGACAAGGTTATACGATCTTGAGGAGAACTATGACTCCCTTGAGGCAAACTTCAAAGAGCTGAGCACAGAGAAGACCGACCTTGAAGAGCAGCTTGAGACGCTGCAGGTGGTCTACGCTGAGCTCCAAGAGGAGAAGATGAGCCTGGATGAGGAGCAGGAGGCGTTATTGGAGCAACTTGAGACGTTAGAGGCTATGTATGAGTCCCTCTTGGACGAGTATCAGGCGAGCCTTGGGGGACTCGATTTTTCTAATCAAACGATACCCGTGATTACACGGAACTTTACTTGGACATTTGATGGGGAGACCTATGAGATGAACGTGGTGATCCCTGAGCCCATGTATGAGTACTACAGCAGCAAGGCACGGTACGTCACCTCAGACTACAGGGGCTACATCCTGCACCCATACGATGACACCTACATGGGGGTCTTGGTGAAGGAATTCGATGAGATAGCCCTACTCAACCATCTAACCCGTGAGGAGGAGATAGAGGTCATCATATCATTCGTACAGAACCTCCACTACTTGACAGATGAGACAACCGGCTATGATGAATACCCCAAGTTCCCAGTGGAGAGCCTCGTTGATGAGGGAGGAGACTGCGAAGACACCAGCATACTCTTATCGCATCTATTGGAGGCGATGGACATCGACACGGCTTTGCTTACATTGCCGGGGCACATGGCTGTTGGAGTCGATTTGAACGCCTCAGGGGTTCACTGGGATATCGGTAACAGCACGTATTATTACCTTGAGACCACGGTGGCGGGTTGGGAGATAGGCAGCATACCCATCGAGCATGTGGGCAAGGAGGTCACCATCGATATCGTCGATGAGCTCCCCTTCCTGATGCACACATGGGAGGCAACTCGCCGAAACAACGTGGTGGATGTAACCATCACATACACCAATGAGAGCCCAGTGAATGGCACAGGGTACAGGGCTTGGGTTGGGATAGAGCTTGACAATGGGCAGCTCTACTCTGAGAGAATCGGCTCAGAGCTCGATCTGGGGTTCGGTGAGTCTGAGACCGAGCGATTAAGCATTCAGGGTCCGAGGCATGATACCATACGGCTCATCGTGGGGGTATTGACACCAGAGGGTGAGGTAATAACCCAGAAATACAGCGAGTACTTCACCACAAGATAGGATTCTCCTTTTATCCACCGAGAAACAAGTATACTGAAATGGAGTTCTACGAGGTAATAAAGACCCGGAGAAGCATCAGGTCATACAAGAAGACCCCAATCCCCGAAGAAGCACTCAAACGGGTAATGGAGGCAGCGCGGATAGCGCCAAGCGGCCACAACAGGCAGTTCTGGAAGTTCTACATAGTAGAATCAGAGGAAAAGAAGAAACTGGTTGCAGAAGCCTGTGGAGGACAGATATGGATCGCTGAGGCACCCAAGGTGATTGTAGCTGTGGGGTGGAAGTTCCCATACAACCGCGGCGGCTACATGGGTGAGATGACTTTCATGATGGATGTGAGCATCGCAACCACTCATTTGTTGTTGGCTGCCCGTGCTGAGGGCTTGGGCACATGCTGGATAGGCGACTATAGCAACGACGGGGTGAAGAAGGCACTTAGCCTACCCGAGGATGAATACGTTGTAGCCGTCACCCCCATCGGTTACCCAGACAAGGGAGTATTCAGCGAGAACACCAAACGCAAGAGCCTAGAAGAAATAACGGAGAGAATCCAATGAGCCGTATCAAGCTAGCTGTATTCGATATGGCTGGAACAACCGTTGATGACCGCGTCGATGGATTGCCCCTCGTCTTGAAGAGCTACGATGAGGCACTCAGGAACCATGGGGTGGAGGTGCCCATGGAGGTCTTGAACGCCCAACGTGGACGCGATAAATGGACGGTCATCAAGGAGCTCGGCGGCGATAAGGCTGAGTTGATCTACGAGGACTTCATCGGGATTCTCAGCGCCAACACAGGCCGCGTCAAGGAGGTCAAGGGAACCTCGGATACATTCAAATATCTCAGGGAACACGGCGTCAAGGTTATGGCTTCCACTGGGTTCCCAGCGGAGATCGCTCTGCCTATTGTTGAGAACCTTGGCTGGCTCAGCGGTGGGTTGATCGATGGATGGGTCTGCAGCGAGCAGGTTGGGGCGAGCAGACCGGACCCCGCGATGATCTTATACTCGATGAAGAAACACGGTGTCTCGGACCCCCGTGCGGTTATGAAGATAGATGATACAGTGAAGGGCATAGAGGAGGGGTTAAACGCCGGAGTCTACACCATCGGCGTCTTGACTGGCACCCAGAGCATCCAGCAGCTAGGCTCAGCTAACCCGGACACCATCCTGAAAAGCATAAGAGAACTCCCAATGCACCTAGTTGAGAAGAACCTGATCTAGGGTTCCACTGGTTGGCTCAAAGCGGGGTTCTACTCTGTCTTCTCTGGCTCATTGCTCAGTCTAGAATCAGGGTCTACTTTGATGGATTCACTGTACTTGACGCTGCCCTTCACCCTGCACCCGGGTAGGAGGGTGATCTTCTTACCAGTAATATTGTAGCATTCGACGTTCTCAAGTGTGATCTCATCGCCCACGATATCGCTCGTGACCAGGGTTCCCCGGTTTCTCCAGTCATCGTGGCTGAGCTGGATATCGATGTACTCTGCCTTGATCCCGTCCCTGATAATACTCTCATCCCTGCTGAGCCTCGCCTCGAAGGACTTGGCCTCTACTTTTCCATCGACCCTCATGACCCCAGAGTAGAGTATGTTCTCCTCGGAGACGAGATCACGGCCAAATGATATGGAGCCGCTGGCCTCCAGCTCCCTCTCTACGGTGCCTCCTCCCTCTACTCTTGTTGAGCCCGAAAATTTACCATACTTGATCTTTAGATCCTTCTCGACCTTGAGGCTCCCAGACTTGTGTATCTCCTCACAGGTAAGATTGCCATCCACGTTTGATGATCCGCTGAACTTCACTACTTCTGCTGTGATGTCGCCGTCGATGTGGGTTGATCCACTGGTCCTGAGGTCTCCGATGGTTAATCCCCCGGGGATCCTGCTGCTCCCGCTGGTGGATATCTCCTCTGGGCTTATCCGACCTGACCCTGATATCTTGAAGTCACCATACCCTGGTACGGTGATCCTGCCCGATCCAGCGACCCTCGTCGTCGGTATCTTGCTATACTCCATGTTCATCAAGAATGGGGACAGTTTTTTCTTTTTAAACCAGACTCACCACATATAGTCACAAATTGTTACTACTCGTAGGGGTGCTCAGGGTTTCTAACATTGAGATAAGTGTAGACCAGACCCAGTGATAGCAGCAGAGACTGGAGAAGCCAAGGAAGCTGAGGATTCAAATGGTAGATGAAGCCCCCGACGAGGCTACCCAGCGTCTTCGGTAGGAATATGAGGAATCCGCTGACGAAGCCGACGCCTGATACTCCGAGGCTCGCCCCGCTGCCTATCCCGGCCATGATCCTGCCCCGTATGTTTCGTGGGATGCTGTCTGCAAGGTATACCTGCGATGATATCCAGATGAATACGGCGCTGAGGGTGATCAACGTGAACATGGGGAGGGCGAACCAGAAGCCCTCGGCTAGGGTAAACCCATACATGCTGGGTATCCCGAGGCCGAGTCCAAATATGAGGCAGTTTCGTGCACCATAATGGTCTACGATCCCACCGATGAATAGGCTTAGTAGGGCTCTGGCGATGCCGCTCCAGAGGAGGATGATGCTCCACTCATAGATGTGAAGCATCAGGTAATCAGTGGCATACAGTATCCAGAATGGGAGTATCATGCTCCCCAAGAAACTGAGAAGCATGCTAACCCCGGCGTAGCTTCTGAGGTTATCCCAGATCCAGCGAAGTGAATCGTTCGTGTCTCTATACGCCGCCGCGAATAGCTTGATCGGGTTCCAGCTGATCACTTCTATGTTGGATATCGTCTCCCTCAAATAGAAGAACCTCATGGCGGCGACGAGTATACCGATGACGAAGCTGATCATGAAGCCAAGCCGCATGGCTGGGATTAGCTCAAATTTAGCGATGAACAAGCCCCCGATATATGGGCTGACTATCCTAATGATGGTGGGCAAAGAGAAGTTGAACCCATACAGTTTACCCCTGTCCCCCACTGGAACGCTGTCCGCCATTATGGCGTTCATGGCTGGGACATAGAATAGGCTCATGTTCTGGTAGATCATGGCGATGGCTGCCCACTCCCAGCTAGGCGCCCAAACATAGAGTATGAAGCTGCTGACATAGATAAGCGTCGATGAGGCTACCAGCCTGACCCTGCCCGATTTATCCGCGATATAGCCGCCGATGGGGTAGAGGAGCATGGCTCCGAAGCTGCCTAGGGCGTTGATTAACCCGATTGTGGGCACTGATGCGCCGAGTACTCGCATGTACTCGCTGATGAAGTTGTCGATGTTGGTGTCGCTCATGCTCCAGATTACCCGGCTGAGAGTCAGCACTAGTACATTACGGGGAATCAAGCTCTTCTTTTCAGGCTCACCCAAAAAACGACACCATTACCATACACAGACATACAGGGCAAGATTAAACCTTACTCGTAAGGGATATATAGAAAAAATCCATACTTAGGGCTTTTCCAAAGCCTGAACCAAGCACTGTACAGATTCTAGTTGTGCGGGGTTATGGGGAAATGTGATATGCC
>CAZVMT010000177.1:3084-6298 GCA_964628765.1 uncultured Candidatus Bathyarchaeia archaeon | reverse complement strand
CCCATTCTTTGCTTCTACAAATAAGTCAAACATGGTCTCCCTGATCTTCCTAGCACCTTCATAGCTATCGAGGGTGAGACTGTTTTCTTGGATGCCTTCTATGTTGAAGTAGGCTGGGTGGCTACCCATGGATAGCACCAGATAGTCGTAATGTAGTTCACCGGCGTCGGTCTTCACAGTCTGTGACTCAATGTCTACGTCTTCAACCCTAGCCTGTTTGAACCCTATATCACCTATCAAGGTTTCAATGGGTACGATTATGTCCTTCTCCTCATACTCATAGTTGCATACCTTGTGCAACCGGTAGAGAAGTTGATGATAATCATTCTGGTCTACGAGAAGCAACTCAGCTTCATCTCGACCCAGTTTCTTGTGGAGTTTCTTCGCGGATCTTAGACCCGTGACCCCTGCTCCGAGTATTAAGATTCGTGATTTATCCACTTGAATCACTAATGGACATCTGATATCTTATTTAAAGCCTGTTAATGATTTCTGGTTAACTTAGATAGGGTTAAAATATTGTAGCGTGTGTATGGTGACTATGCCTGGCGTCGATCTGGTCCTACTGCATGCTCCAAGCGTGTATGATTTTAGAACCCGCCCAACGATGTATGGTCCAATTAGCGATGTTATCCCGTCGACGCCGGTATTCGAGATGTATCCACTGGGATTCGTTAGCATGGTGGGTTATCTTGAACAAAACGGGTATCAGGCTAAAATAATTAACTTGGCGGTGAAGATGCTCCGGAACCCGGGCTTCGATGTGGAGCGATTCATTGAGAGGCTGGACGCCAAGGTATATGGGTTTGATCTCCACTGGTTGGCACACGCAGCGGGCAGCCTCGACATCGCCGAGATAGTAAAAAAGTATCACCCTGATGCCCCTGTGATTCTCGGTGGGTTATCAGCGAGTTATTTCCATGAGGAGATCATTGAGCATTTTCCCCAAATCGACTATGTCTTGAGGGGAGACACAACAGAGAAACCATTACTGGATTTGATGAATCACATCTCGGCTAGTAAGGAGCCTGAGAAAGTCGAGAACCTCACATGGAGAACAAAGGATGGTCGGAAACATGTGAACCCCATGACCTTTGTCCCCACAGAGATGGATGATCTCTGGGTAGACTATAGTCAGGTCATCAAGCTGGTGTTAAGACACAGGGACCTGGAGAGTACATTGCCTTATGAGAGCTTCATGAATTATCCATTCACCGCTGTCCTCACCTGCAAGGGCTGCGCATACAACTGTATTACCTGTGGGGGAAGCTGCTATGCGTTCAAGAACTCATTCAACAGGGATGGACCAGCCCATAAATCAGCGGAAAAACTCGTGGAAGAGATCAATGTAATCAGCGAGTACTTCAAGGCCCCTATTTTCCTTGTGGGTGATCTGCGTCAGGGAGGCCGTAAATGGGCTGAGGCTGTTTTGGATGGTATCAAGGAGTCGAGACTGGATAACACCATCACCTATGAGTTGTTTGATATGTTGCCCATGGATTGGCTGAAGAAGCTCTCAGGCAGCACAGATAACTGGACACTAGAAATAAGCCCAGAGAGCCACGATGATAATGTTCGAAGAGTAATGGGTAAACCCTACTCGACGGCTCAGATGGAGGACACCATCAAGAACGCTTTGAGTCATGGAGCCACCAAGATCGATCTCTATTTCATGGTGGGGTTATCAGGGCAGACTAGTCAATCGGCGCTGGATAGCGCCGTTTATGCTGCTCATCTCTACAAGAAACTGGATAACAACAAGAAGATATTCACATTCATATCCCCCATGGCACCCTTCTTGGACCCTGGGAGCATGATCTATGAGAACCCAGAGAAATACGGGTTCACAAAGCTCTACCATACTCTTCGGGAACACAAGGAAGCATTGTATCAGCCAAGCTGGAAGCTCTACCTTAGCTATCACACCGATTGGATGACCCGGGATCAGGTAGCTGAAGCAACCTATGAGGCGATGATCCGCTTAAATCAATTGAAGATGGATGTCGGCATAGTCACTCTTCATCACGGAGAGAAGGTCAACTATGGGTTGAACATGGCTCGGGACATCATGCACCATATAGATGACATAATAGCCTCAACCAGTGACCCCGTTGACCGCCAGAGGAAATATGATCAATTAAAGCAAGAGATAGATGAGGCAAAGGACTCCACCGGTGTCGCTAAACGTGAACTCAGGATGCCCGGATTGGCTGGGGTCAGGTAAAGGGAGTCGCCAAGTATCTTTTGAAGTATCTGGGCATTGGTTAATGGTATAGCTGTTCTTCCACTGACCTCAATGCCTTGATGCCCTTTACCTCGTATTCCTGGAGGGGTAGCTTAACCAGAAGCTTATCCGAGTACTGTCTCTCCAGGTCCTTGATATAATCTACTTGTACCATCCACCGTTTCTTCAACAGGTTATCCGAGACATCTCCAGATTCCGGGATCTGGTGGTTCACGATCAAGCCACCTATTTTAATACCGAATTTATCGAAGTCGCTCCAGATCCTCTCCGTCTGGGCTACACCTAATCCCTCAGGTATGGTTACGAGGTACGCTGTCGTGTTCCTGCTTCGCACCATGTCGAGTACATTTTTGGCGAGGATCTCCCACTCCCTGATGATCCTTAATGGGTCTCGTTTCTCGCGTCCAGTCAGGCTCTCTAGGGTCTCTTTGAGCCTGATGTAGAGCTTCGCTGCGTCACGCATATGGGTGTAGAAGGTCTCCTGGATGTGCAGCAGGGATAATGTGCCTCCCGCTGGAGCCGTATCCCAGACGATGACATCGTATTCCCCACCCATGTAGAGGTCGTAGACGTAGCTTAGGGCGAACTCTTCGTTTATACCAGGAGCTCCAGCGATGTAGTCCAGTATCTCTCGCCCGACTGGTAGGAAAGAGGATATTACCTCATAGACCTCGTCACCGAATTTCTCCATCCACATATCGATGACCTTGGAGTAGTCCAGCTCAACGGCTTCAAGATGATCAACCTCTGGGATACACGTGATTTCTCCCATGACATTGTGCTCAAGTATATCCGATAGCGAGGGAGACGGGTCAGTCGAGATCAATAGTGTCCTGTAGCCGTTTGATGCGTAGTGAACAGCCGTGGCTGATGCACATGTTGTTTTGCCCACGCCACCTTTCCCGCAGAACATAACGATTATTGGTTCATCGTTGACTTTGAGTGACTCCATCTTCATGTTTGTATATC
>CAZVMT010000177.1:0-2984 GCA_964628765.1 uncultured Candidatus Bathyarchaeia archaeon | reverse complement strand
AAGAGAAACCACGAACTTGATCACCATTATATTCGAGGGGTTTTTGAGGCGCTGCCCATCAGGGAAGCATCCATGGGGTTTGTGACAGCAGCTTATGCGTTAAGGGATTCTTTGAACAAGCCATTAGCCATCAATGAGGCATGCAAGACGTTACAGCCTGATGGGAAGTTTTTATTGATAGACATCGGTAAACCCGATAACTCCCTGATCAGGGGTTTTATGTCTGTTTTCATGAAGTACGTGGTGCCCGTGCTGGGTGGATTAACCGCTGGTTATGGTTATAGGAACCCTTGGAGCAAGCTTTATCTGACATTCGAGAGACTGCCACCGAATAACAAGCTCGTCTCAATGGTTGCCCAAAATGTACAAGTCGTGGATCGAATAGAGAAAGTCTTAGGAGCACTCGTGATCATATTGGGTATTAGGGGCTGAGATTAATTGAAAAAGGATTCAAGTAGAGTTAGTTTTAATAATAATCCCCTATGTAGTTTGATGAAAGAGTTCCAAGGTCTAGGAGCGTATAGAAATTAACAATCAAAGACAGACAACACCAACTGGAGTTTATCAATGAGACCTTAAAGCAATTAGACTTAACCTACATTCACCCGCTTCTCGCTACTACCACCAAATACGCCATATCAACTGGTGGTAAACGGCTAAGACCCCTGATAGCTATCCTATGCGCCGAGATGCTTGGAGGCGATTACCGCGAGACACAGGACATGTTTCTCGCCCTGGAGCTAATCCACAACGCGACCCTGGTTCATGATGACATCATCGATGAGGACCTGTTCCGAAGAGGCGAGCCTTCTCTTTTTTCGGAGCATGGGATAAAGAAGGCAGTGCTCACGGGTGACGCGCTACTCAGCCTTGGTCTTATACATGCCTCAAGGACCAGAAAACCAGAGATAGTCGGGTGGCTCGCCGAGACCGCGTTGAAGATGGTGCAGGGAATCACGTTACAGAACACATACAAGCGGAAGATGATGTCCATAGCGGACTATCTTCACATGAATTACCTCAAGAGTGGTAGCTTGTTCGAGGCAGCTGGAGCCCTAGGTGGGATAGCTGGCTCAGATAACCCTGAGGACGTGAAGAAACTAGCCCAGTTCGGGAAATACTTTGGGAACGCTTACCAGATCAGGGATGACATTATTGATGCGTTTACCCCAAAGAGCAGTGATAATTCGCCCAATAATGATCTTTTGAACGGTGATCCATCCCTCCTCTTGTTGTACGCTGTAGACTCGGAGACCATGCTGGAGGAGAACAAAGCAATGATATTATCCATCTACAGTGGAGAGACAAACGACCTTGACGTGGAGTTTGTGCGCAGGGTCTACGAGGACACTGGTGCTCTCCAGAAATCAGTGGAGAAGATGAAGGAATACGCGATACTAGCCGGTAACATACTAAAAGATTACCCGGATAATGACGCTAAGGACTCCCTCTACGAGCTACTGGACCAGTATAACCATGACTTCTCAAATAACTTAGAGACGCTATCAATCGAATTCATACAAGTATAGTAACCCGGAGAAAAAGCGATGAAGTACCTTGAAAACAATCAAAAATTCGATATAATTGTAGTGGGCGCTGGACCGGCGGGGTCGAGCGCGGCAAGAGCAGCGGCGGAAAACGGTGCAGATGTTCTGTTGATTGAGAGGGAGATAGAGATAGGTGTCCCTGATAAGTGTGGGGAGTTTGTCCCAGCCCTTGAGGAGATGAGGAGGCTTACCCCTAGTGTACCTGACCTTGAGACGATGTTTGATCCACCCAACAACTGTATTGTCAACCACACCAAGTATGTGAATTTCGTCTTCCCAAACAACGTGGAATTTCCAGTGGACTTCAAGGGAGTCGTGGTCGAGCGCAAGCTATTCGATAAACACCTCGCAAACGAGGCTGGTAGAGCCGGTGCTGAGGTGGTGCCTTTCACGCAGGCTATCAAGCTTCTCGATGACGGGGTTCGGGTGAGGAGCAGTGGGGAGGTTTTTGATATCAAGGCTGATGTTGTGATTGGGGCTGATGGTGCTTATTCTTTGGTTGCTCGTGAGGCTGGTTTGCCTGTTTCCACTGATCCTTTGGATTATGGTGTTGGCTACCAGTTTGAGATGGTTAACGTTGAACATGACTCGGATTATGTTGACATGTATCTGGGTGAGGACATCGCTCCCGGTACATATGCTTGGATAATACCTAAGGGAAAGGATGTGGCTAACGTAGGCACTGGTGTAAGAGCCCCTTTCATGGAAAAGGGCATGACTATCAGAGACTATCAAAGAAACCTTGTAAAGAACCACCCAGTCACATCCAAGAAACTAAAAAACGCAGTACCCACAGCAGTTAAAGCAGGCAATATCCCAGTTGGAGGTCCAATAGAAAAGACCACCACTGAAAACGTGATTGTTGTAGGTGATGCTGGTGGACATACCATTCCAACTGTTGGTGGGGGGATACCTCCCGGTATGATCATTGGTAAGATTGCTGGTCAGGTTGCAGCGGCTCATATTAATGATGGTTCTCCCCTATTCGCGTTTGATGATGGATGGAAAGCCCAGATGGGTGATGTGCTTTATACTAGTTTGAGGCTCAGACGAATGAGTGATGTAGTATTTAGAAGCAAAGCGATGATTGAAGTGGTGACAAAGCTTGATTGGCTTACTAAGGATACCATTTCAAAGTTTATCTATTGTAAGATGGATGCCAAGATGAAGCTGATTGAGAAGGTTTTACAGACTCAGTGGAATAAATAAATTAATAATTATTACCTATTTGTAGGCACATCTGCTTGTAATAGTTGATAAAAAAAGCATTTTTCCTCAATCCAAATGCTCAAATAATTCTTGAATGGTTAAATAATACACAAATAGAATATTGCTCAAAATGTGATTAAACATGGCAGACATAGGCAAGAAGAATAAAAAAATGAAAGAAAGTTTTCATAGTGATGCTAAGAGAACAAAACGACTTTACAAAATTGA
>CAZVMT010000176.1:0-6351 GCA_964628765.1 uncultured Candidatus Bathyarchaeia archaeon | reverse complement strand
ACCTTTATATAATTCGTCCAATCGATTAATAATAGCATCATCATTCTTAGACATAATCACACCTCCAGGATAAAAAGTTCGAAAATTAGGAACTTATGGATTTATAAGAACTATTACGAAAAGTTGGTGAAAAGTTACCGAATTATTAACCTAGTACACTTTCCCTATTTATCTAATGTAAAAGTAAAATATTAATTGTCTAAGGAAATGGGATGTTTTCCTATTTATTTATTTCATATAAGATGCTCAGCGTATAAGAAATTTCAGCGAAACTGAAATTTGTGCAAAAATAGTGAACTGTATATGTTGTGTTATATAATGTTAAAAAGGTACTCTAAGTAGTCTCAACCTCATAGTGACTCATTATTTCTTAATATTATATTTTTTACTTTTTAATTTGTAAGGTTCTGGACCACCTTCTAAGTGGTCAATAATCTCTGATCGAACTTTTGGTCTATCAATAGCTCCAAAACACTCAATGTTCCCTTGTATTGCGGTACTTTTAAGAATTATAAACTTATCTGAATCTGAAGCCACACCCACACTAGAATTATGAGTTGTTAGAATAAATTGTCTTTTTTCTTTACCTACACGCAATTTTAAAACGACATCTTCATATACTGATGGGTTATCTAAAGAATCTTCAGGTTGATCTATGATAATTGGTCTGGTACCTTCAGAAAGGGCAATAATTAAAAGCGCAGTACATTTTTGACCAACTGAAAGTTCAGAAATATGGTAGTGATTACCATCTTCTTTTCTAAATTCTATAGAAGGGATATCTTCAGGATATACACTATGGGATATGGTTAAAATATCTTCTAAAGCCTCCTTAGAATTTAATGTATCAATTAATTTCTTTGCATTTTCATATGCTAAATCTGCTTTCTCTACCAATGAATCAATATTATTATCAATAATCAAGTCTATGAATTCTCGGGGCATAATATTTTGTGAAACTTTCTCGATATCAGTCTCTCGGATTCTTGATCCTTTCTTTAGAGTCAATAGTTCCTCTTTGAATCTGTCCCGATTTGCAGCATGCTTTAACTCCAGTTTAAGTTTGCCATTGGATTGGGAAGTAAGATCATCAAATTTTTGTTTTCTGATTTCATAATACCCATAATAAGCTTCTTCGAGCTCGTCTAAAAGCGAGTCACGACTTTTTTTGATTTCATCAAGTTTTTCTAATTGTTTGGTATATCTCTCAAGTTCTTTCTCTATCTCTTGTTTCTTTATCTCCAGTTTTCTCCTTTCACTTTCTAATTTTCTTTTATCGCCTCCTGATTTTTTGAGCATATTCTCATATTGTTTTTGTTTTTTCTCAAACTCTGGGACCCATTTATTAAAACCTTCAGATATTTTTTCTTTATTCTGAATTACCTCTATTTTAACCTTATCCATAGAACTGACTACTTTATTATACGATTCTTCCGAGAGCTGTTTTGCTTTCCTAATTTGAAGATATTTGGAAAGTTCTTTACTGATACCAGGTTTGCTTATTTCCTCAGTAAAATCGGATACAATTTGATCAATTTTTTGGGTAAGATCATCGTGAAAAGATATATACTTCTCATATGTTGTTTTTTTTCTTTCCCATAGCTTTATCTCATCAAATAATTTATTCTTAAGAACTCGGTTTATATTTTTAATTTGTTCATTTATTGTACTAAATTCTTTTTTGTTTGAAGCAACTTCCGATGATGCTTTGATTGATTTCGCAAGTTCTTTATCTTTTTTAGCTAATTCCCGAGATAAACTTTGTATATTTTTTTTATATGCTATTGAATCAATAAATGAATCAACTAGTCTAAGTTGAGCTTCTTCATCTTCTGCAATCTTTATAACCTCATTTTGACTATATACAAGAATCGGAAATAAGGCAGGTATATCTCCCTCATATAATTCATTCGTATCTAAATTAATGCATTCAATTTTGTTATTGATTCCATCATATGTTCTCATCACCTGATACCGTTCTCCACTTTCTAATTCAAACTCAACAGTGATCTTACCGAATGGCCCTAATCTTTTCTCTAACTTATTTTCATGATCCTTCAGGATAGAATTGTCCTTAGAAAATTGATTTATAGCAAAACGCAAAAATTCTACAACAAGAGATTTACCGACACCCTTTCCACCAACTATACTATTTAGCCCTTCATTAAAATAAATTTTTTGATTCTCTAGAAACCCCTGAGAGGCTTTCATAAAAGTAATTTTGGGGAATTTTTTTATTTCAAGTTCATCTTTTTGTCTTATACGAACATCTGGATCACAAAAACATTGTCTTAAACCTTCAAACGAAATTTCGTCAAGTTTGAAATAGGTAAAACGTGAACCTATGCCCTCTAATGAGTGCTTACCCTCCTTCGTTCTAGAAGGATTATCAGATGCTTGATATACCGCTAATTTTCTATATTCTGGATGTTTGCCGTCGAGTAAATCCACAATTCTTCTTTTCATTTTTATCTTATCTATCTTATCAAAATCTGTAGCTTCTGCCGCTATTAAGTTTTTGTTTTTGATTATTTCAGTCCTTGGATTTCCTTTTATGCCTCCCATAACACCCTGCGCTGAGTTGGCGTGGGCTATAATTGCCATTCCACCATGTTCGGAAATTATATCAATAACTTGATTGGGGGTTTTGTCTGTATATGCATCTTCTTTCCCATATTTATCTGCTTTAATTTTTAAATCTCCTAGTAAATTTTCGATATGTTTAGTAGTTTTAGATTTATCAAAAATTCCAATGACATGAACTCCATTTTTCCCACCAAGTACGGATATCTCAATTCCAGGAAAAATAATTAATTTATTCTTAGATGCCTTCTTTATTTTATCTACCCATTCTCCTGTGTTGTGATCGGTGATTGCTATAGCATCAAGTTTTTCATCTAATGCTTTTTTTATAATATCGTCTGGTTTTACTGACTTATCATCAAAACATTTTGATACTGGAGTATGTATATGTAAATCTATTTTGCGATATTCTAAACCTGGAATTTCATTATCTTTTGTCATTTTTAGTTCCTCCTTTCTTTGCTTATTAAATTCTTTAGATTAGATAAATGCGTCCTGAAGTCAATTTCAAGTAACGTTTCCAGCATAAAAGAAGTCTTGCACTTCCCCAGGCGATAACAGTTACTCATTTCAAGTCTGATAAACTCTGAAGTTATCAGCTTGGTCGCACCCTAAAATTGGTGCGGGGTTTGGGTGAGTATGCAAAAGGGTACGAACCTTTTATGCGGTATTATCTGTCGTTACTATTATTAAAAACCTCTCTTTCCCAATCGTAGATTATAGCAAATTCTCCATTGTTTCTGTGCCAATATAGTAACAGTTTACCTCGATATGCATTTAATCTGGTAGGGTTCATGTACTCTCTGTATGTTCTAGTTATTTTAGAAATACCACCATCATCCCTTCTCAATGAACCATATATCAGATGTATAGCTCTATAGTAACCCAAATCTAAAAATCTAGTTAAAGTGTCTAAGTCCTTCTTCAGTTGGGGCCTGTTAGTGTTATTTAGCGGTTTCACTTCCATAACTACAAGATTATTTTTCATGGTCCTCGGCTCGTGAAGAATAAAGTCCGGTTTTACGGCACCAATTTCTCGATGAATAAATGGGTGACCAATTTTATCCATTTCGCCCTGTAAGGTGTAAGGAAAACATTGCAAAGCTAATCTAAGCTGGTGATAAAGTTCATAGCAATAAATTCTTTCTCTAAAACGATGTCCTCTTAAGTTAGCCATAGCTATTCTAAAATAATATTGATCCATGCTTTTTGTTGCCCATTGTAAACTCTCCTGAAATTTCCTAAAATGTTTCTCTTTTTCTGGCATTTTTATTATTCCCTTAAACTATAATAATTTAAATAAGGGCACATCCTATTTTTTCTATAATTTAATTTTCCCTTTTACGAGGTTTTCTTTTAGGAAGTTTATCTACTATATAAAACCTCAACCATCCGGATAAGAAACTCCTCAGATCCTATAGATTTTCCGATAAAAGTTACCGAATTATTAAACTGGTACAACTGTTTCCTATCATACTTAGCAAAATAAATTACAAATAAAAACATTTTTATTTTACAGAAGCCATTTCAATACATTTGCCACTTAACATCTCGGCAGTTTGAGGATGGCAGGTTAAAAAGATTACTTGTTTGTGTTTTGCAAATTCTTTTATTTGTTCTGCAGCTAGAGCTTGTCTATCCGGATCCATATCTACAAGAGGGTCATCAAGTATAAGAAACCCCAATTTATCCTTAAGAAAATATTCTGCCATAGTAAGCCTCAAAGCCATAGAAAACGTGTCTTTTGTGCCAAAGGAAAGCAGATTATAGGTAAGTTCGGAGCCATCATCTTTTACCAATTTTTCAGGGAGGTCCTGTTCCATTTCAACCCTGGAAAAAGATTTTCCTGACATATGAATAAAATATTTAACGAATTTCTTTTGAAATCCTTCATAAGTTTTTATATCCATTTTTCCAAGCAAATCACTTGCCTTTTCTTTTATATGAGCTACAGCCTTTCCATCAAGAAGTATTCTTTGAAAATTCTGTTCTGATTCAACAAGCTGTACATTAAGTTCCTCAGAGGATTGATCGGGTTTTTGATTTTCTATGGTAATCTTTTGTTCGCGCAAACTTGATATTTCTTCCTGAATTTTCCGGTCATTGTTATCTAGAAAATCAATATAATCATAAAAACTTATATAATCATCAAATCCATCAGGTAACACAGCAAGATTTTTCAGTTTTTCATTTAATTTATCCTGCTTGTGCTGTTTGCCTCCAAGCATGGAAATCATTTTATCGTGGCTTCCATATTTTTCTTTCCAGTCCTTAATCTGCTCTTCTCCTTCCTTCTTTTCCTTTTGAAGGTTTTCGAGTTCTAACTCAAGACGAACCTGCTCGGCAGATATCTTATCTAAAGGACGTACTAGCTTTTCTTTCCCCAGTTGTTTATGTTTTTCTTCTAATTCCTCATATCTTTCTTCTCCAAGCTCTTCTATAAAACTACGCTTAGCATAATCAACTTCACATCTTAGTCTCTCGTATTCCATATTAGTAGATTGAGCTTTTTCAAAATTATCTACTCCAAGTCTTATAAATTCGCCTTCGACTTCTTTTGTTTTTTCTTCTTTTTCGCAAATTAGTCTATCTATCTCACCTTCTCCTGCCTGGACTTCCATTTTCCAGTCCTCATGTTCTAAGGTCAATTTACCCTGGAAGGTTTTTTCTATCTTTTCGCCTTGCTTTAAGGAAAGAGTTTCCTCTTTTTCTGACACATCTTTAAGTTTTAAAACTTGCTGGTTTTTAGCAAAAAATGATATGGTCAGCTTTGAAGCCTTAATTTCATTTTCAAGATCTTTTACTTCCTGTTTTTTATTTTTAAGTTCTTCAATGTCTTCCTCTGTTACCTTTTTAACTTTGGAAAGTTCATTTTTAGCATCTTCTACCTTTTTATGCAACTGCTGCAGATCCTTAAACCATTTGCGAAATTCTTTGTTTTCCTGATTCTGGCGGGCTTTATCTTCTTCTTTTTCGATTTTTTCCTTCTTTTCTTCTATTTTTTTAACTCCGGGTTCAGCTACCTTTGACAGCCAGTTTTCTTTAATCGGCCATTCTTTATTAATCTTTCTTATTTCTTCTGTTTCACGTTCAATTTTTCCCAAATCATTTTCTATCTGCTGCCGCTTCTGGATTTGAGATATTATACCCTTGTATTGATTTAATTCATACTTAATTTTCTTTTGCTTGCTTTCCTCATCCTGAATCTTTTTATTTATTTCGTCAATTTCTATTTCTACCTTACATGTTTCATAATAATCTTTTTCAATTCTTTCTTTTTCATAGTAGGCTTTTAGTATCTTTCCTACCCCTTTTTTATAAGGGTTATTTATGCCCCGACCATTTTCAGGTGCCACTTTTTCTATATCCCAATGCTGAAAATAATCTTCATATTCCCGGTCAAGCCTTAATCTTAATTTTTCTACTGATACTCCATCTGTTTCCATGATTGAGGATCTTAGAATAGCTCCCAGATCCGGTCTGATATTTACATCTTCATCATGTAATATATCCATTGTTTTATCCAGTTCAGACTGCCATGTTAGCAATATATTGTTTACCGTACCCTGATGGGCAGGAAGAAGCTCATCTATCAGTTTGGATACTTCTCCATCTATAGTAAATTCCCCCTGATCGGGAGATTTAAGAATTGACGAACCTTTCCTGTTTCCGGGCTTCCATATTTTTTCAAGAAAGTAGTCTTTCCCTTCTGTTTGAAATTCAAGAGAAACTCGAATCGTATCTCCACCTTTAACCGGCATATATTCT
>CAZVMT010000175.1:0-6380 GCA_964628765.1 uncultured Candidatus Bathyarchaeia archaeon | reverse complement strand
CCCCCCAGTTCCAGGCAACAGAGTCCCAGTTAGGAACCTTCTACACTATACTGAGGTTGGCCGGGGCAGCATCCCGATCAATGATAGGGGATATCTGTGACAGATTCGGTAACAAGCCCTTGATAAGCGCAGGCTTAGCTGGCATGAGCCTCAGCTACATTGGGTTCATGTTCACGGGGGGGATAATACCCATGTATCTGATTGGTGCACTGCAGGGCGTCTGCCAAGCAGCAACAGACACGAGCATGATGCTTCAACTCATCTCAGTGATGCCGAAAGAACGATCAGGGTTAACCATGGGTCTATACTCAGAGGCAGAGAACATCGGGGGCCTCATCGCCACCCCCTCGGTCGGGTACCTGTATCAGGGCTATGGGGCCAACTCAGCTGTCTGGCTGGTCACATTGATGACCCTTCTGAACACAGGGTACAGCTATCTTGTTATACGTGAAAAATCTGAACCAGATGACCTGGGTTCTTAGAGGAGCATATACTGGCTGGTGGATGCCTCGTAGATAACCTGCCCCTGTGCCATAAGCTGGGTTAGGGCTTGCTTGATCTGCATCTTTGTGAGGGTCAGGTGGAACTCTAACTCAGATATGCGTGCCTTTCCTTCCTCAAGTAGTAACGCGAATGTCACCTTGTCAATGTTTGTTATTCTTCTCAGGTGTTCCAATGTCTTCAACGTCCAACATCAACGGATGCAGAATATAATGCTATCGATTAACGTCGAATAAGGCTACGTCAAATGACGAAACGTTGTTTATTTGTAGCGATCAATCAAACGCCTCAAGCCCTCGTAATCCGCCCCCATAATCATATCCTCTGTCAAGCCTACTAGCTTGGGGTCACCTGGATTCGCACGCAGCCCGTACCTGAGCCGAGCTGCCTCATGGAGCACCTTTCTCCGCTCAATATTTTTTGGTGAGTATGCGAGGAACTCTGTCATCAAGTATCCTAGGATGTCTGGTAGTGGCTCTATGGTCTTGGGGTCGGTGATTAGTTTCCATGGTTTGTGGGGTTCGCATTGGTACCAATACAAGATGAAATTATAAAACACCCCAAACCACATAACCCCTAAGATGAGCCAATACGAGACCAAACTCAAGAAATACATCAAAGACAACAACATCAAAGCCAAGGTGCTCACATTCAACCAATCCACCCACAGCGTAGCCGAGGCAGCAGCAGCGGTAGGCGCAGAGGCAGAAGACTTCGTTAAAAGTATCTGCATGATCGGACCCAACGAGGAGTTGATCGTAGCCATAGTAAAAGGAGAGCATAGGGCTAGTACGAATCGCGTATCCAAAGCACTGGGCATCGAACGTCCAAGAATAGCTAACCCCGGTGAGATGCTGGAGAAGTCTGGTTACCCAGCTGGTGGTACTCCTGCTTTCGGTTATGATGCTGTGTTCTTGATGGACCCCAAGGTCTTGGAGAAGGAGAAGGTGTATAGTGGGGGTGGCTCGGAGCAGGCGTTGACCCTCATGTCTCCCCAGGAGATGAGGAGAGCCAACGATGCCAATGTGGTTCGTGTTCGCAGCTAACCACTTTGTGATCACTTTTTCCCAGATCGTTATTATCCATTGATCATAAACCATTTAACACGAATAGAATGACCGAACACAAGCATGAAACATTGGGGGAGGAACACCCCCGATCCGATCAACTCCAGATAATACTGTTAGTTATCCTGGTCGCCGTGTGGATAACAGACAGCTTCATACTCAAACTCTACACACAGACGCAGGTTCCAGCCTTGATTAGATATGGAGCATGTGTCATCCTCGCCGGGGCCGGGGTCTACCTTGTGCAGCAATCCCATAGCCTCGTGATTGAATCAGATGAGCCAAAGCTCGTGGACTGGGGCGTCTATGGGATATCCCGCCACCCCATGTACCTGGGCTCCATGTTATTTGAATTGGCATTAGTGGCTACCACGTTGTCTATCCCAGCATTAATTGTCTGGGCCGTGATATTCGCTGCCTACAACCAGTTCGCAGCCTATGAAGAAGATTCCCTCCTGGAGAACCTTGGAGACGAATACAGGAGCTACCAGAGGAGAGTAAAACGCTGGGCCGTTTTTTGACGATGATTTTTTCAATCCATCCGGCTTTCTTCATTCATGACAAGTTACAAGATATTGGCTCTCATCGGGGACGGGATCGCCTACGAGCTAGTCCCTGAGGCGTTGAAGCTCTTAGAGGCTGTAGAGCGAGCCTACAGCGTTGACCTGGATATAGTTGGTCCCTACGAGTTTGGCGCCAAATACTACGCGGACCACGATATGAAGAGGGGCTGGGACCCAGAGATAACCCGGGACCTGCTCTTCGATGTGGATTGCTGGTTCAAGGGACCCGTGGGGCTACCCGAGTATCTCCTCAAGCTCCCCGGGCCATACCTGCCCATAAACCAGCGGCTAGACCAAGACCTGTACGCCAACATCAGGCCATGCAGGCTCAGGGAGGGCGTCGAGGGGGTGCTCAAGGGGCGTGAGGCTGGAGACATCGACTACATTGTGCTACGGGAGAACACAGAGCACATGTACGCCAAGGTAGGGGGTAAATTCAGCAGAGCCGGGGTGACAGAGATGGCTGTAGACAACTACATCCAGACCCGTAAGGGCTGCGAGCGGATCATCCGCAAAGGCTACGAGTTAGCCATGAGCGGAGACTATAAGGGACGCAAAGGTGCTCCAGCTGACGGTAAGTCTCGTCTAACAGTGGCAGCCAAGTGGGGTAACTGTAAAGGGGATGATTTATTCAAGTCCATTGCCGAGGAGCTTGAGCCCTGTTATCCTGAGGTGGAGACCGAGTACGCCTGGATCGATGCTTGGAGTTACTGGGCCATCATGCGCCCAGACCACTACGATATCGTGGTGATGCCAAACCAGTATGGTGACATCATGAGCGACATGAGCGGCGCCATACAGGGAAGCATGGGACTAGCCGGAAGCATCAACGCTGGGGATGATTACTGCTTCGCCGAGCCAACCCATGGCACTGCACCAGACATCGCTGGGCAGAAGATAGCTAACCCCATCTCCATGATTCTATCCATCGGTATGATGTTGAACTGGCTAGGGGATAAGCACAGGGATCAACGCCTAAAAGAGGCTTGGACTGGTATAGACAAGGCAATAGACACCGTGCTGCGGGAGAGAAAGGTCCGTACACCGGACCTGGGTGGCTCAAACAAGACAGATGAGTTCGGTGACGCGGTTATCAAGGCCATGCTGGCCAGTTGATCTTGCCATCCTCCACTATCTTTGTTCCTTCTTTCATCACCAGTTTGATGTTTTCCCGCTTCTGGAGCACGGCGATATCCTTCAATGGGTCACCCTTGACTAACAGGATATCAGCTTTCTTCCCAGCCTCGATGGTGCCCACATCGGGGAGGGCGCAGTTCTCCGCGTTGGTCTTAGTAGCACTGATAATCGCATCCATGGGCTTCATCCCACCTTGCTTAACATAGGTTGTTATCTCCCAGGCTACTCCTGGAGCCCACCAGTAGGTGTTATCCGTGCCCGCTGCTATCTTGACGCCCCTCTTCATGCACTCCTTGAAGTTCCGTACCAACCCGGGACGCATAGCCTCGAAGCTGTCTCTTGTCCCCGGCTCAGCGCCATCATAGGCATCTACCAGTGGCTCGTAGAAGAACATCCCCAGCGTCGGCACAAGGAATTGCCCATGCTCAACCATGTGGTCGATGAGGTCAGGTTGTTCAATGAGGTGAGTCCCATGCTCGATGCTGTCAACTCCTTCCTCAACCGCGAACCTCAAACCAGGGCCATTCTTTGCGTGAGCCGCTACTGGTACCCCTTTCCAGTGGGCTTCCTCAACGGCTGCCGCGATCTCCACGCTTGTCATGCATGTGTGTTCTGGTCCGGGTCCGGGTTTGAATCGTTTATGCCCGGGTCCGATGAGCTTGATAAAGTCTACCTCGTGCTGGAGGCATTCCCTTGCCTGTTTCCGTATCTCCCATGGCCCGTCTGCGCCTCTCCAACCCGGGTTGAGCACAAACGGCGGCGCTAGGCTGTTCAGGTGGCCTCCTGTTGGTAGTACGCAGCCTCCTGCTACTACTCGTGGGGCTGGGAAGTATCCTCGCTCCACGGCTTTTCTGATGGCTACCAGCCATTCTCCCCTGAGTTCTGGTGCGTTTGCGATGGTGGGGTGGGGTATCCTGACTGTTGTTATTCCCCGATATAGCAAGCCTTGGATTACCTGCAGTCCCTTCATCAACGCGAGGGCTGGGCTGTTCACTATGTTATCATAGTATTTCTTGAACCCTGGGTCACTGAACTCCCGCTCCCCGAGGGGGTGATTGTGGCCCTCGATGAGCCCAGGCATCACTGTGAGCCCATTCGCGTCTACAATCTCTGTCTTTTTGCTGGTCTTCACGTCGCCTATCTCGGTGACTCTGGCGTCAACGACTTTGACATCAAGTGTCTTTGGGGGTGCTCCGGTTCCATCTATGAGGGAGCCTCCCTTGATCACGTATTCAACCATAATTATCGATAATAGTTGAAGGTAAACAGGTTATAACACCTGCGAGACACCATAATTTCTCAACCACCCGAGGAATTGCCTCAATGAACAATCATAAATTCCTATGAGCACACCAAGTATCCATGCCAGAAATTACAAGCCCAGAGGATTTCTTCGGACACAGGCTCGGCGCCGACCGGATGATCGCCCGCTGGGACAAGATAGTAGAATACTTCAACCTGCTCCAAGGAGAGTCCCCACGCATCAAGGTCATCGAGATGGGGCCAACCACCGAGGGAAACCCGTTCCTCGCTGTATTCATCAGCAGCGAAGAGAACCTGGAGAACCTTGACAGGCTCCAGGAGATCAACCAGAAGATCGCTGACCCGGATGAACTGGAGATAGATGAGCTGGGACCCCTCATCAAGGATGGAAAAGCCGTGGTCATACAATCCATGAGCCTCCACGCCACAGAGATCGGGGGCACACAGATGAGCGCAGAGCTAGCCCATGACCTCATCACCCGTGAGGACCCTGAGGCGCAACGGATCAGGGATGAGGTCATCAGCATCATGGTGCCATCGTTTAACCCTGATGGCCAGATCATGGTCACCGACTGGTACAATGAGTGGCTTGGCACAGACTATGAAGGATGCAGCACGCCCTTCCTCTACCACAAGTACTGTGGCCACGATAACAACAGGGACGCCTTCATGCTCAACACCGTGGAGAGCAACTACATGGCCGAGCTCATGTTCCGGGACTGGCCACCCCAAGCATACCAGGACCACCACCACATGGGATCATACGGGGCAAGGCTCTACGTAGCACCATACAGCGACCCCATACACCCCCACGGTGACCCACTGGTCTGGCGCGAGCTCCAATGGTACGGCAGCCACATGGCCTACAAGTTGGAGGAGGAGGGTAAGCAGGGGATCGTAAACGCAGCTATATTCAGCGGCTGGGCCCACCTGGGGTATCACTGGATAGGCATCTATCATAACATACCCAGCATGCTCACTGAGTCAGCCTCAGCTAAACTAGCCACACCACTCTACATCCACCCCGAGCAGCTGAAAGCCGAGACCAGTGAGAGCAGCCTCGTGGGCACACGGATGCTGCCCCACTATAAGGCAACAACTAACTTCCCTAACCCGTGGCCCGGTGGCTGGTGGACCCTACGGGACATCGTTGAGCAGCAGAAGATCGCGTCGTGATCATTGCTGGATCACGTGGCCCGCAACAAGGAGACTGTGATTTGGAACCAGTACCAGAAGGCTGTTCGGCAGACCGAGCGCGGAGCCGAGGACAGTCCACAGGTCGTTATAGTGTCTGAGGATCAGCATGACCCACGCACCATGGAGTTGATGATCGAGAAGCTCATCAAGCAAGGCGTCAAGGTCTACAGGGCCATGGAGCCCTTCACAGCAGATGGATATATCCATGGAGCGGGAAGCTACTTGATCCCCTTGGCGCAGCCCAAGATGGGGCTCATCAAGACCCTGCTCACCCAGACCAGGTTCCCAGATGACAGCTTCACCAGGAGGGGAGACGGGACACCCCACAGGCCATATGATACCGCAACGGATACCATGGCTGAGTTTATGGGCGTCTATGTTCAATCCGCTGATTACCTGAGCGAGTTCCAAGTAGAGCCAGTGTCCGAGTACAAGCAGCCCGTAGGCTATGTTGATGAGGATAGCAAGGTTGGATACCTGGTTGATACCCGTGAGAACCACGCATTCAAGGCTGTAAACCTATTACTGAAACAAGATGTGCCCATCAAGCGCATCATCGAGCCCATATTAGCTGGGGACTTTGAGTTACCAGCCGGGTGCTTCATCATAGAACCCGGGTACGAGGAGAAGCTCACAACAGTAGCTATGGAGA
>CAZVMT010000174.1:0-6384 GCA_964628765.1 uncultured Candidatus Bathyarchaeia archaeon | reverse complement strand
AACCACGTCATCCTCCATGACGATGTTTCCCCTGATGATGCTCATCTTTGGCCAACCCTTCACATGCACCCCATCATAGGGGGTCCAGCCACAGGCAGTTATCTGATCATCGTTACTGATCTTGACCTCTTTGTTCATGTCAACGATGACGAAGTCAGCGTCAGCACCCGGCGCGATAACCCCTTTCCTTGGATAGATCCCATAGATCTGCGCTGGGCGCTCAGAGGAGACCGCTGACAACCGCTCAAGGCTCAGCCAACCCTCAGAGACACCGTTCAATAGGAGGGGGAGGTATGTTTCGAGCCCCGGCATACCGTTGGGTGCCTCCAACATATCCGTTAACCCAACCTCTTTCCGATCCTTGCCGTAGGGGGCGTGATCTGTTGCAACTGTATCGATCCACCCCTCCTGGAGGAGCCTCCGTAGCTCAGCCTTATCCGCCTTGGTTCTGGGAGGGGGAGCGAACTTGTTCCATGGACCATTCCGCTTCACATCATCCTCGGTCAAGTACAGGTACTGGGTGCATGTTTCTACAAAGGTCTCGACTCCCCTCATACGAGCCTCGGCGCTATACCATACAGTCTCAGGGACACCCGTGTGCACGATCATCCCCCTGCACCCAGTCAACTCAAGGTAATCGATCATACGCTTGCCTGCCTCCACCTCGGATACCCTTGGACGCATCTCCAAGTGTGCGCCAAAATCCTTCCTTCCCTCCATCCTCAGACGCCTCAGATTATCCCTCAAGATTGAATCGTTCTCTGCGTGGATCAAAGCCAAGCCCCCGAAACCAGCGATCTCCTTGAAGCGTTCAATAACCTCGCCGTCAAAGGTCTGGGGCCACTTTGGACCAGCGCTACTGATGAAAAACTTGGACCCAGTAGAACCCAGTGCATGCATCTTGGATAACTCACCGGGGTACCCGCTGGCACAACCACCGTGGATACAGAAATCAACACAGCTAACCTTCTCCATGGTCTCCCGCTTAAGCTTGAACTCATCACCTGTGAAGCAACCGAACTGGGTGCCAGGCATCTCAAGCATAGTGGTCACCCCACCCTTTGCGGCTGCCCTCATCCCAGAGGCTGGAGTCTCAGGGGGTAGGAATGTGTGGGCGTGCCCATCCAGCAACCCAGGCAAAACATGCTTACCACCGGCATCAATCACCGTATCCGCTTCAGGAAGGTGGATATCCCGAGCAACCGCGACGATCTTCCCATCCTTGACGGCTACACCTGCCTCTGTTATCCCCCTCGGAGAAACCAGTTTCGAGTTCTTTATGACCAGATCCACGCTCATATCTGCATCGCCCAAACATGGGCTCCCAAATATAAATAACCAAGGATCAGACGGGATTGAAGTATTTTTAAGCTAGCTCACGTTTCCCTGAGCGATACAGGGATGGCAGTGGAGTACGCGATAGAAGCCAATAACCTAAGAAAATCATTTGGTTCAACTGAAGCCCTCAGGGGAACCAGCTTCAACGTCCGGGAGAACGAGATATTTGGACTAATAGGGCATAATGGGGCCGGTAAGACTACTACTCTGAGGATACTCAGCACCCTCATCAGCAGCACCAATGGCTCAGCCAAGATATTCGGATACGATGTAGCAAAACAACCAGAAAAGGTAAGAGAGATACTCAGCTACCTCCCAGAGGAAGCAGGAGCATACCAGCAACTCAACGGCATCGAGTTCCTAGAATTCATGGCAGGCTTCTACGCAAAAACAAAACCCGAGGTAGACACCATAGTAGCACAGGGCAAGATAATCTCAAGCCTGGGAGACCGATTGAATGACAGGGTCAAGACCTACAGCAAGGGTATGCTGCGGAGGCTTCTTCTTGCACGTGCGTTGATGATGAAGCCAAGGCTCGCCATACTGGACGAGCCCACCAGTGGATTGGATGTGATCCAGAGTATCAACGTCCGGAACATGATAAAGAAATACGCTGACCAGGAAGGCGTAACCATCCTAATCAGCAGCCACAACATGCTCGAAGTAGAGTACCTTTGCCACCGAGTTGCCTTAATCAACCAAGGCGTTGTAGTCGCAGAGGGAAGCCCAACCGAGTTAATGACCCGGTACGGTAAACAGAACCTGGAAGAGGTATTCATGGAGTTGACCCAAATTGAATAACCTCTGGGCACTCGTATTGAAAGAGATAAAGGAGCTGGTCCGGGACCCCAAGATACTCATCGGCGTAATACTCATGCCTGTACTAATATTCCCGGTCATGGGCGGCGCCATCCAGATAAGCCAAGAATCAGTGCAACGAGCAGTCCGTGGAGCAAGCTTCGCCGTCTGGACAGACGACGATGGATTCGTCACAGACGCCCTGCTGAATTATCTCTACTCTAACAACACCGTGGTACCGGTTGAGGCTGAGAGCCTACAGGAGGCACTCACGTTATTCACGTCCACGGATAGCAACGCGTTGGTCTACATACCCCAGGGATATAACGAGAACATATCGCTTGGGCGACAAGGGATGGTGAAGATCTATGCCAACCTCAGAACCTTGAATATGGCAGAGACCCAGAGCACAGACCTCGTATCTAACCTCATCAACATCTACAACTACTACTTCAGCATCAGCAAGATACAGACCCTAATAACCCAGGCAGGAGCCGTAGGCACAGCCACGGGCTTCAGGAGCCCAATAGTAATCAACTACGCCAGTATACTCAAGGGCAGTGTCCTGGAGATAGCGCCCTCAGCCATCTTCACCTTGGTCATGAGTCAGTCAATTATGCTGCCCATCATGGTGATGATGATGGTTATGTTCGCCATCCAGATGGCAGCCACAAGCATCGCCCTCGAAAAAGAACAGAAGACCCTCGAAACCCTCATGACCCTGCCCGTGAGCAGGATGACCATACTGGGTGGAAAACTGAGCGGAAGCATAGTGATTGCCATAGCAGGCTCAGTAAGCTACCTGATTGGCTTTGGCTACTACATAAACAGCGCCTTCAGCTTTGTACCAGATGCCATGAGCATGAACATCAGCGACGTTAATATCGGCATCACCCCATTCGGGTTCCTACTTGTAGGTATAGTGATATTCGTGACGCTGGTATCAGCCCTAGCCATGGCGTTGAGCGTGGCGGTCTTCGCTGACAACGTGCGGAGCGCCCAGAGCTTCACAGGAGTACTGGTCACACCCATAATGATTCCAGCCCTCGTGCTCATGTTCAGCGACATAGAGATGCTCCCCCCAGCCTTCCAGTACATACTGCTCATTATACCCTATACTCATAGCATAATAGCGACGAAAGCGGCGTTCCTAGGCAACTATTTCATGGTCATCAGGAGCATATTCTTCATAAGCATCTGGACGGTAGCAGTGCTTTACATAGCTGCCAAGATATTCAGCACAGAGCGGATAATCACTGCGAGATTCACATTCGGGGACATATTCAAACGCTTCAAGCGTTAATACTCTGGTTCTGGGGCTTCAACTGGGACCTGTGAATCTGTTACCAAATCCGTAGGCTTTGGCTCATCCATATCCATCGGTAACCGGATTGTGAATGTGGTGCCCTCACCCTCAACAGAGTAAACGTTTATTGAACCCTTATGGGCGTCAATAATCCTCTTACATACTGCCAACCCTAGACCGGTACCTTTTGCCTTGGTGGTGAACAATGGTGTGAACAGCTTTGCTCTATTCTCCTCGGAGATACCTACACCCGTATCGGATATCCTGATTGAGATCTCTCCATCTATCATCTCTCCCATCACAGAGAGCTTTCCACCATCAGGCATCGCCTGAACCGCGTTGGTAAGCAGGTTCACCATCACTCTCCTGAAGTAGTTGCCGTCTACTTGTGCCATCTTTGCTTTTTCATGGAAATCCACCATCATCTCAACGGCGTCAGGCGCGTTAACCGTATTCAAGACGTCATTCGCCATCTCCTCAAGGTCAATCTCCTCAACCTGGAGCGCGATAGACTTTGAGAAGTCCTGCAGATCTGATACTATCTTGTTCATATACGCTGTCTGATCATCAAGATTCGATTTTATCAAATCCAGCTCATTAGCAATTTGGGCCCTATCTCCGTTGTTTCTCAACTGCCTCGCAGCCCTACCGATTCTAGACTCAATCATGTATATTACTTGAAGCGGGTTCCTCAAGTCATGCCCAACCATGGCAGCCGTCTCACCGATGGTAGCCATCCTCTCACGTTTGGTAAGTAAGTCCTGGTACTCGTTTATGGTTTGAAGCATCTGATCAATGTCCTCGCTCAGCTGAGCTATCTCGTCATCACCCGGAATCGATAACACCTTGGACTCCAGTGACCTAGGGTCGATGCTGCTAACCTCGGTGCTCAAACCGAGAATCCTATCCAATACCACCTTGTTAAGCAGATATAACGCGAGAACCCCGATTATACCGCCAGTGCTCAGCATAGATGCATAGAAGTAGAGCACTGTATTACGTCCCTGAATATACAGATCTCGCGGAGAATCCGCCTCAAGAATCAGGAAAGGCTCTCCGTTGATATCATTAACCGCCACTAGCCCAGAGATGGTGTCCTCGTCTTGGCGCCAAACAGTCACGCCTTCCCCGAGTTCACCGGGTGATTCATCAAAATACATTAAGTTCAGGTCCTGATATGAATAATCACAGAGCTTCATCATCTCCACAGAATCAATGTACCTACCCGTGATCAGTGTCCCTATTATCTGGAACTCCTCATTGCTATATGAGATGGGGTGAGAAGATACTATAACAGGGGCTCCGTTGTGGTTGAGAAGCCCCGAGACACCAGGGCTACCAATCTGGTGATCGATTAGAACATCTTGATCAAAAATAGTTGATAATAGTTCTTCATCGATCTCGTCGTTTCTCAGGGCTGTCAGATCGAATGCCTTGCTGTACCGGATCTCTCCTTGAGTATCTAAAAAGATCATGAAGTTGATCTCGTTCTCGATGAAAGAGGAAGTCGATATCAGGCTGTTGATGAAGTGCCTCATGTTGTTCTGGATAAAATAGTATGTATCATCCCTTGAAGCGAACTCCTTTGTGATATGATCCAGCTCCTCTATCCTGAGCTCAAGGGTATTCAACCCTATCTCAGTCTGCTCAATAATAGCATCAGCCTCAAGCTCCAGATACCCCTTCATAATCAAATTATTCGTATAAAACAAGAAACCAGTGAAAACCAACAAGTAAGTGAAACCAGAGACGAGGGCCAGCTTCTTCCTAAGTCTCATCTCACTCCACCTAGACCTTCAATTCGATTGGTTTCTCGTTTAACGCAAGCTCAACGGTCTCTATCAACTCATCTTCCTTGATAGGCTTCACAACAACAAACCTTGAGAGATCATTACTCATTATTTTCTCTTTTATCTCGCTATATCCAGTGATGAAAACGACGCATAGCTGGCTGTTAATCTCCTTAAGCTTGACAGCCAAGGTATCCCCCTTCATATCCGATAACTTGTAGTCCAATATTACTAGGTCGATATTCTTCTCCAGAACTCTTTCAATCGCCTCCTTTCCCTTGTACGCCGTCGAGACATCATACCCTATCTCTTCCAGGATCATCTGGAAGAAATGGACTATCATCTCGTCATCGTCAACAATCAGTATGGAGGCATAGTTCAAGCTGATCATTTTCGATTAAGTTAGATCCTTTAAAATGAATATGGAGAGTTAATGTTGAGTTGTAATATAGAGGCTTAATTTGGTTCATGAAGCTTCGCGGTTATGAAATCCAGTAATTCCTCGACCTTCAAAGGCTTTAAGAAGAATCCAGCGATGGGAATCTCTAGTCTTTGTAGCTCTTCGTCCGCGTTTTTTTGGCCGCTGATGAAGACAATCTTCTGATTCGGGTTTTGTTTATAGATCTCATCGATCAAATCCATTCCCTTCTCTCCCTTGAGGTGGTAATCCATGACAATCATATCGTACTTGTTTTCATCCAAAAGCTTCATCATAGAAGCTGAATCCTCAGCAAGATCCACCTTGAAGCCTTCGCTCTCGAAGATAAACTTGTACCCATCGAGGATGGCCATATCATCATCAACAAATAGCAGTCTCTCCTGTGACTTCATGGATCCCTTTGACTCCTCTACCCCGGGATCCTTGGCTCCACTTTTATCGCTATCACTGACTGTTATTTCCATCACCTAATATAATCCCTTATAGTGATATATTAAGAACCTCTTGAAACCATGTGAAACCACTAGATGTATTGATGATTCTTTATTGATTGATAAGATAGATCGTCAATCTATGACTTCATTTTATGTTATTTAATATCAGTTTTATATAATGTTAAATATATTATGTTTATAAATAGACTCTAAAAGTACATAGGTGGATAAATTGAGACAGAAACTGGTATTATTTATTATAATAATGTCAACCATTGC
>CAZVMT010000173.1:0-6384 GCA_964628765.1 uncultured Candidatus Bathyarchaeia archaeon | reverse complement strand
CCCCTGCTCTTGCTCATCTTCTCCCCGTTCACGTTGAGGAACCCGTGGACCACGATGTTGTCGGGTACATGAAAGTCCGCCCCATGCAGCACCGCTGGCCAGAACAACAAGTGGAAGTAGATGATGTCCTTGCCGATGAAGTGAATTATCTCGTGATCATCTGTCTGCCAGATATCATCAGCGGTAAAGTCCTTATCCTTGCAGTAGTTGGCTGTAGATGCTATGTACCCGATGGGGGCGTCAAGCCAGACATAGAAGTATTTGTTCTCCTCCCCCGGTATCTTGAAGCCGAAGTATGGTCCATCCCTGCTGATACACCAGTCTTCCAGCCCCTCGTTCACCCATGTTAGTATCTGGTTCCTGATCTCAGGCTGCAGCCTCTTGTTTCCAGTCAACCAGTCCCTGAGCCAGTCGCTGAACTCCCCCAGTTTGAAGAAGTAGTGGAGGCTGTTCTTGCGTATCGGGGTTGCCCCGCAGATGCTGCAGTAGGGGTTCACTAAATCCGTGGTACTGTACGCTGTGTTGCATTTCTCGCAGACATCACCATACTGGTCTGTTGCCCCACAGCTGGGGCATGTTCCCTTCACATACCTGTCTGGGAGGTATCTCCCACAGTTCTCACAGTATGTTAACTCGATCTCCTTGGTGTAGATGTAGCCTTTCTCGCTCAAGCGCTTGAATATCAGCTCGGTATAATACTGGTTCTCCGGGCTATTGGTAGTGTAATAGCTGGCGTAGTCGATCAGGTAATTATCATAGGTCCGCTTATGCTCAGAATACCATCGCTCGATGAACTCCTCCGGCGTCACACCCTCCTTCGCAGCGTTAATCTCAATAGGAGTACCATGGGTGTCCTCTGCTCCACAGTAGAATGCGTCCCTGCCGCTCATCTTGAGGAATCGCACATAGATGTCTGTCTGTATGTTTTCAAGGATATGCCCGATGTGGACAGGTCCGTTTGCGTATATCAACGCGGATGTGATTAGGGTCTTCTTACTACTCTCTGTCAGTTCTGATTCCTCCAAGATTTCTGGTCACTGGGATGCGCTCCACAATATATACCTAAGCAATAAACCAAGGGTTCATTTATTCGAATCGGAATCGAGCCCTTATTAATCGATGATACTGTGAGTTCTCAATGCACCCCGAGATGTCCAACCTTGATTGGTTTGAGTATTTAAAAATATATGGCTCCAAACCCGGGCTACAAACAGTCAAGGAACTCTTAAAACTCCTAGATGACCCCCAGACAGGATTCGAGTCTATCCACGTCACAGGCACAAACGGCAAGGGCTCAACCGCCGCCATGACCGCCTCAATACTCCAGGCATCTGGCTACAAGGTCGGGATGTTCACCTCCCCCCACCTGAGCGATATGAGGGAAAGCATCAAGGTCAACAACCAAGACATCCCCATCGCCTCCATGGAAAAGTATCTCGCGGTGATCAGGAAGAAGGTTCTCGTCCTCACCTCCAGAGGGATCAGGCACCCAACTCAGTTCGAGGTACTGATATCACTGGCGTTCATGCACTTTGCAGCCGAGGAGGTCGATATCGCCGTGGTTGAGGTGGGAAGAGGGGGCAGAGATGACGCAACCAATGTGCTGGACAGCCTAGCCTCCATAGTCACCAACGTTAGTCTGGAGCACACAGAGTGGCTGGGGGACACCGTAGAGGAGATAGCCGAGAATAAGGCAGGCATTCTCAACGAAGGCACGGTCTTGATAACCGCCTCCAACGACCCAAAGGTAGTATCAACACTATCAAGGATAGCAGACCAAAAGAACAGTATCTTGCTACAGGTCGGTAAAGACATAGAGATAACTTCCGAAAACAAGAACCTGCAAGGTCAACAATTCACAGTGAAAACATCCAAACAAACCCTCAGCCACCTAACCATCCCATTACTCGGGGATCACCAGTTGAGGAACGCTGCCTGCGCCATCGCAGCCATCGAAGAGGCGCAGAAAAAGGGGTTTCAAATACCCGTTGAGGGATTCCAGAAGGGCCTCGCCGATGTCTCTTGGCCTGGGCGTTTCGAGATAGTCGAGAAGAATCCATTGATCGTGCTAGATGGCGCTAAAGACCCATACGCGATGAGGGCCCTCGTCGAGACAGTGAAACAATATCTTCCAAACAAACATATTCACACCATACTGGGCATCTCCAGCGACAAAGACCATGAATCCATGATCCAATCCCTCAACGAGATAACACAAGAGTTCATATTGACAGAACACAGGGTTCGGAGCCGGACAGCAGCAGCGGAAAACTTGGAGAAAATAGCCCATAAAACAGGTAAACCTGCCAAGATCATCATACCAGTTGCAGAGGCGGTGACTGAAACCAAGAAACACGTCAAACCAGATGACGTGATTCTAGTGACAGGATCAGTGTTTCTCATAGGAGAAGCTAGGGAAATATGGTACCCAGCCTAATCCAGTAACTCCGGGTAAATCCTACGAACCGCCACAAGAAGACTAGCAGCGAACAGGGCTGCCCCTATGGTTATGCCGACTCTCTCAATGAACGAGACAACCATGATGGCGACAAACAAAGCCGGGTCTGGCGCTAACATAATAATGTATATCAGGTTTCCAAGCATGTGCCCCGCCACCGTTGATACGAAACTGCAGATCAGTAACCCGATGATCATCCATCGTCTATCCTCAGAGTTAATCCACCCTGCTAACCTATCCCGTAGGACGAGCAAAACCAGCAGACTGACGATATGCATCACTGGGAAATACCAGACTATGCGACCCGTCTCAAAGACATACCACCCCGCGATTAAGACAGCCTCAACCCCAGCTGCAGCCCACCAGTACCGTCCCTTATACCTCCCTATCATCGCCGCCACAAACGCTGAGACCGCTGCGAGAGGCGTAAAGAATAACCCAAATCCTCCGCCCTTCAGCATCTTCCCCACCACTGCCCCCAGGAAAGCAGCGATGGGTCCATAGATTGGTCCAAGGACCAAGCCGTAGCCTATCTCAAGCATCCTCACTAGGTCAATGGTTGATCCATCTGCACCGATCATCGGTATACCCGGGAGCAGGCTAAGTACAGCGTAGGCAGATGCCAATGTTGCTATGAGTGTGATTTTTTTAGTTTCCATATGTATCAAGGTATATCACGCAATCTGTATATAACTACTAAACATGGACTTCGGTAACTTCTTATCCTCTACCTTGTTTTAGTCTTTGATCAAAGTGACTGAAGACCGGACGCCCAGTAACACCGAGTATGGCATGGCTGCCTTACTATCCTACTCAACTGTCTACTTCATGAGTTGGCTGATGACAACGAACCAGGGAGCCAACTGGGTCACTCTCCTAGCTTACCCCGTATACTACTTGGGTGGACTCTATCCAGCGTTTCTCTTGGCGAGTAGAACTGATTATGCACACCTGACTGTGGGGCTAAAATCTGCATTATATGGGTGGCTCTTTTCAGGGTTCAGCCTCTGGGTGATCACGGGTACAACCAGCTTCATATTTCTAATTATACTGCTGGTATGCTTCCTTCTAGGTGGATTCACGGGGTCCTACGTCGCCCTCAGACGCCAGTTACGCAGAGAGGCCCTTGAGGAGCTTGAGGAATCAACAAATACTCATGAGACATAGAGTTACTTGGAGAAAGGATTGTACTGGGACATTGAGCTAACCTCAGAGCAAGTTGAACAAGTAATTCAAGACGTATACAAGAGAATATCAGACTACAAGATGGAGACCATCGCCATACTCACGCTAGAAAGCCTAAAACCTTGGTCTTATGTGGGCGGAGAACTCGTCAGGGCGACCCTCGCACCCTTCACACCCGCACTAGGGGAGAACCTTGGGTTAACGAGTGAGAAGATGTTACAGGTATTCGAGGATCGCAAAAACATCGAGAAACTAATACAGCTCCTAGAGGAGAACCTCAAGAAAGAGGAAGCCGAACGCAAAAAACGAAAAAAAGAAGCCAAACAGAAACGAAAACTGGAAAAAGAAAGAGAAGAAGCAGTAAAAAAAGCCCTCAAGGACGCCGAGAAACGATCCAGAAAAAAATGATTGAGTCTAACCTAATTTTTAGGTGTTGATGAGCGCTGGACATTAGAAATATTTAAGCGTCTCCTGCCACGTACGAATATGAAACAAATATGGCAAGCCTCACCAAACCCACAGAGGAAATGCAATTTATCATTGCCACAGATGTCGGTAGCACTACCACGAAGGCACGTTTCTTTCACAAGAAAGACGGCGAGTGGCGCTTCCTAGTAGCAGGAGAAGCGCCCACTACAGTAGAAGCACCATACGAGGATGTAACCCTAGGTGTCCAGAACGCGGTCCGAGAGGTAGAGGAGCTAACAGGACACAAGCTCCTAGCACCCGAGGGTGGAATGATAATCCCATTTGACGGCGAAAAAGGCGTCGACCTATACTGTACCACCAGCAGCGCAGGCGGTGGATTGCAGATGATGGTCGCCGGACTAATCAAATCAATGACAGCCGAATCAGCGAACAGAGCAGCTCTCGGAGCAGGAGCAATAGTAATGGATGTTATCGCCCGAGACGATGGCAGGCAGAGCTACCAGAAGATCCAGCGAATCAGAAGCCTTAGACCAGACATGATCCTAATGGCAGGTGGAACCGATGGAGGCGCAAGTCAGCACGTAATGGAGATCGCTGAGCTCATCAAGGCCGCTGAGCCTAAACCTAGGCTCGGTGTAGCGTATAAGCTTCCAATCGTATATGCTGGGAACAAGTCTCTGAGACCCCAAATCCAAGAGTTGATGAGCTCGGAATTCGCACTAGAAATTGTAGATAACATCAGACCTGTTCTTGAGCAGGAAAACACTGAGCCGGCTCGTCGCGCTGTACATGAGTTATTCATGGAACACGTCATGAGTCACGCGCCCGGATATACGAAGCTGATGCAGTGGACCGATATCGACATCATGCCTACTCCAGCTGGTGAAGGTATGGCTATGCAGCTTATCGCGGGCACTTACAACAAGAATGTGTTGGGCGTAGGGCTTGGTGGAGCGACTACCAACGTGTACTCAATCGTAGATGGTAGGTTCGTTCGAAGCGTATCAGCCAACCTTGGTATGAGTTACAGCGTTACAAACGTCATGAAGGAAGCTGGAATCGAGAACATCATGCGGTGGATACCATTCAGCCTCGACAAAGAGGAAGTGGCAAGCCGTCTAATGAACAAGATGATCAGGCCGACAACCATACCCCAGACATTGGAAGATTTAATCGTTGAGCACAGCGTCGCACGTGAAGCATTGAGGCTGGGACTGAAACACCATAGAACCATCGCCACACGACTCAAAGGAGTACAGGTAGAGAGAACCATCAGCGACATGTTCGAGCAAGCAGTAGTAGACAGCTACGTGGAGATGATGAACATCGACATCTGCGCAGGGACTGGCGGTCTGCTGAGCCACGCTCCTCGTAGAATACAGAGCATGCTCATATTGACAGACGCATGGCTCACAGAGGGTGTCACAAGGATGATGCAGGACAGCGTCTTCATGATGCCTCACCTAGGCGTCGTATCAACAGTATACCGTGACGCTGCTTGGAACATATTCGATAAGGACTGCCTAGTAAGGCTAGGGACCAGTATCGCTGCCTCTGGATGCGCGAAGTTTGGTGAACCAGTAATGGAGCTAACCATCGAGATGCCCAACGGCAAGACACTAGAAGAAAAGATGAATCTAGGTGACCTGAAGCTTATCCCATTAGAGCCAGATCAGGAAGCCAAGGTACATGTCAAGCCAACGGGTCAATACAACGTCGGAGCTGGACCAGGTGAAGCATTAGAGACCACAGTTCAGGGAGGCGTAGCAGGACTCCTGTTAGACGCTAGAGGCCGGCCACTCTACTTCCCCGACGATGATACAAAGCGCAAGGAATTGCTCCTTAAATGGTTCAAGGCGGTAGGCCTGTACGATGAGAAGGCACTGGAGGCGTTACTCTAATGGTAGACGTAGAAACAGAGAAGAAAATTGACAAAGAAGAGGAAGAGACCGAGGAAGCCCACGCATATACGCCTGGACTCAAGGTCAAGAAATCCACCACTGTACAAAAGCTGCGAAGACTACCCCTTCTGGGAGATGTATTCGTCAAAGAAGGCGACACAGTAAAACACGATGACATAATCGCCAAGACAGAGATCAGCGGAGACCCAGAGATAGTAAAGATAGCCATGATCCTGGGCCTCGAACCCGAGGACACCCCCAGATATATGACCAAGCAAATCGGTGACCACGTTGAGAAAGGTGAACAATTAGCCTTCTACAAGGCTCTATTCGGCTTAATCAAGAAAGAGGTAAAATCACCGATCTCAGGAACACTTGAGAGCTTCAGTGAAGTCACTGGACAAGCCATCG
>CAZVMT010000172.1:0-6457 GCA_964628765.1 uncultured Candidatus Bathyarchaeia archaeon | reverse complement strand
AAAACGAGTGCTCGGTCCCTTGCGCTGCCTCGCCCTGCTCGGATGCGCCGCTGGGCATCGGAGGCTCGGTCGGCCAGGTCGGCGACGCGATTCGCCGCCGTCATGGCCGCTAGCCCCTTGCCGCCAATCGCTCCGAAGAAACGGTCCGCCCTTCTGGTGACCGTCCCATGGGCGATGTTGCGGGCTGTGGTCAGCATGGCTCGATCCAGGCGACGCCCGCGGGATGCAGCGATTGCCGCTCCAGCGAACCTGCGGAGTCTCGGGTCAACGACTCCCGCGGCCAGGCGTCCAGCATTCTGCTTGACCGCTCGATCCAGGCGCTTGCCCCGAGCAACTGACAGGGCCGTGTCGAAAGCCGCCCGCCCTGCGGCTCCGCCGGGAACCGCGCTTCGAGCTCCAGCGAGCAGGGCGCGATCGACACGCTTGCCGGATGCAACGCCAATGCCGGCCTCGAGCGCCGCTCTGGTGAGCGCGCCGCCTGGTAGGGAGGACATGGCGCCGGCTCGCGCTGCTTGCGCCAGCGAGCGGCCTCGGGCAAGAGCCGCCGCTGTGCCGAGACCGGCTGCCACGCCCGTCCCAAGTCCTGGCACGAACGACGCGGCCGTTCCGGTCGCCTCGAGCGCCGTCGCCCCGTAGCGCTTCGCCAGACGACTTGCCTGCCTCAGGCCTCGTTTCGCAAACTTGGGGACCGCCTTGCGGTAGGCCGTTTTGATCGCCCGCTTGGCGGTGCGGGTGACCTTGCGAGTGACCTTCTTGGTCGCGTGCTTGACGGCGCGCGAGGCCTTGCGGGCCGTGCGCTTGATCCAGGAGCCGAATCCGTCGACGCTCGCGAAGTCCTCCCCAATCTCTGGCTGCGATTGAACTCCGAGCATCGACAGCTCGTGCTGAATCGACGCGGCGATGAAGGCGACCGGAAAGCCGACGCTCCAGCGACCGCCGGCTTCCGTCGAGACGTCGAGCCAGAGAAGGTTGCGCGCCCGGTCCCAACGAAAATCGATCGTCCGGATGACCAAACTGACTGGCTCTTGCATTGTGGGTTCCTCTCTGCGGTCCGTTGGACCAATCAGCTGGCTTCGTTCACCGCTGCGGCCACGTCCAGGGCCTCGTCGATGCGCTGCTGCGTCGGAACGGCGGCGGGCTTCTTGGGGTAGCCCTGGCCGGTTTCGTTCGCCGCCGAGATTCGCAAGGCGACGGCGTGCTCCCGCTTGCCCTGTGCCTCCAGCTGCGAAGCGATCTGGTAGAGCTTCTGTCGGTACTTCTCCACGCACCCGGGCAGCAAGTCGCCCTTGGACCAGTAGCGGATGCGCGGTAATACCCCAACCTCCTCGGCCATCCTGTAGGCGCTGCCCTTGCCGAACTTGCCGTCAGGGGTGAGCGCCATCTTGGCCTGCCAGACCCTGATCTCGGGCTGCAGTTTGGTCTTCCAGCCGGTCTCGTCCTCGACTCCAATCATCCGCCGAGCCAGGGCAATGGTGCCGTTGGGGTCGACCTCCGGAGCTTCCTCGGGAGGGGGAGACGGAGCGGGCGCCGGAGCAGGCGCCGGAGCGGGCGCCGGAGCCGGTGCGGGCGCCGGAGCCGGTGCGGGCGCCGGAGCGGGCGTGGTCGGTGGCGCAGGCGGCGCAACGGGCGGCGGGGTGGGAGGCGCGACGGGAGTCGGCGGTTCGACGATGGTTTCTCCGCCTTCCCGGCGATCCACGACGACAGTGGGCGGCTCGGGGGGAGCCGGCGTGGCCGCCTGAGTCTTCTGGTCGATCTGCCCCTTGGTCGCAGCTGCTCGAGCGGGTGTGCCGTAGGTCTCGAAGAGCGTCCATGCGTACTGCAGCGTGGGGACGTCGAGCTCCCCCGACTGGACCTGGCCCCACACCGTATCCAGCTGGGCCTGGGTGGGCGCTCCGCCGTTTCGCTGTTCCCACTCTTGGCGCGCTCGCTCCGCCTCCGCACGAGCGGCGGCTTCAGCGGCCTGAGTCGCCTGAATCGACGCAATGCGAGCCGAGACGTTCTGGGCCTGCACCGTCGCACCCTTCTGCTGCAGAAATGCCACGGCCTGCCGGAGCCACGTCAGATCCAACATCTCGGGATCCATGGCCTGCTGGTAAACGCGGTCTGTTTCGCTCGCGCCAGAGCTGCGCTTCTTCGCGCCAGCTAGAGCTGCGCCGCCCAAAATCACCGGAAGCAATAGGATGAGAGGGTTCATTTGAGCCTTCCGTTCATTGCGATGCAAATCTTGCTGGGGTCCTCAACGGACCGATTGGCGCGCCTCACCAGCACGTGGTAGCGGGGCGGTCTGAAATCACAAACAACGCTGGCGGGCTCAAGCGACGCCAGAAGCTCGCCCACCCGCCAGAGGACCAGATCGTCACAGTCCCCATATCCGCGCTTGAGCACGGTCCAGGGATCGTCGAAGTACTCGACGCCAGAGCCGCGCTGTGGCTCTGGTCGGAAGCGGATGCCTGAGCGATAGAGCGACGGCAGCGACCTGCCCTGCAGGACCTCCCTGGCGACCCCCTCCGCAGCTGCCTGCAGAAGAGATCGGACAGTGAGGGCAAAGGCACGGCCGCTGCCTCCGATGCTCAGGACGACCCGCACGGGCCGTCTACGCCCCGCGGATGCGACGCCCCTTGAGCGCGACGTTCGGAGTGATCGCCGCCGCACTCCGGTTGATGAAGTCGATGAGGATGCGGCCCGACGTTTGGATGGTCGGGTAGCTGACTCCGTTCTGGGTGCTCACCTCGGTGAACAGGTCGGCGGGGACGGGCTGCCCCTCGACGAGGTTCACGCTGGCGATCTTGATGTTCGAGATCTGCAGACCAGGAGCCTGCCAGCTCGGAACGATGAAGGCCACCGGCTTGAACGGGTTGTCCACCTGGACTTGCAGGGTGTGCGTTCCGCCGAGGGCGGCAATCGCGACACCATCGTACCCACCGACGTCGACCTCGTCCTCACGAGTGAACGGGCGCTCGGTGTACATCTTGGCCGCCAGCTTGTCCACCATCTCGGTGGGGTCGCCAATGTCGATGTCACCAATGTCGACGTCACCGACTCTGCCCATCAGCTGATCGTATACGTTTGGCATGTTCGTCTCCGTGTGTTCTGAGCGGCCAGAGCCGCGGGCGTTCCTGTGCGTGCGCGCCGCCCGGCCTTAGCCGGCAGCCGCCGAGATCCCCTTGTCGCGGGCCGCCATGTACAGCGGTCCAGTGACCAGCCCGACGCCGAGACTGGCGACGTGCATGCCCCCGGGAACGTATCCGGAGAGGCCGGCGAGAGCCATGACCACTCCAATCCCGGCCATGGCCGGGACTCCGAAAATCTTGGGGTCTCCCCAGTACCCATCGACGAAGCCCGCGACTCCGCCACCGAGCGCGACCTCCACGACCGTGACGGCGCGCTCTTCCTGAACTCGCGCCTTCTCGCGAATGTTGGCCAGCGTGTTGCGCGCCGTCTCGGCGCGACGGGCCAGGGCCTGAATTGCTGCTGATGCCATGTGCGTTTTCTCCGGTCCGAGAGGGTTTGCAGGTTTCAGACTAGCTCCGAACCGGCCGCACAGATTGCTGAGCGTGCCACGTTACGGTACACTTCCGCCATCGTGGCAAGCATTCCGGACGTCGCGCACGCCTCGTTTTTGCTGATTTCATACGGAGGGTGGTTCGGTCCTCCGGTCATTCGGCTCGGGTTCGAGGTGATCGATGGCTCGAAACGCCTGCAGGCATGGCGCAACCTGTCTCGGCGAGGAGACCCTCCGACGGTCCACGCTCGAGACAAGCGCGGTGCTGCGCGTCTGCTTCTGCTAGCCGGTCACGTTGACAGAGCTCACGCAATGCTGGGCGAATCGATCTGGTACGACCAGACGACCGCCGCGCTGCTGAACGTACCTCCGGAAATCGGAGCGGCACTGGTCGCGTTTCATCGGAAGTCGCGACCCAAGCGCCGTCGAGCTCCTCGACGTCGAGCCGCCGTCGTCAGTCGCTTGCGGGCCCTGTACTTCGAATGCACGGAACGGGGGCACGAGTTGACCCCGGACGATCTAAGAGAGGTGTTGGATGATTGGGCGTAGCGTTGTGTTCGTGCTGGCCGCAGTCGCGGCAGCTGCGGCAGTCGCATTGCGGAAGGCTGGACTCAGCAACCGCAAACCGGTGCCGCCGGGGTTCCTGAATCCGACCGCTCCCCCACCGGAGGCGCGTGGACAACGCGGACGGTGGGTTCAGGTCCAGCCGCAGCCGGACGGTTCCTACCGACTGTTCGCCGGCGCGGTCTATCGTGCCTCGTTCGAGGTGATGGGCGCAGCCTCATGGTTCGATTCGGAGTCGGCGGTCAAATCCAAAGCGCTCGATCTGGGTGTGCCTCTGACGATGGCCGCAGACCTGGGTGGAGATAGGTATGCGGTGCAGACTCAGCCACTCCCCACGCTGGTTGTATTGAGCCCGCACCCCGCGGTGCAAATCGAATCGGTCGAAATCTGGACGGAAGCGCAATGAACGAACTTCAGGACTGCTACGAAGAAAGGGACTTCTCCAGCTCGCTATCCAGGGAGTTGAGGGGTGCGCACTCCTACTCAGTACGAGTCCACTTCTGGCGTGAGCACGATCGCCGGAACACGAAAGAAGTGGAGTTCTACGTGATCGCCCCGACGGCTCGTGATGCTCTGGCGATTGTGCACACTCGCGCCAAGTCGGTGATGCGCAGCCACAACTGGTGGGCGGTGGACTTCTCATTCGTCGGAGGAATCTTCGCGGCATTCGAGGTCTACAGCATTGCGTGGATCGGCCGGGCCGGAAACTGGAGCCCGGACGATCTAGGTGAGCAACAATGACAGCACCAGGACGCTGGGTCCCGTTGCCAATGCGAGAGCGACGGCGAATGTGGCGTAGGCAGAAAGGTCGAGTCCAGTGCACAAGCTCGAAGGCCCCCAACGGCAAGATCGTCAAGCAGTCTCGAGACCGCAGCCGAGCGCAGCGACGCGCTCGGAAAGCCCAGCGGTGATCGTCGGAACCATCCAGAGGCGGTCAGGCAACCAGATCGAGGTCGAGCTGCGGGATGGCCGCATGCCACTGCTCATCGTTCGCGAAGGGCGCAAAGAACTCTGGCTCTCACTGCAGCAGGCAGCCGAGCTGGCGAGCGCACTAGACCACGGCAGAGAGACGCTGGAGAGAAAGCGCAGAATCAAATGACAGCTGAGCAAATCGCACAACTGAAAGCAAAAAATGGCGAGCGCGGTCCCGAGTTCTCCGCGGGATTCGCAACGGCCCTGGCTCATGTGTCTCGTCGCCTGCAGGAAGACCGCAGGGCGTGTGCCGACATCGCTGGCTCGGAGCAGCTCTCGGAGTACCTGGCGACGATGGCGCTGGAACTCGCGGACGATTCGGAGGCGCTTCGTTCGTGAAATTCGGAGCCTACAGATCGCGGCGAGGCGTAGCTATGCGACACGTCTCGCTGCGGATGTCTCGTCAGCTGCTCTTTCGCACGGGTCAGGTGTGCGCGGAGCTCGGAGTCAGTCGCTCGGTCCTCTTTCGAACCATCCTGAACGACTGGCTCCGAGACTTCGCTCGCAGGCGAGCCCGAAAACTGTCAGGACACCTTCTCAAGAAATAGCGTGCGCTCATCGGGCCAGAATACTGTCTGCCCGACGTGGCCGAAGCGCAGGGTGGTGGCAGCGTAGACGCCTCGCCCCATCTGCCACTCCCATGACCCGTACGTCCAATCTTCGCTCCCCCAGGAGACCTTGTCGTTCACGTCCTTACCTGGTCCAGAGGCGCAGATTGCCGGGAAGGTTTTGCCATCTGCTCGGTCAATGTCTGGAGCTTCCTCGCAGTGTTGCAGAAACGCCAGCGCGGTCTGGCACAGCGCGCCCATGCCAGAGATGACTCCCGGAAGCTCGTAGTCGAGCGTCTCTCCGTCGATGACCATTCGGATCTTCAATGGCGTCACTGGAGGGTTGCAGGACGCCATCGCGTAAACTGCGGGATCGTTTCGCCGAACGTAGGCGCCAGAGATCGCCGGACCGTTTTTGAGCCGCCAGACCTTCTGTTCGGATACGGGCTTGCCCTGCACCTCCGGCGCGACCGGTCGCTGCAAGGCGGTGAACAGCGTGAGCCGAGACAGCTGCCGCACGGTCGAGGGGGTGACCAGCATGTCGCCGTCGAGCCAGAGGATCGAGTGGTACCTTCCGGGACTTTCCTGAATTCGCTCCCTCGCCTGGCTGGCAATCTCGCAACGGTGCAACGCGATGTCGGAGTTGCCATCCGTCCGAATCTTCTCCGCTCCGTGGCTGCAGAGCATGTCCAGAGTCACCTCGGTGTGAAATGTGAGGCCAGCACGAGTCGGAGTCAGAATCAGAAGCCCCTCGAGGTTCGTTGCGTCGTCTTTCATGGTGTTCTCCTATTCTGGGGGGACTCCCGTGTCGAATGTCCCCGCGATTGCCGCCCGCTGTGCCCGATACAGCCAACGGTCGTAGTCGTGTGAG
>CAZVMT010000171.1:0-6551 GCA_964628765.1 uncultured Candidatus Bathyarchaeia archaeon | reverse complement strand
TGATATCATTCTTCACTTGATCAAGGCTCCGCCGTTCATCGGCTCGGAGAATGAGTCTGTGCCCCCAAGGAGAAGCCTAGGTGAGCGATCAGAGCATGGTCAGATCGATATCCCACGGATCAAGGAGGGTGGGGTGGATTGCATGCTTTTCGCCATGTATGTTAGCCCCCAATATACCTCAAGGTTGCTGAGACTTATCCAGATGCTTGACGCCTTCCAGTCTGAGATGGAGAGGAACAAGGATACCATCGCTGTGGCGAGGAGCTACGATGAGATCATCAAGTCAACGCAGGGTGGTAAGATCGCTGCTGTGATCGCCGTGGAGGGTGGAGAACCCCTTGAGGGCAAGATCGAGAGCCTTAGAACCATCTACAGGCTTGGAGTAAGGTCGTTGACCCTTACTCATTTCCCTCGGAACGAGTTGGGGGATGGCTCTGGGGCTGATAGTGGGTCTCATCTCACTGACTTTGGCAAGGAGGTTGTTGGGGAGATGAACCGGTTGGGGATGATCGTGGATATCAGTCACTTGAATGAGACTGGTTTCTGGGATGTCATGGAGATAACCTCTGACCCGGTGCTTGCTACTCACAGTAACTGCAAAGCCCTCTGCAGCCACCACAGGAACCTAACCGATGACCAGATCAAGGCGCTGGCTGAGAAAGGTGGGGTGATTAACCTGAGTTTCTGCGGCGGCTTCATCAAGGATGGAGTAGGGTTTGACCCAGAGGCTGTGAAGCGTGTGACCATCGAGGATTGGCTTGATCACCTGGATCACGCGGTTGGTCTCGTCGGTGCTGATCATGTTGGCATCGGGTCTGATCTGGATGGTGGCTGCGGATTCCCTGGCTTGGATGATGTAACACGTTTCCCGAGCCTCACCGAAGGCATGGTATCAAGGGGATACTCGGATCAAGACATCGAGAAAATACTTGGAGCAAATGATCTCAGGGTCTTCAAACAGGTCTTAGGATAATTAGAGGTTGGTGGGTTGGGGGCATTAACCTAAACTTATTTTTCATAGTATTAGATTAGTGATAAATATAGGCTATTGCTGTTAAAATACATGATTAATTTTATATACTTAAAATTAAATAAGTTTGTGGAGAGGTTAAATATAAATTAACCAAATAATCGTAGGAGATTGCCATTGTCTTCCGTATTCTCCACCTCTCCAACCTATCATATATGTATAAAATCATTCATCCACAACCGAGCAGATAAATTAACCAAGAACCAACGATATGAGTTAATTCAAAGCCCCTCAAATGTTTTAAAGCTGAACCATTAATTACACTTCCTCAGAGGAGGTATTTAATTAAAAATCAATCCAGAAAAATGCATTGGATGTTCCCAATGCATTCCATATTGCCCCATCTTGGCTATTGAAGCAGGCGACGATTGTTCAGTCATCAATCAAGATGAATGCGTAGACTGCGGAGTCTGTATTAGAGCCGGAGTATGCCCAGTAGACGCGATCCACTTCCCAGAGACCCCGTGGCCTAGATCGATTCGAGCAATGTTCAGCGGTGGAGCGTTATCGTTTGGTAAACGCACCTCGGATTTCTCTTACATCACTGAAAAAGCGACAACGAAAGCGATGACCTTCGCTGATGTCGATTCCGGTCGAATAGGCGGAGGAGACAGGGGTACAGACGAGATGAAGACCAACGATAAGACAGGAAGATTCAAGGACAACGATGTAGGTTTAGCGCTGGAATTTGGTCGCCCCGGAGTAGGCTTTAGATTCTATGACATAGAAAAAGGCTCCATGGCGTTGGCTAAATGTGGAGTAGAATTTGAGCCACTAAACCCATACACGATACTCATCAACCCTGAGACCGGGGAGATAAAGGAAAAATTCAAAGACGTTGCGAACGAAAAAGCGCTTTCCGCAATCATCGAATGCAAGGCACCGAAAGAAAAGTTACCAGAACTATACGACGCATGCATAGAGGTTGCTAACCAAATTGACACAGTGTTCACTATGAATATCATTAGCAAGATGTCAGGAGACGATGTGATCCTCAAGCCGATTCTAGACAAGGCTGGTATCAAGGTGCGAATAAATGGTAAGACTAACGTTGGCCTCGGGAGGCCTTTGATAAGATGACTCACAGTAACCATAGAAGAGGAAGCCGAGAATCCCTGATGGGAGACTGGGTTATCTTCACCTATCCAGGAAATACAACTGAAGACAGTAAAAATATCTTGGATATTTATACCAAATATGATCCAGTGGGCTGCACATGCTTCGTAATGGAAAACGGTACGAATACAAGCAAACGGTACTTGAAAGGCTGGACCAAGAAACAGGATAGCGGCGTTCATAGATCTGTTTCCCTTGAGGAGCTAAGGGCGCTAGAGGCGCCTGGGGGATGGATCTCTGGCGTCTATGATAACAAGGAGTCGGTTCAGGGTGTCTTAAATGAACTTGGTGAAGGTAATTTTGGTAGCTGCACAGTTGTTAGCGGTATATTTGATGAAGTAAACGATGTCACCAAGAAGGCTCCTGTCGCTTACTCGCATACGATAAACATGTCGGCTGAAACCTTTGGTAAGCTCGATCTACTGCCTGAGCCCAAGATACTTGAGATAATTACCATGTGTGGCCACCACTTTGTATCTCCACACCTGGTTAAGCATCTGTTAAATCAAGTTAAAACGGGGAGAAAGACCGCTGAAGAAGCTGCAGTTGAACTAGGAAAACAGTGTACATGTAACTTCTTTAACGTGGCACGAGCAGCTAAACTAATTAATCAATGTATAACCGATTAATTTTTACCTTTTTTTCCAATATTATTTTTGTTCTCGTTAGAAGGTTTCTGTAAGGTATAAGAATTTATTTTAATGAGGGGTCTCTGAGGTATAACTAATCCCGGGTATTAGAGGTTGGATAAATATGGTTGACACTAGAGTTGTTTATCTTGATATTGGCGAGATAAAGGTCAAGGAAATCACATTATCAGAAGTAAAGCCGAATCAAGTTCTTATCAAATCGCATCAAGCATCAGTCTGTGGCTCAGAACGTTATTTCTATCGAGGAATCACCGTGAGACCCCAAGATGAAGCCAGAGGCATGAAATGGGACCCAAGCAAGAAGAAGGGACAGAGAGAACACGCCTATCCAATGGGACCTCTTGGTCACGAAGGCGGTGGAACCGTCATGGAGATGGGCTCGGCTGTTGATATGTACCTGGGGGGCGGAAAAGTTGAGGTGGGCGATAGAGTTGGTAGCCTGAAATACCCGACTTTCACAGACTACTGGGTAGCAGACATTTCACAGGTCCAGCCTATACCAGAGGGAGTCTCCTTCGAGGTTGGATGCCTATATGAGCCACTCGGCTGCGCTGCCTGGGCTGCTTTGCACATGGATGTCAAACCAGGAGACACAGTAGCCATAAATGGCGTAGGATTCGCAGGCAACATAATGCTCCAAGGCGCCATAAAGGCAGGAGCCTCAATGGTGATAGCCATTGACCCATCAGAGAAAAAACTGGACATAGCTAGAAGGCTCGGCGCCCACCACACATTGAACCCACGGGAAGAGAACGCGGTAGACAGAGTAAACGAGATCACAGACGGTGAGGGCGTCGATGTAGCAGTTGACGCTGTTGGTGGAACAGGCATCGGCATAGTCCAGGCACTCGGGATGGTTGCCCACAATGGATTACTGGACCTCTACGGTGACAACTATGCGCCTATACGAGACTTCTGTTTTCACCGCGTCCATGAAGACGCTATCGAGATAAGAACCCTGAGCCCAGTTCACTATACATGGCTCCGCTCCGTCGAGAACATGAGGGAAGCCTACAGGGCTATTCAGAGGGGGGTCTTTGACCTGGGCATCATCTTGGAAAACTCCGAGAGATATCAGTTAAGCGATATTGCGGATGTCTTCGAGAAGGAGGCAGAGGCTCTTGATGAGCAGTCATCTCTCAAGACGCTGATTCTCCCCTAAATGGTTATGAACAAAAATGTATGATATGGAGATAGAAAAATGAACACCGGAAACACCACACATAGAGAAAGAGATACCAAGAGACCCAGGATAGGGATATTCATCGGTGACCCCACGGGAATAGGCCCAGAAGTAACTGTGAAAGCCCTCTCTGATGAGGCTGTCATCGGAGACTCCAGTATTCTTATCATCGGAGATGATAGAGCATTCAAACAAGGCCAGAGAATAGCCGGGATAGACCTAGAATACGATGTGATCGAAAAAGTGGAAGGAGACGTCCTCGCCAGCGGGGGATTACATCTTCTTGACCTGAAGAACATGGACCCAAAAGACTACAGCTTGGGCCAGTTAAGCCCCAAGATGGGAAAAGCCGCAGGTGACGCCATGACCGTCGCCATCAAGCTGGCGATGGAAGGCAAGATAGACGCCTTCGTATACGCGCCATTAAACAAGGAGGCATTGAATAAGGGAGGACACCATTTCGCCAGTGAGCTCAGTTTCTTCGCACACATCATTGGGCTCACCGAGGGATACGGGGAAATCACCGCCCTCAAAGGCCTCTGGACCTCCCGAGTTACATCCCATATAGGCATAGGAGAAGTAGTGAAACACATTACAAGAGAAAACGTACTGAAAGCCATTCTACTAGCACACTCTACTTTGAGGAAAGCCAAGATCGAGAACCCGAAGATAGGCGTCTCATCCCTGAATCCCCACGGAGGCGAAGGCGGCCTATTCGGCCCAGAAGAGACAGAATACATAGCCCCAGCCATCAAGGACGCCAGAGAGATGGGAATAGACGCCGTAGGCCCCTACGCAGCAGACACCATCTTTCTAAGGAGAGAGAAAGAGCAATTCGACGCCATAGTCTCCATGTACCACGACCAGGGACAGATCGCGACCAAGCTCCTTGGCTTCAACAGGAGCGTAACAGTATCAGGCGGCCTCCCATTCCCCATAACGACGGCATCCCATGGGACAGCCTTCGATATAGCGGGAAAGGGCGTAGCCGATCCAGGCACCATGAAAGAGGCCATAAAACTAGCCACCAAGATGTGTAAATGGTAGCCCTCGCTCCGATGAGATAAAAAGAGACCAGGAACTGTTATAGAGGCTCGATCTTGGGAGTCTAGGTCTCACCAAGTATCTTTTTTAGCACCTTGAGGCTCTTGACGCTGTTTGCCTCTGACCCCACCTCAAGGGTGGCGGTTCCACTGAAACCAATGTCTTCTAGTTGAGAGAAGACGGAGCCAAAGTCGATGCTGCCATCGCCTATGGGGAGGTGCCTGTCAAGGACGCCGTCGTTGTCGCTCAGGTGGAGATGGAATATCTTCTCCGGGAAGGCATCGATCCAAGCCTTTGTGCCACCTGGTAAGAGGTTCGCGTGTGCCACATCCATGGCCAGGCCCAGCATCTTCGATGGCACTGCCTCAAAGAGCTGCTTTATCTCATCTATGGTCACGCCAAGGTAGACGATCTCCGAGTCAGGGTGAACACGGTTCATGTTCTCTATCACCAACGGGAGCTCGATCTCCTCGGCTAACTCAACGGCTGCCTCATAGGTCTTGATCAGGTTCTCCATGACCACGTCTCTAAACTGGGAGAAATGGTAGCCGCAGTGGACTACACAGTACTCGGCGCCAATCTCCTTCGACAAATTGATGTAGTTAAGAAGGTGGCGCTCAGAAGCCTCCCTGACATCAGGCATGATCTCCGCTGTGTTCACATATGAGGAGGTGTGGAGCCCATACTTGATCCTCCACTCCTTTCCCAAGTCCTTTACTTTCTGTATTCTTTCCTCGTTAAACATATGAGGGAAGTTGATGGGCGCAGAACATCCCAGGTCTAGACGATGGAATCCATTCTCGGAGGCGAACTTGAAATACTCTTCAACCGGTTTGGGTCCGGCTGTAAATCCTATATCCATATTGAATCAGTCTAAGTCAGTGTGAATGTATTTAAAAACAATGTTTATGTCTTTGATGAACCGAGGGTGGGTAGCCTAGTCGTCATCGTTTTTGTCATTCTTCATCGCCTTAATCGTTGGGATATTAGGTACATTAATCAACGCTGTAAGTAGCAACATCGTCTGATAGGGTAGAAATAGGGTTAGATAGCCGGCTAGAATGCTGCCCACCATGGCCCCGATGTCCCAGCAGTTGAAGAGGAAAGACATGGACAAAGACTTGCTCTCGGGCTCCACTACTGAGACGAGGTGTGTCCACTCCAAGACCGCCCTTATCCCAGAGAAAGCACCATAACCTAATATCACCAAGAAGAGGACGTAGAAGTTTCTCGAATAAGCGATTAAAACATAGTCAATGATGATCAATATGTAGTTCAGGAACAAAACCCTCTTGGCTCCCACCTTATCCGCGAGTTTACCGATTGGTATCCTGACGACTACGTCTGCGAAGCCTATTACAGCGAATAGAAGCGCGACCGTTGACGAGCTTAGCTGAAGATCTGCGACAGCCCAGACAGGGAACAGAGTAGTGAATATTGAGCTGCTCAGAGAGTAGGATGACCTAACCACAGCCAGTAGGCGTACATCCTTCACATTCAGCACCGTCTTGAGGGTTTTCCATCCACC
>CAZVMT010000170.1:5324-6563 GCA_964628765.1 uncultured Candidatus Bathyarchaeia archaeon | reverse complement strand
CAGTGACAACGGCGGAGCAAGACTGGCGAGAGCATCCGGCAGCTCAATTCCGTGCGGGCATGCTCGGCGGCGTGGCGCTGGGGCTGGTGCCGTTCGCCGGCGTTGGGGAACAAATGCTCGACGCCGCGGACGTGCTGCCTCAGACGCAGCACTTTCGGACGGGGGTGGCAATCGGACAGATCTTCGGCGGATTGGCCAGTATTTTGGGGGGCGTGACGGGCGAGATCGCCGGCGGTCTTCTCACCACCACCGGCATCGGTGCGGCCATCGGCGTGCCGGCAATCGCGGTATCCACCACGCTCATCGTAGGCGGGATCGGCAACATCGCAGCGGGTGTCCACGGCCTGATGACCACCGGGTCGGGAAGCAACACCCCGCCGGTCAGAGCGTCTGCTGCTGGGGGACTAGGGCGTCGGTTTCACCCGGAGCGGCTTGCCGATCACTTCCAGCGACATGGTGCGGACTTCGGCGCGAGGACGGCGGCCAAGTACGAGCAGATGGCCGATCGGTTCCTGACGGGACCGCGCGCTGAAGGAGTTCTTGAGCGCGTGAGAGCAAATGGCGATGTCATTCGATTCGACCCACGCACTGATACCTTCGGCGTCATCTCTCGCGACGGCACTATTCGCACTTTCTACAAGCCGGGCCCCGCGGTACATGGTCGCCCCACGAACTTGGACTACTTCAATGCGCAGTAGCAGCATGTACGTGTGTCCCGTCTGCGGATTCCCTGGCCTCGACGAGCCGGCGTACGATTCGCACGGCTGCGCGAGCTTCGGGATCTGTCCTTGCTGTGGCACGGAGTTCGGATACGACGACTCGTCGCGCGCCCACGCCGAGCTCCGCGCGGAATGGATCCGCGGAGGAATGCCGTGGTGGAGCCGCTCGAGGGAGCCTCCGGTTGCCTGGGACCCTGCGGAGCAACTACGTAGCTTGGAGCGTCCGTAGAGCGCGTGTGCGAGAGCTGGGGCGATGATGTGTTGATCCCATTGGCCCTGATACGCTCGCCTTGTTGCGCCTGCACGCGCTCGCGGTCTGCCGCGTAAAGCTTCCGGGCGCGCTGCAGGCATCCGCAGAGCGCCCACGAGCTATGCCGGACGGCCTGCGTGCGGTCGCAACATGCCGGGACAGTCATCCGACAGGGCCGCGAATGCTCGCAAGGGCCCATGAAACAGCGCGGAGCAGTGCGCGACACGGCGCGCGGCCAGCCGCAGCCTTGCGGTGCGGTTCGCGAGGCGG
>CAZVMT010000170.1:0-5224 GCA_964628765.1 uncultured Candidatus Bathyarchaeia archaeon | reverse complement strand
GTGCGCGACACGGCGCGCGGCCAGCCGCAGCCTTGCGGTGCGGTTCGCGAGGCGGTGCACCGCCGGCCGCAGGCTTGTGACGCAGTGCGCGATGCAGGGAAGGGCCGGCGGCAGCCTCGTGGCGCAGTGCGCGATGCGGCGTACGGCCGATCGCAGCTTTGCCGGGGAGGTGCGAGGCTGCGCCCGAGGAGTGTGCGGTCGTTCCGGGGTGCCGTTAGCTTTCGTCCGGCGGGGCGGAGGTATCGTCGTCCTCGTCCTCGTCGTCGGCGACGATGGTGCCCTTCTTGGTGAGCACCGGGTAGAGGCTGTCGATAAAGTCTTGAGAGAAATGACTCCGGAGCCGGCCGTCCATCTGGTCCAGCGTTTCACGGACCTCGAAGATGGCTGCCTGCACGGCGGAGCGCAGAGGAACGCGCTGGGTCTCGAGATCGACATGCGCCTGGTTGAACGAGCGCAGCAGGGCGGACGCCTTGTCGAGCGCATCGGCACAGGGGCCGGCGGCTGGAATGGTTTTCGCGAGCGTCCGCAGGTGACCCGCCACCTGCTCGGCGGCCGACACTGTTTTTTGACGGCCGGCTTGCAGGATGCGGGATAGCGGAAGCTTCAAGAAGAGGGCGGAAAACCCGCCCGGGAGGATCGCGTCGATATCTTTTCTCCGCGGGCGCATGCTGCCGTCGGCCTCGCGCTGCGCTTCGTCGCAAAGAAAGTCGGCCACGCGCTGGTCGCAGCGGACTTGCACATGCGCCTGGTCGATGAAATCGCGATAAGGGTCTACCGCTGCCGTCAGCTTCGCAAGGCCGGCGTCCAGGAGCAGCACCTCGTCGCCGAGTGCCTTCTTCTGGCCATCGCTCAGGAGATAGTTATGCTGGAGGTGGGATCTGACCGTGCCACGGATTTCGCGGAACCAGCGGCGATGCCGCGTGCCGGAAGCCGATCGAGAGAGCTTCGAAGCCATGCGCCGACCGTACACAAGCACAGCGCCAAAGCCAAGGGGAAGATCGGACGAAATCTGCCCCTCGGACCCCGAGCCGTTCGCGGGTAATGCAAGGAACGCGACGGTCGTGAGCAAGATCGACCGGTTCTCCTGCGACATGGTATTCCATCGTGCGTTACGTGCGGGAGATCCGCAAATGGGGTGCCCGGATGCCCGCTATGTGCGGCAGGACGAGGCAGATGACTTCCTGATCGGGGAGATCGGCACGTACATCAAGGCGATCAAGAAGTCACTCGCCCGTGCGCCCGCGCAAGTGAAGCGGCCAGACTTCGACAAGCGGCGCGCCGAGATCCGGAAGAAGCGCGACAACGTCCTGAGGCTCGTAGTGGAAGGACTGGTCACGTTCGAGGTCGCAGCGAACACGCTGCGAGAGATTGAAGGCGAGTCGGCCACGGTCGGCGCGGCGGACGCGGAGTTCAAGGCGTCGCTGACAGGAATCCCTACCCTCCCTGGTCAAGTGACGGCGCGGCTACCGGCGCTTTCGCCGCTCGCGCTTCTCCCTATTCCGCTCAGTCCGCGTTTTTGGTTGGTGCCTGCGCTCGGGAAACTCGTCCATGGACAACTGTCCGACGCTCGGCTCCTGCATGATTCCCAGTCTTTCCCGAAGCTCTTTCGCGGTTTCCTCGTCCTGGTCAGTCCATTCAGGCATGTGCAGGTAGAAACCGTCCATCGAGTATCCCGCCGGGTCATAGACTTCCGTCGCCAGCCCGATGATGGTGGAAGAGTTCATGACCGACGGGCTGCGCGCGACGAAGCAGCGTGCCGATATCTCGGCTTGGCGATCCTCGCGTTTCCAATCGCATGGGAACGTACCGAAGACGTATCCGACGCCCGATTCCGAGATGAGATTCCGCGCTCCGGGCTGCTTCCGCCGCAGCCAGTCCAAGCAAGCCGCGCTCAACATGCGGCGCGCGAAGCGATTCTCGGCAGCCATCGTTCGAACCACTCTCTCGTGGTCTGATGGCGAGGGCCTGGCCTCCGGGGCGACCTCGTAGTCCTTGATGAAGGTTTCAATCATCCGGTCCCACCAATAACTCGCGCGATCGTCCTCCTTGCGCGCGAGGAATTCGGGCTTCGACTGTACCTCGCGCCAAAGTCCGTTCTGCGCCACGAGCATGGGAAGGTCGGTCGGAAACTTTCGGCCCGCGTGGAGGTAAATTGCGACAAGGTTCTCCTCGCCCTCGCAGACAATTGTGCCGGGGAACGCCTCCTTGGCTTCGAGATACTGTAGGAAATCGGCGGTCGTATCGAGTTCGCCGAGAATCTCCTGCAAGGCTTCTTCCTCGATCACGTGCACATAGTCGCCGCTGTCCTTGCCACCGCTGCCGAATGGAACGCTGCGCTTGCCTCCCGCGGCGACGGCGACAAGGTGGACGCGCCGACCCTCGACGGGCGGCAAATCGACGCCATCGGAGCCATCGTGACGGATGACGCGGGTCATGCGCGTCAGTTCACGCTGCGCGCCGCGAAGCTGCGCGACTGACTTATCGACTGCCTCCCGAACCCAACGCTTGGCCGCAACTTCTGGGTTCGCTTGCTCGTTGAAGACGATTTCCTTGACCGAGAAAACGATGATGCGCTCGCCAAACACCAGCAGCACGTCACAAAGCTCGCGGCCATCCGGGCGTTGTGGATTCGCGTAGCTCCAAAGCGACAGGAACGACCGCCTGCAAAGGTCGAAGACGAGTTTCTCGGAAGGAGTCATCTGGTGGTTCCGCTTGTTCTAAAGATCGGCCTCGGCACGCGGGTATCGCGTGCGGCTTTCGCTCTGGGTTTTTCACGGGTGCGGAGCTGATAACGGGCGTGCTGCGGACGGCGCAAGCCCAGGCGGGAGCGCCCCAGGTGCAAACTGCCGCGCGCCTGCGCCGGCGTCTGGCGGGACGATGCCGGGCGGCTGCGGCGGGGGGGTTTTGTACGGCGCATCGGGATCGAGCGGTCTATGATCGCCGCAACTCTCGCCGGGCAACCCCGGATCGTGCGCGCACGTGCCGCCGCCGTACCAATAGGTGCACTCCGCATCTGAGTTGCACGAACGGCAGCGGCCATCAAGGCAAATATACGGGTCACATGGGACTTCGAACCTACGTCCGCGTCTTTCAGCAAAGGGCGGAATTGGCCGGCATGTGATGCCGTGATTGGCGTTCCTCATGCCTCCGATATCCGTGCAGACGCCACGGTCACACAGCCCCGATTGGCAATGATCGTCCGCGCGGCACGGGCTGCCATTTGGCAGATTTCCCGTACGCAGGGCGGCGCATAAGCCGCGATTGCAGAATCTCGAATCGCAATCGGCGTCCACGGTGCAGGGAAGAGCCGTCGGCGAGGCAACGCAAGCGCCGCGATCGCAGAAGCCGTTGATCGCGTAGCAGTCCGCGTGCACGTTGCAGGGAATGGCCGTGGCCACGGCGCCTGCGTCCATCGTGGTGGCTGCTGGCATCGGGCAGGGCGGACACTGCAGCGCCTTCTGCTGTGAGCCGGCGTCGTCGCATGCTTGGCCAGCCACGTCCAGCACGGGCGGCTCGCCTACCGGATGCGTTTGCCCGCTGCACCCCTGGAACAACAGTGCCAGCCAGATGGTGCCGCCCAGCACGGCAAACGTTCGCGAGAGGCGGATGGTCATGGTCAGGATGCGCTAGTTGCAGCCGGCTGAGTCGCCGCCCGGCCCGCTCGCGTACACGACGCGGTCGTACAGGACGCCCTCATTCTGAAGGCCCGAGCTACTGTAGCATGCAGGATCGTTGTCCGGCGAAGGTGAGGCCCCGTCGGGCCACTGGACGATCCCGTCCGCACCGACATAGGCCGGCAGCCGGAAATACGCCGCATACCCCAACCCCTCCGCTGCGAACCGCCCGCTGCCCATGTCAGTACTTGTCCATAGCGTCGGATCGTCGTCGTAGACTTCGCCGTACCAATGCACCTCGCAAGCCTCGTAGCCGAGCATGTCAAAAAGCCCGCCAGGATAGTAGCCAAGCCAGTTATGATTATGGACGATCCACCAGTCGCCGCCGACGTTCCGGATCTCGAAGTACGAATCATAATAGGCGTCTCCAACGTCGGATACCGGCAAAAGCCGCGCCCCCGGACCATATGGGGCACCCGATCTCGGCACGAACCCCCTGCGGCCATTCACGGTCCAGCCGCCCTTGTTGGGTCCGCGAGTCTCATAACCTGCGGTGAAAAACTCGAACTGCAGTCGTGTTACCGCAGGCGTATATGGACCAGTATCGAAGTTCACGCGATCACGTGAGGCAGCTATGCCGACCTGCTCGAGCGTGGTGTTCGGATCGCTGCCGCGGCAGATGAGCGCCATTTCCAATAGGCTCAACTTCCCTTCCTCGACCTCGCCGTTGTACGAGTTGATGAAGCTGCCGATACCGAGGTTCGGCACGACCTGATAGATACCCGCATACAACTGTTGCTTCCCATCCGTCCGTCCAGCGACTTCGTGCGCGAGGTAGTGCTCCACCGAATCTGCTGGGACGTTTCCGAGAACATAAGGCAGAAAAGCCGGACGCAACATCGGCACGGAATTTGGCGGGCCTTGGAGCGTAGGGTCCAGATCAAGTTCGGTCTGCTGAAGCTGAACCCCCGGTGGCAGGTTGAATTCCGGAGGTGGCGGCGGTGCGATCTCGGACCCGGGCACGGTGGCGGGATCGAGCCAATCCCAAATGTCCCCGGTGCAGGTTTTCGAGGTAAACAGGATTTTCCACCCTTCCTCTTGGTGGACTTGTGCCCAAAAATATTTCGCCTTCTCTTCTCGGGCCCGTTGCTCCTCACTCAATACCATCACAGGCGCGCTCGGGCACACTGCTGACGGCTCCGGAAGGGCAGGGGCATCCGGGTCGGGGATCGTGCATCCCGCGAGAAGCGCACCGCCCCCGATCAGACTAACCATCATCACGTTTTTGCATCGAATGTCGATCATCTCGCGGATGGTCATACCCGACACGACAGGCGTAAGTATTCTCACTTAATCCCTCTTTTTGCGCGGCTGTTGCCCGTGCTTTTGGTCGAATACGCCTCTTTCGATCGGGCGTCAAAAAATCGCCCCCTTGTGACGTTGACGCGCACTCGCCCTGGTTTCCCCGGCGTGCGCGTGCGGCACTCCGAACTGCATTAAAGCGATTCAGGTCGTGGCTATCAGGTGCCCAACCGGCTGCCGGACAAGCGGACAGACGACGGGGGATCGGTCCGTGCGGCACCCACACCAGAAACTGAACCCAGACGAAG
>CAZVMT010000169.1:0-6564 GCA_964628765.1 uncultured Candidatus Bathyarchaeia archaeon | reverse complement strand
CGGTGGGCGCGGGGCAACCCGTGGTATCGGGTTATATTACTGATAAGACTGATCCGCTTGACCGTCCAAATGTGTATAGCACCATGGCTATAACCAATAGCCTTGCGACCACTATCGGGCTCGCATTCGGAGGGTTACCCCAATACATCGAGTCCCACATGGGCTTCGATGTGGTCAAGTCCCATCAGCTTCTCTGGGTAGCCTGCACAGTAATCAACCTAGTCTCACTCGTCTTTCTGTTTCCCGTCCATGAGTCTCATACAAGGGTTGTTGATGGTAAGCCACGGGAGAAGAGAAAGATCAAGAACTGGGGTACCATCCTCAAGTTCAGTCTCGTGAGGAGCACGAGTGGCTTCGGGTGGAGCATGGTAAACAGTCTCATGACCCTCTACTTCTTCTATAGGTTCAGCGTGGGTAGTGATGCCTTGGGACCGATTCTGGCTTTTGCGCGTTTCATCAGTATGTTCACTTATCTCATTGTTCCTCAGGTCGTTGATTCGCTTGGACCCATCAAGACGCTTATCGCCTCAAGGATCGCCTCCAGCGTGCTCACTGTAGTCTTTGCCTTTGTAGGCTGGTACCCGTTGGCTGTTGTCTTGATGATATTGATACGGCTCGTGGTCCTGTTCTCGATGCCCATCAGGCAGACCTTTGCCTCAGGGATGGTGGATCCAGAGGAGACAGCTACAGCCATCGGCATCAGCAACAGTGCACGAATGGGTGTCCAGACCATCGCGCCTTCCCTCGCGGGTTATATGATCGAGTCCATTAGTTTGACGCTGCCTTTCTTCACCGGAGCCATATTGATGGCTTTGAATGGGGTGCTCTACTGGCACTATTTCAGGGATAGAAACTAGGGGCACAGTTCAAGCGTCTTCTGGTCTCGGATCCAGGCCTCCAGGCCTTTTTTCTTCATCTCTTTCAGGTTCTCGACTGTTCGATGGTGTGTGCTGGATCCATCTTTGGCGAAGGCTTCTAGTTTAGCGCAGATGAACTCAGGGCACTCGTAGCAGATGTTTACTGTTTTTTGTTCTGCGCAGTTCATCATGGGGCAGTCTGGGCTCCAGTGGATGTTTTTTGTTCCGTGGCAGCCGTTGCACATGGTCTGCTCAGGTTTGATGTCTTTATCGTGGTCTCGTTTGAACCAGTCTATGATCTCTTGCTGTTTCGCTGTGTCTCCTTTTCCCGCCTTGTAGAAGTCGCAGGCTGCGCAGTTTAGTCCACAAGCGGAGATGTTCCATTCGGGTTCCATGTATTAATTAGGTTAATTCTTAGATAATAGTTAATGGGTTGAAATAGGCTGAGCGATTTACGAGCCCTGTCACACTACATGTTTGATGAATGTGTGGATCGGTTCGCAGCGGAGGAGCCTTGGCTGTGTGAGATCATCTATGAGAACCCGATGCTGGGGAAAGTTGAGCTCAGTGAGCTCTTAGAGTCCCAGTAGTTTTACTGTCTCGTCCCAGAGGCGGTCTTGGAACTCTTTGTCGTGGGTTATCTCGGCGCTCTCGGATATCTTCTTCTTTGCGAGGGTCTTCCCTGTTACTGATTCTAGCTCAGGGTCTGTGGCTGCCCAGATGCTGGTCTCTGCGCCCTGTTCTGGGGTTATCTGCATGGGTCTCACCAGTTTGAATGATAGTTTGTCCCAGAAGCCACCCATGTTGGCTCCGAGGTTGGTGGCTACGAAGCCGGGTTCTACTGCGTTGGCTGTGACTCCTGTGCCCTCTATTCGTTCTGCTAGGGCGTAGGTGTATGTGGTTACCATGAGCTTCGAGGTGGCGTAGGCGTGCATGCTTCTGTAGTTTTTCGTCATCATGAGGTCGTTCCAGTCTATTTTGCCGGTTTTGTGCATGCCTGAGCTGAGGTTTATGATTCTTGAGGGGGGTTTTTGTCGGAGCATGGGGAGTAGGTTGTGTGTTAGCTTGAATGGTCCGAGGTAGTTGGTGGCGATGGTCTTCTCGTGGCCTTCTTCTGTGGTTTGGCGTCGGCTGAAGGCTGCGCCTGCGTTGTTGATGAGTACGTGGAGGCATGTGAAGCGGTCTTGGAATTCATGGGTGAATCTGTCGATGCTTTTCATGGATGAGACGTCGCAGTGCATGAGGTAGAGGCTGTTGCTTCCTGTGGCTGACTTGATCTCTTCCAGTGCTTTTTCTCCTTTTTCTTGGTCTCGGCAGACCATTACTACTGTTGCTTGTTTTTCTGCGAGTCCTTTTGCGGTCTGGTATCCTATGCCTGAGTTGGCGCCTGTTATGATGCATAGTCTGCCTTTCATGGGTTTGTTTTCTGTTGGGTTGTGTTTAAATCCCTCTCTTTTGGGGTCTGTTGGTGGTAATTTGGGGCTTTTTTTGTTTACTGGGCGGTGTTTGTGCACTGTTTTGTCGGTTACCTGATCGCTTTTTGTCATGTTATGTGGTCTGAATTGGGTTGTTCTGGGGCTGGTTTTCTCGTTGGGGGTGTTTTTAGGGCTGGGATGGGGTGACCCCCCTCCCCCCCGGAGCTGTATGATTAGTTACTTTACTCTCTCCTCAACGAGGGATATGAACTCCTTGGCCCAATCGTAGCTCAGACTCGCGCTCTTCTCTGTGATGATATCGTATTCATCATACATGACCCTGTGTCTGGTTCTTCTCATGCGATCCAAGGTGCCGGCATACTTGTTGATGTCTAGCCCTAGCTCCTGGGCTTCGAGAAACCTGACTACTGCGACGTGTCCGTCTCTGCTTGAGGGTCTGTATCCCATGTTGTTCATCAATGCCCTCGCGGCAGTGTGCATGGCTGTGTAGGCTGTAGTGTATGCCCAGTCGTATTCTCCTAAGCCTATGAGGGTCTCGGATACCTTCAGGTCCTTACGGCCTTTTGCTAATGCGTTCTCAATGACTCTTCTGTCGGGGTTAATTTTCCTCAGTGAACCCGTTTTTAATAGAGTCTCTAAACTCATCCTCGCTCCCTCTGAGCATGATTATGGGCTTCTCTGCCACATCAATCAGGATGTGATTCTTTTCTTTTATTTTTTTCTCAAACTCATCACGGGTCCAGTGGATGTAGTTGAGTTCCCTTCCTACCTTTTTCTCTATCTCTCTCGCTTCCTCAATCAACTCTATCTCTGGGATGTCTCCGATTACCATGAGGTCGATGTCACTCTCTTGTGTATCCTCACCGCTGGCTACTGAGCCGAAGACCAAAAGATACTCTATATCAGTATGTTTTCTGAGTTGGGCTTGAATCGTGCTGGAGATGCCTGTTGTTTTCATTATCAGGCTTCGTAAGTCCCTGTAATAGGTGGTCTCTTTGTTTACACTTAGCAGGGTTATCTTGCCTTTTTTTTGGCTCTTGATTAGTCCTAGTTGTTCTAGGTTATCGAGTTCCTTGTAGACCATGCTGTAGGGGATGTTGGTCTCTCGTGAGATTTCTCTGATGTAGAATTGTCTGTCTGGTTCCATCATTAGCTTCGTGATTAGCTTTGTTCTCGTTTTGGACCCAAACAGATTATACATCAAATATGTCATATGACATATAGAATATGTCAATATTATATATTATGGAGAAATAAAAACAATTGAAGCAAGATATTCTGTCATGCGTATCCGCCTCTGGGTTCTGATAGCGCCTTATACTAGTATCAATCCTTCGTGAATATGCCTGCGCTTGTATTCAGAAGGTTCTTGGCTCAGGCACCATACTTGAAGACTAATTCAAAGTCTCTGAGTAGGATGGAGTATAGAATAGTGGTCTGATTGTATAATAGCCATGTATTCAGCACCACTCCATCTAGTATGCCTAATATGATATTACGGGGGATTTTCACATTCTATTCTCCTGATTCTTTTTTCTTCAACTCTTCTACGTCTCGACGTAGGGCTTTGATCTCGTTCCAAATTTTCCTATATTCTATGTAAATATTCCAGAATACTCCGATAATGATTAGGGACATCAAAATAGAGAAAATATTTTCAGATTCCATACTACCACTCATAATATTTTACTAAATATAAAAATACCTTGCACTCAATATCCACTCACCTTTGCGAATAAAAAACCAATTTAATGAATTTACTAGAGTAATTCAACTGCTGCGCCTTCAAATATCACTGACATCGAGAGCATCAATACCAGACAATCACCCGGGCGTCAAACACGAGTCCACGAATAGGAACCCTATACCCCTGCGTCCCCAGTAACTCACCCGAGTAGGGAGCAGACATTACACCATCGTCTTCATGTTTTCTCGATGGAGTAGTTATCAGCCTCTTTCTCTATGTTCTGAACTTGGCTCATATCCGCTTCACTTCTTTTCCTATAATAGAGTATTCCTGCGATTAGTATCCCGAGAAAACCCGGATACCTCAGAAACCCCGCCTTCAACTCGACTTCTAGTCTTATCATAAATATTTTTTCAAGATACGCTTTTGAGGCTGGCCTTGTGTTGATGATCACCACGTGCCAATAATCCTCATAGGGGATTCTATACGTGATAGATGTATCAGTGGTTGACGCTATGCCCTCCAAGTTGCTCCCACGGGGAGTAAATGAATCAAAACTATTTGTCTCGATGTAGGACTGATACTGGCTGTCATCCATTATGTACATCATTAATGTCCGCCATGACTCGTTGATGTTTGATGTCATATCATGAGCCTCTAACGTGATCAATGATTCCCTGAAGAGAAAACCAGTGTCCCAGGTCTTGACTGTGTTCGGCTCAAAAATCAACGTATCATCGCATAATATGCTATTACCAAATATTGAAGCCATTACTAATATTACGCTGAAATACAAAAGGGATCTATGATTCAATGCTATTTTCACTCATCACTTGATTTATTTCAAGTTTCACATCCTTATAATAAATGAGTCGATAAACCTTATTCATCTGCATGTATCTCCGCCTACCACTTGATAGGTCTCCTGTTCCACCCAGACCTCATAACTGTGCCCAGGGCGGTATCTCTGCTCAAAACGAACAGCGACATAATCCCTTGGCGTGGGGAGACTCTGGTAGACCAAGTTGGCGAGGTTATCATACTGGAAATCCTTCTGCCAGTAATAGTTAGGCACTCTCTGCTCCACGGTATGACTCAGGTATTTCCCCGCATCCACCCCATTCAATAAAAGAAACACCCTCGCGGTGTCAACAGCCTGATTTACCTCAATGCTTGAATCCCTGTGCTTTGAGAACCAGATGTCCTTTGCCGCCATCAGGGATACGTTGGTTAATGTCTCTGTGTCTGCCTTGAAGCAGAAAGACAGGACGCCTCTTTCCCCGATCTCCAAGGCATCATAGAACTCGTAGCAACCAGATAGATTAACAAGAACAGAGTCAACCTGTTGGTCGAAGCCCCAACTGGGCTTATCATCCATGACCACCATGCAGTCCACCGGTTCACTGGACTCAAACCCGAACAAAACAAGCCCCGGCATAACCGCTGTGTGTAAATGTGCGTCATTCATCGTCAACGGGTTCACCCTGCCCACCGTAAACGAGTGTGGTAACGTGAGCTTCCCATAGTCTCCTACCACGCTTGTGCTCGACTGTGCTGGAATTCCATAACCAGATACTTCAAGTTCAACGGTGAGCCACCGCTTCCCAGAGAACCTGACCACACCTGCAATGATGACTATGATGATAATTATCGAGAATACGAGAAAACGTCGGCTACGTCCGAGGTCCATCCGGATCATTCTCCGAGTCGATCAAACCATGTTTCCGCATGATGCCTATGGCTTTCTCGGTTAACCGCTGCTTCGATGGATAGAAGTTACTGCAGAGCAATCCCTGTCGCTTGGCTGTTGACCGTACCCCATTTGGGAGCGTCTCGTACCCTGACTCCCCAAGGTATATCGCCTTGAACTCCTCTGCGTGGAAGAGGATCAGGTTCTCATCGCTCCTGTCCTCCAACTCAAGTGAATCCATTACACCATGCACTCACAAGAAAAAATACCTGAATCGATATAATACTAGGTTTTAGAACAGCTGTTTTGCTCCTCTATCATAATGACAAATGTTTTCCACAGGTATTATCTATTCACCACGAGTTTTGTATTTACTATGAGTGAAGAGTTTAAGGTCCACGGCTACACCCGTGACCAGTTAATGGCTATGAAGAAGGATAATCTTCGAGCCATCTTCCATGAACGCACCCACCACACCATAGAGGTATACATCTACAGGATACTCAACAGCACCCACAACATGCCGGATGACTTCGGAGTAGTAGCTGGGAAGCTGCTGGAAATATGGAAGGAGCGGGGCTTCAGCCTCGACCCACCCGACATCAAATGGTGCACTAAATACATCGAGGCAGCCAAACGACTCAGGGAAGGCGGAGAAGCCGAGCTAACCATAACCCCCTGGGAGAGCTTCACGGACGCCGAGGTAAACACCATCGAACGCCTCATCTATGGCAGGAAAAGCATCCGCCAGTTCCGAGCCGAGCCAGTACCCGACAACTTGATACGCAGGATACTAGAGGCGGGGCTATATGCGCTCTATGGCTGCAACGTGGGCTGCACAAGGTTCCTCGTGCTCAGGGACCCAGAGGAGCAGAGGCTGGTTAGCAGCGATAT
>CAZVMT010000168.1:0-6588 GCA_964628765.1 uncultured Candidatus Bathyarchaeia archaeon | reverse complement strand
ATTAAATGTAGAGACTGTGGAACTATAGTAGGAAAAGATAAAAAAAGTGGTAAATATTGGTGTCCAAACTGTAGAGAAGTAAAAGATGGTTTTGTTAATAAATATAAGATAGCCATTCTTGGTAAAAATACTGGTAGTAGTATAGGAGATAATAATTTTATAAAATGTATTGCAAGATATTTAAAAAAGGAAGGACATGAAATTATTGAAATAAGTATTGATAATCTGTATGAAGTATTACAGCCGTATGACATAGAAGAATGCTTTAGATATAAAAAAAAAATACCTTTAAAATTTATTGAATATAAATATAATCCAGATTTCATATATGTTGAGCAAACATATAATAGATATGATATTTCTGATATAAAATGTCCAGTAATTTATCAACATAGAGAATATACACACTTTCCAGACATAGATACACCAGATATGCTATTATGTTCATATCCATTTAGATTAGAAACATTTGAAAGTGGTAGACCACATGAATATTCAAAAATTAAATATAGGGATGATTTATTAGTTGCGGTAGACCAAGAGTTATTTCCACCATCAAATGATAAAATAATATATGGTATAAGTTTTTTAGGATGGGCTGTAGATTTTTGGCAATTTGCTGTCGCTAATGGTAAAATAGTGAAAATGATAGTGGAAGATCAAGTCGGTTTTATGGAAGAATGTAAAGATAAAGGATATATAAGGTTTATCCAATGTGGAAAAGGTCATGATTATTATAGAGACATATTAAGTAAATGCGAGGCTATATTAATAGATGATGGCTATATGAACGGATTTGGAAGAACTTTATTAGAAGCAATGGCTTCAAAAACATTATGTATTATACGAATTCATAACAAAGAACAAGAAGATTTCTATAAAAAAATAGGACTAACTAACGAAATGTGTTATTTTATAGATGATGTGGCACAAGTAGGGTTATTAAAAGAAGGATGGTTTTCTGAGTATAATATTGAAGAAAGAAAAAAAAAGATAGAAAAAGCATATGAATGGATTATAGAAAACCATACATATGAAACACGATCAAGACAATTAATTGAGAAGTTTGAAGAGTTTAAGAACGGTATTGAAAAAAAACCATATTTTATGGGATATGCAAAACATAGAAATTTAAAAGTTAATGATAATGGAGAGGCTTATATAGCATGAATATAAGTATATTAATACAATGTAGAGATGAATCAAATAGATTGCCATATAAATCTGTTATGCCTTTTTATAAAAACAAATCTATTTTAGAATTATTAATAAAAAGATTTAAACATTTACATTATAAAACATACATTACAACCAAAAATATATCAACAAAAACAATAGAAATATGTAAAAAGATGGATATTCCATATTTTTTAGAAAAAAAGAAATGGTCAACATTATATGGTTTTTTACAAGCGTCGAAGAAATTCAATCTTGATGGAGTATTTAGAGTATGTGCAGACAATCCATTTATACAATTAGGATTGTTTTTTATGATACAAACATGGGCAAAAACAGGAGAATTTGATTATATATCTTATAATGATGCAATGCATCGCCATGAAGGATTTTATATAGAATATGTCTCTATTAAGGCTCTAGAAGTTGCAAACAACAATGCTAGTGGAGATGATGTCAATCATCCAACTGAATATATTAGAAAACATCCAGAATTATTCAATATTAAAATATTAGATATACCAAAGCCAATACAAGAAACAAATATACGTCTTACTGTAGACACTATATCCGATTTTAAAATAGCTCAAATAGTATATGATGCTGTTGGTAATTCTCATTGGTTTCATATATTAGATTATATAGAGGCTCATCCGAAATTATTAAAAAAAATGGAAAAAAATATTAAGAGGAATCCAAAATGAGTTGTAAAATATTGCCAGATTTGGCAAGTAATTGGGAAAATATTGATGAAATATATAGAATGATGGATAAATGCGTAGAACTTGGTATTGAATTCGCCAAGTTGCAATTATTTAAAAAAGATCAAGTAAGAGAGGAATATTGGAATAATATACTTAATGAAACAATGGCTAGAAAGGTATTTGATTATGGAACTAAGCTTGGTCTTATTGTTTATTTTACTCCGTGTTATCCTGAAGCTGTAGATATATGTAAGAGATTAGGAGTGAAATATTATAAGATACGATATAAAGACAGAAATAATGCAGATATATTTAAAAAATTTGAGGATATATATGAACCTGTTTTTGTATCATGTAGCGACCCTAAAGATACTTTATACTATGGAATGAAAAATGCTATATTCTTATATTGTGTACATAAATATCCAGCAGAAGCAAGTGATTATAATATGTATGATGCGGCAAAATGCGACGGCATAAGCGATCATACACCAAATATTATATTTTTTAAAGCTATATCTGAATTTTTCATATATTGGGAAATGCATATTGCATTAAGAAAAGGAACTATAGAAGAAAGGTGGTCTAAGACTTTTGATGAGATTTCAAAATAAAATAATATGGTTTATGGCTGGAGAAAATATGATAGCTACTGAATGGATATGGATAACAAGTGAAAACGAAGTGATGAGATGTACACCAAAAATGCCTAATCCAGATGGAATTGTAGCTTATTCTGGATGTGAAAATTCATATACAAAAGGAGATCGTGTACCGATATATTTAATTATGAAAGAAAATATAAAACAACAAATTACATGTCCAAAATGTGGCGGTAAGGGGTGGATATATGAAAACATTTAAATGTCCAATATGTCATGAAGAACACAAAATAGACCAATATGGTTGGGTTCAAAGCTGTATCGGCTATTTTGAATTAGGTAATATGATTTTTGAAATAGAAAAATGGGTGAATGAAAAACTTGCCAAAGGTAAGACCAAAACTTAGAAAAGAACTTAATAAGCCAGAATCTGAAACTAAGATTATTGATGAGTGGGAAATTGCCGATATAGACCGTGATGAACAAAAAGAAGGTCTAAAAAGAAGAGAACGTCGTTGGAAAGAAATTGAATTAGAAAACATTCGTCAAAAGAAATTAAGAGAACTTGCAGTCAAAAAAGCAGAAAAAATGGACCAAAAGTCCGTTTATAGAGAACCAAATGAATTAGAAAAAGCTTGGCTTCAATGTGATTATATTTTATGGAATATAATGCAAAAACCAGCATATGAATTCATGGAATACCATAGAACAGAATATCCAGATATATATAAAAAATTATATAGAGTATTTATATCTCCATATATGATGGAAAATGCCGAATTTTATGTTGATTATTTTGCAAATGGTGGAAAATTAGATAAACCAATAACATTAGCAACTGTTATCAAGGAATATAAAAAGATAATGGGAGTCAGACCTGAAATAAGAATAATACATAAAGGAGAGAAGGAGAGAAAACTTGGTGAAGAAAATGAGTAAATGTATTAAATGTAAAAAGGAATTATCTCATAAAGGATTTTGTCCAGAATGTTATATGAAAGTATATGGATTTACTAAAGATGACATTGTTCAATTTCCTATGAGAAAAATCGTAGTAAAAGAAAGTCATTTAGAATTAGCAAAGCATGACGGCTATACTGGTTCTGGAGTAGAAAATCCTATAATTATAGATAGCCAAAATAATTTATGTATAGGTCATCATAGATATAATCATGCGAGACAGAATAATTGGAATACAATTCCAGCTGTTATAATTCCATATAGAGGTTCTAATCGTTTTACAGAAGGACATAGTAGTTGGTTATATGTGGCTAGACGAAGTGGAAAGGTTATCGTTAATGTGTGTCGCCTAAGAGATTTAATAGCAATGTTTATTAGAATGGGAAGGTCGCATAGTCATAATGAAGACACTTGCCCAGAATATATGAATATAGAAATAGAAATTTTTTATATTGGTGATAAATATGAATAAGGTATTCAGAATTGGGTTTAGTGTTGCAGAATTCTTAGAGGATGGTTTCTATGATGTATGTTCTGGTTCAGAAGTATCATATAATAAAGAAAAACTTCTTATAATTTTAAAACAACAATATAAAAAAGTTAAAAATTGGATAGAAGAAAATATTAACCATGAAGAGCAAAAATAATTGCTCCTTTTTTTTTCATTTTAAATATACCTGTACTTAAAGCATCAAGTACATCAAAATGTTCACATCTTGGGAATGTTATAAATTCATCCTTAAATTCTCTAAAATTATCCATTCCTTTATTAATCATAAGACAGTTATCTTCTATTATAGATTCTATAGTAGCCCATATTCTTAATGGTTTGCCTACAAGGTTTACTTCTTTTCTATCAGAAACCACTTTTTCTATAAGTCTCTGTTCTTGTCTTGCTAATGTTGGTAATATATGAAGAAAGTTTGCTTTTGTTTTTAATTCGGCTGCTCTTGCCGATTGTTGAAAATCTGCCTCAACATATACCGTTTCCATATCATTGTATCTTTTTTTTGCGGCTGCCAACATCCTAACAGTATCATTTATACTTGCACCTCTTTCTAAGAATAGATCCAAGAAATAATATTTTCCAGCAAAATATGCAACTATTGCTAATGCTGTATAATCTGCTCTTGCTGAAGATCCAGTCGCTATATCCATAGATCCTATTATTCTTGCTTTGTTTCGCAGTTGTTGGTTTTTTAATAATATAAAAAAATCATGATAAGTATCTATGAAACGGAGATCTTTCCATTTCCAATATTTACCAATACGTGCTACAGGGTTTAGTTGGAACTCAGATTCCCATTCTGCAGTATTCATTTTCATCCTTTTTTCAAGAAAAAATTCAGGAGTGAATCTGCTAGGATCTGATACTATCCAATCTTTTGATTCTACAATTATCTTATCAAATACTTTTTGTCCGTTAACTTGTTTATATTCTATATGCCATTGGCTGGGGTATTTTATAAAAGCTGGTTTTTCTACTATAACGTAATATTGTTTATCTTCAAAAGTTTGATATAAATCAGTTGGGCTTTTCCTTGTATATATCCACATTTCCCATGCACGTTCTAAGGTTCCTTCTAATTCTCCATCATACCACTCAAGCCATTTTTCTTTATTTTCCTTATTTCTATCAAGTAATCTTGACCAGACATCATCAAATACTATTCCATCAAAGTGCGGACCAGTAGAACTTTTTGATTCTGATGAAAGACACATAAGAGTTGGATCTGTCTGAGAAATTTCTCGCTTTACTGTTATTTCGCTTTTTGTCCAAGATTGCCTTGTTCCTTTATATATTTTTTGATGTGGTAAAAATCCGTAGTCGGCTATTAGTTTTTTATTCTTTAAGAACATATCGCCAACATGTTTTACTCTTCTACGAGCTTCTCTATCTGTTTGTGAGCATATAGCATAGTTTTTTTCTCTATTTTCGCATATTTCCCTTGTTAAAATAGCATCAATAGCTACAGTTTTGCCAAATCCTCTATGACATTTTATCATTAATTTACCGTGTTTTTCCCAAAGATTAAAAATTTCAAGTTGTCCATCGCCCCATTTAAATGGTGCATGACGCAAAAAGTTATCTGGACCCTCTAGATAGTATTGTGCCCACTCTGCCATAGATAACTGAGAGTGATAATCTGTCGGCTCTTCCATAATTTCCTGTAATTCAGTAATAGAAAATAGATTTAGAGGACCTTCAAATCGAGTTCCAGACTTATGATGTTCGGTCCACCACTCTTTTGCGGCATCATCTTGGTAGTTTTCTGGGTTTGGGATTCTTTTTTCATACTGTTCTGGGTTTATTTCTGGAGAAAGCAACTCAAAAGGATTTTTTCTCATAGATTTTGGTAAAAAAGTGACGTTTTTGCCGTATTTTTGGGCGCTCCCATAGCTAACATTGAGTGCATCAGAGATTTGCCTATAAGAAACTCCATTTGCACGTAGCATTTTTATACTATTTATCTGTTTTTCGTCTAATTTTTTAGTAGAAAATGGCATTTTTTTAATTTTTCTTATTTAATTATATTATATATAGAGTTTTCTCCATAAATAACTTCGATCACCTACTATTTTGGGAGTAGGAACCCCAGAAAAGCCGATTTTTATGACCATATTTAAAGGATGTGGTAAAAATCTTAACATTTTGGCTTTTTAGGACTATTAGTTTGAGGTCGCCAGACTCCATACTCCCCACTAAAAAAGAGTATTTATAAAGGGTGAGCCGTCATCAACGTCGCCAAAAAAAAAAATACTATTATATATATTATTATTATATTTTTATTAAATATTTTATAAATTTAGTTAAATATAGACTAATAACTTTTAATGACATTAGTGACGGCACCTAAGACTACAGCCCTCCTACTCCTTAAAAAAAAACTAGTCTGGAAATCCCCAAATTTAAGGAGCTTAAAAGTGAAAAAATCGACTATCTTACTGGAAATGCACCGATCAAGTAGGTGTGGGAGAATCTCCTAAGAGTTGTCACGTTTTTCTTTCGATAAAATATCTGGTGAATGAAACTGACAGTATTGCAGAGTATAAATACCTCAAACTCAAGTTTAGCTAACCCTACTTACCTTATTGTCTCAATTCGGTCTATTAGCGTTATCAGTTTTAGAATTCGGTCAATCCAC
>CAZVMT010000167.1:0-6604 GCA_964628765.1 uncultured Candidatus Bathyarchaeia archaeon | reverse complement strand
TCAGAGAGTAGGATGACCTAACCACAGCCAGTAGGCGTACATCCTTCACATTCAACACCTTCTTGAGGGTTTTCCATCCACCTTGACTCTCTACTTTTTCATAGGGTTCCTCTGGAACTTTGTCTGTTGATTCTCCAAACTTGGCCCTTAAAAATAAGGTGAACCCTAGGGCTGGGAACAATGCCGCTGCCAGAAATATCACAGGATATTCGACGTATCTTAGTAGAAAACTCGTGACCAATGGGCCTATGAACTGACCGGCGTGCATATAGGTCATGTACTGCCCTATGGCGTCCCCCTGTCTTGTGACTGGTGCGGCGTTGGTTGCCTCAGTTAGGGCGAGTTGGTTGAAAGAGCCAGTGGCGATGATCTGGTAGAAAGGAATAAAGAAGAACCAGAGATAGCTGGGAGCACCATAGTAGACCAAGTATGCAGTGGCTTGCACCACGAACGCCAGCATTATCATCTTCTCTTTTCCGAGCCTTTGAGTCACCAAGGTAAGAGGGATCCGCAGGAACAGCGTCAGCATAGATTGGATTGAGAGAATCAATCCGACCTCAGTTAAGCTGGCCCCCAGTTTTATTAGGTAAAGCGCGAAGACGGGTTGAACCATGTATCTTGGCAACTGGAAGAGGAATGATGAGATAGAGATCGCGTAGAATCTGCCCGAGAGCCTGCCTGAAGATCGTAAAGATAACAATATTCGGGAAACCTTCTAGAAGGAATGGGAATTACAAATAAAAAGATTAGTATAAAAAATGGGTATTATTCTGCTTTTATCTTGAACCAGCCAAACTTGGACATGTAGGGGAAGAACTTCACGAGGTAATCAACATCCACGTGTCCCAGCTCCAGCCGTACAAGGTCACATATCTCTAACAGGTTCCTCTCGCCGTCAATCCAGAAGGTAGCAAGTTCTTCATCGGTTCGACCCGGAGTCCTCTTGGTGTTCTTCAAGGCTTCATAGTCGTCCAGATCAGCGAGGGTCATGTCTGCCTTATCCCTACTATATATCGGCACTGGACCGCCCTCGAAGAGGCGCTCTACAACCATTTTTGATGCTTTTCTCTCACCCTCAGTCAAAACCCTCTCTGGAGGCGAGACCAAGTCGAGGCCAGCAGACTTCGCGAAGGCGCCTGCAACCTTGGTTATCCTCTCCTTCTCTTTATCGGCAGCCGAGGAAACCTCTTCGACTAGTTCATCAAGATAACCAGAGACATCCGCTGCTTCTTGGGGCGTCAACAGGCTCTCAACAGACCTCAGGGCTACTGTTTCTCTTTCGAGGATGAAGGCAAGCTTCTCCTCCAAGTCGTGAATGTCTTTGGCAAGAGACTTCTCAGCGAGTTCCTTTCCTTCAGATTTTTTCGTTTCCGCTGACTCCAATATCTTGGCCAGTCTCAACCCTGACTCATCGATGAGCATCCGCTTCGCCTCGGCCGCGACTTCTCCTGCGAGCCATACAGCCTCCCGCACCCCTGCGTTTGCGATGAAGTAGGCATAGGTGGCTACATAGAGGGATGATTTCCTCATTTCTTCCTCGGAGATGTTCTCCATGTTATCCTTGTTTGTGTGCCAGTAGGGGTCGTTGTGGGATATGTGGGGCATGGGTATGCCGATTAACGGGTCATTGTACCACTGCTGGTCACCGCTCATACCACGGGGGACTATGGTCCACCAGAATTCAGGATATATCTTAGCCATATACTGGATGATCTTCTCGGCGAGGGTATTGGTGTACGATGACATGGACATGGGGGTCCTGGAGATCTTCATAGGTGTACCCACGATCATAGGGTCCGAGCCCACCATGTTGACGCATAGAGCAGCTATGATATTACTGCGCTTATCACCTATCTGCTCAAGATAAGCTGCGTTTCCCGCTGCCTCAGGCATTAAGAGAAACCTGATACTCCTCTTCGGCTCCGGTAAGATGCCTTTATCGATCAGCCCATTGAGGACCCTGCTCGCTTCTAGGCATGCCGCTGGTCCAGATGCGTTGTCGTTTGCGCTCTGTTTGGAGTGGCAGGTATGCGCCGCCAAGAGAACCTCCTTCTCTGGAAGCCCAACGCCGGGTATGACTGCGGTTGCCACATCCATGGTCCCATCGTAGAAACAAGCATCTACTTTTGCCTTGAGCTTCACCTTCTCTCCTCGTCTCTCAGCCTTTTTTATGAGCTTCCTGAGGTCTTCCCCTTGATTGGGGGTCAGCATGAAGCCCAGGCACTTCTTCCAGGTCTCCATCCACCAGAAACGATTATGCACCAAGACATTGCAGAAACCACGGTCCCTAGACAGTGTGACTCGTCCAGGCCACATATCAGATACTATCCCTATGGCACCGTGTTTCTCAACCGCCAGCTCCCTTAGACGATCGATGTCTGTGCCAAGGTATGGGCCTGCGTTTGAGAGGACGAACTTTCCCTTTACGTCCTTGCCCTCATAGTCTTCGGGGTGTGTGCCATCCTCTAGGACGACTACCTCGGCCTCCAACCCCTCTGGGGGTGTGGGTGGACACCGCTCGATGACAAACATGGGTTCATCCCTGAACCTGTTGATGCGTCTCTTGGCCCATGAGGGCGATGAGATGCTGAGCTCGGCTTCTTCTATGGCCCATTCTTGAAACAGCTTGTAATGCATGTAGCGTGTCATGTCCGTAGCGGGATAGCTCAAGACTTGGGCGTTTTCTATCCCATTGTTCCTGAAGATATCTACGCAGTAGTTGGCTGCTTCTCGGAGGCCTGGGCTCGCTTGGACCCGGTGGAACTGTGCGATATAAGTGTTATATTCTCTCGCAGTTGCTCCAGATGTCTCTGCTTCTATTTTCTTGAAAACTTTTTCAAACATATCAGATACAGTTTAGTACTCAGTTTAAATAAATATAAAATAATTTGCGTATAAGATGGTGAAATGGGCTCTTGTCAGAGTTCTTTTGATCTGATGTAATGCACTTGTGACAATGGTAGTATTGAACAAGAAAACATAGACTTGATGATGACAACGTTCGATACGTACGAACCTTGTTCGACAATCGAACACGAACCCTAAACTTTTCAAATAAAAAGCTATATTGAACAACCGAACAATACCAGATACAAGGGATACTAAATGACCAAGTTTATAGAGAATCGCCTCGCAGCGATGAAAACCCGATCAGACGCCAAGGTTATCGCCATGGCGAATGGAATAGAGGGCGTTATAAGTCTCAAGGGTGGAGACCCAGATTTTGACACACCCACTCACATCAGGGAAGCCGCGAAGAAAGCACTTGATGAAGGCAAAACTCATTACCCCCCAAATCAGGGCCTACCAGAACTGAGGAAGGCCGTAGCGGAATACCATGGCATGGACAACGTTGACTGGAAACCATCCGAGGTAACCATAACTGCAGGGAGCGGTGTCTCCCTGTTTGTGTCCGTGGCTGGCACCGTGAACCCAGGGGAAGAGGTTGTCCTACTGGAACCCTACTTTATGGATTACTCCAACATCGTAGAATACGTCGGGGCAAAAGAGACCGGGGTGCCGCTGGACGAGAAACAAGGATACCGTCTGAACGTAAAAGCTCTCAACGAGAAGGTAACCCCCAAGACCAAGATGATAATGATCTGCAACCCCAACAACCCCTCAGGGACAGTATACACAGAGGCTGAACTCAAACAGATAGCCGAGATAGCCCTCGATAACGACCTATTGATTCTCTCAGACGAGGTCTACCGTGAGTTCGTCTGGGATGGACGAAAGCATGTAAGCATCGCTTCACTCCCTGGTATGAAGGAGAGGACCATCATCTGCAGCAGCTTCTCCAAGACCTTCGCCATGACAGGGTGGCGTCTTGGATACGTCTTAGCAGATGAGGCTATCACCAAGAACCTCCAAAAGATACCCATTGGTTATCGCACAAACATATTCACACAAATCGGCGGAACAGCGGCGATGAAGGGCTCCAAGGAACCCGTTAAGAAGATGCTAAAAGAGTTCGATAATAGGAGGCGTTTCATGGTTCCAAGGCTGAACGAGATAGATGGGATTAGTTGTCATATGCCTGAAGGGGCCTTCTATCTCTTCCCAAACATCGAAGGTACGGGGGTCAAGTCGGAGCCTTTCTGCGAGTCCCTTCTCAAGGAGAAGAAGCTATTGTTGAGGCCTGGAACAGGGTTCGGCGTGTCTGGGGAATACCACGTGAGACTGCCCCTCATAAAACCAATTGACGTGCTCGAAGATATCGCGGCAAGAATCGAGGACCAAACCAAGAAACTAACTCATTCTTGATCATATTTCCCATCTTCATTCAACTTTCATCACGTTAATCGGAAACTTTTTTATTTTATCTGAGACAACTCAAGGAACGTATAGGATTTGGATGTGAATAAATGCCAGTAGTAAGTGCAGAACAATTAACCAACTTGAGCGCCTCGATCTTTACCGGTCTTGGAGCACCAAAGGAAGACGCAGAACTCGTAGCAAAATTACTTGTAGACGCAAACCTAACCGGCTTCGACAGCCACGGAGTAATAAGGATCCCCATCTACACGAGGGGGATCAAGATGGGGGCAGTCAAACCCGGAGCAGAGATAAAGGTAGTGAGCGAGACCCCCTCCACAGCGGTCATCGACGGCGGATGGAACCTGGGCCAGGTTGTGGCTAAATACGCTATGAACGTGTGTATCGAAAAGGCTAGAAAAAACGTAGTCGGCTTAGTCACGGTCAGGAACAGCCACCACATTGGCCGCCTCAACACCTACGCGGAGATGGCCATGGCTCAAGACATGATAGGCATAGCGAGCGTCAACTCAGCAAGCTATGTGGCGCCATTCGGTGGAAAATCGAAGCAACTGGGAACGAACCCCCTGTGTTTCGCCGTTCCTTCAGGAGAGGAGCCGCCCATGATTCTGGATATGGCTACATCTGTCTGGGCTAGGGGCAAGATCCTTGTCCACATGGCCAGAGGAGAGGCACTCCCAGAGAACATATTCATGGACCCTGATGGCAACCCGACAACAGACCCTAACTGGTATACCAAGGGCGGCGTTCTGCGCACCTTGGGTGGCGAGATCGCCGGCTACAAGGGTTTTGGTCTCTCACTGCTGGTTGAGATACTGACGGGCGCCCTCACCGAGGGCGGTACCTCTAACAGCGAGGAGTATAGATCACGGCCCTTCTATGGTGGGAACGGTATATTCATGATGGCCATCGATGTTGGGCAGATTACTGACTTGGACAAGTTCAAAGAGCGTGTCGATGATCTTCTAAAGAAAGTCAAGGAATCACCTAAAGCGCCAGGATATGACGAGATACTGATCCCGGGTGAACCCGAAAGAAGAAAGAAGAAGAAACTTCTCAGCGAGGGAATCTTCGTCGAGGACAAGACCTGGAACGACATCGCGTCACTAGCAAAGGAGTTAAACATCAAACTCCCCGTCTAGAAAAAAGACCCCCTACCTATTTACACCCAGAGAACCATTTCAACACCGGTTTACTTCTTTGAAGCTATATTGAACTGCAATAAATTTTGCTCTAATACGAGAAAAAAATTGAACCTGAATAAGGAGGTTAGTTGATGATTTCGTCGATTATCTTGGCTGCTCTTTCAGGGTTAAAGATGGTACATGTGCATTGTTTAGCCATCTCGACTGCGGCTTCTTCTTTCGTCATCCTCCCCTTTTTCACCCGGTCAATCAACGCGTTTATCAGCTTGGGTGAGACCATCCCATGCCCACACATGGTGGCCATCTCAAGAATAGGTCCTTCAGGTAATAACTCGGTCTTTCCCCAAGTTCCCAAGCTCATATTGGCTGTGTGTGGCTTCATACCATCGTTCTTACAGCTATCAAACACCTCGTCAAAGATGCCGCTCACGACAATGCTGATGCCTAGGTCTGCCTCTTTCAGCTCAGCGAGGACGCCCTCAACAGCTTCCTTTGAAGTGTAAACAGCGTGTCCCAGCCCTTCATCCAGAAGCTCATCGCAGGCACCGACCCGCTCCAAGGTAGCTCCAATATGTTCACCACTGTCGAGGCGAGGCTCCCACCATTTATAGTACCTCAGTCGTTCATCTCCGCTTTTCGCGGATAAAGCCACGGGATCATATTTCTCGCAGATACTGAGCAGCTTCTTCACCCGGTTCTTCAGGGGGCCACCGTAGGTGTGTTGAGCCTTCGTGGGGGGGTCCAACATGAAGAGTATGACGTAATCTTCTTCCAGTGACTCTCTTGAGCCCCTCCGGTGATTGGTGTGTGTCATGCCAATGGCCTCCCTAGTCCCACGTTTGTCTTACCATTGATTCGTGGGTTGAATCCTTCATCCTCTAACCTCTTCTTGAAGGGTATCGTGTAATCGCTGCATTTGTTTATCACACATATAGTATACACTGTTTCGGCTTCCTTTGATTTTTCTTTGATGACGTTCAAGATCTTGATGGCGTCATCGAAGTCTGTCTTGCATTCGATGATGGTAGATAATACTCTCTCGTTTTTCACGGCTGGGTCTTTGAACTTACCTGTGTTGATGTCTATCAGAGTCGTCAAGGGGTTCAGGAGCTCGAACTCGACCAGATTCGCCAAAGCTACTGTGAGTTTCTCTACCTCAGCGAAGCTAGTCCCGACACCTA
>CAZVMT010000166.1:0-6612 GCA_964628765.1 uncultured Candidatus Bathyarchaeia archaeon | reverse complement strand
CGATATAGTCCAGTCTGTCCAGTGGCTTGATCTCTGTGATCCTCTCCTCAAGCTCATGCTCGAAACCCGGGTTCACCGTATCTATCAGGGCCGTCTTCTCGTCTTTGATTAGATACGAGTTATACGTGGTTCCCTGTGGTAGGGGGACGAGGGCGTCGAATAGCCTCCTATCACGGTCTCGGATACCTACATAGTAGACGTTCTTAGCTAACTCTGGGATATTATGGCGTGACATGGTTATCGAGTGGGAAGCAGTGTAAATAAACAGTACCAACCAGCGGGGGGAGGGGGGGTCAACTCATCCCAGCCTGAATAAAGGCTCCATGCCTGAAACCAGCCTCAGAACAGCTTATTTTCGATGCGAATGTATGCAAAAACACGGTCCAATCAACACCAAAAGCGTCATGGTAACCGGATAATAGCGCTTTTAGATCCGTGACGTTACTGGAGTTTCTCGCTGACCTCTGCGAGCTTGCGCCGTAGCCGCTCCCTGCTGGCTTCAGTAGTTATCTCGGCTCTTGTTCGCTCGTTCACGTTCCGTGTTACATCCAGTTTCCTGCGGAGACCCTTGAGGAATAGGCTCACCTCCTCGACGGCTGTCAGGTTGAGATATATCTCCTCCATATGCTCCAGGTTTTTCTCGGCTGCAGCTAGATCACCAGCCCTGAGGTGGTCCAGGGTCTGTCTTCGTAGCTCCCCGGGTACATCAGCCAGCCCCATGATGTAGTCCGTGGATGAGACCCCAAGTTGTTCAGGGGAGGGATACCCTGCTCCTGTGTTCAAGCCATAGAGTATAGCGGCTTCCGAGTACTCTTGTCTGGCTGCGGAGACGGTCTCGTAGAAGGCGATCCCTGGCTCTTCTTTTGCGTAGTCATCTATCTCAGCCAGTAGTTTTCTTGCCTCTGTGAGGTTCGTTTCCGCTTTCACGGTTTCGTCGCTGTGCAGTATAAGTATTGATTGTTTGCTCAGTATGCGTGCCTTGCGTGCCCTGCTATACGCCTCGTCTCGTGCTTTCTCTCGTGCGAGCAGGTCTTCTTGGGCTTGTTTGATGATCATATCCAGCATAGGTGATACTCTGTTTGGGTGAATTTAATGGCTGGGGCTGTCTGTACCCATTTTTTCATACAATAAACTTTTATCATCTTACAGTGTTTGAATTGTCCTCGGAACATCGATAGGTGAATGATATGATACTGGATCAACGATTTGCGCGGATTCTGTGCAGCTCCAGTAGTATATCTCAGTCCAGTGGACTGTAATTCGCCTGTCAAGCCATACACATCCATTGGGGATGAATTTCTTGATAGTAGCGTTTGACTTAGAAGGAACCTTGATAAATACGGAGCTTTTCCCGGCGCTTGGAAGGCGTCTCGGGAACAAGCCAATCCTAGATGATATTACGGATAGAGCCATGAGGGGAGAACTGGACTATAGAGACTCCCTGGAGATGAGAATAGCCCTCATCCATGGCATAAACATCAAAACAGTGAAGCAGGTCGCTGACAGTCTATCCCTATCCGAGGGCGCGTTGGCGACCGTCAATGAGGTGAAACGCCTCGGGGGAATACCAGTGATCATCACCGGTGGATTCGATATATTGGCGGAGCGCATCGCTGAGTCGCTCGGCATCGAATATGTCTGCTGCAACCACTTCAGCGTTGAGTCCGATAGGATCATCGGCGTCAAGGAACCCATTGTAACGGGGGTGGGCAAGGCTGAGAAGCTTCTCGGTCTCGCAAGCTGGCTTGGAGTCGATCCCAAGCACTGTATAGCTGTGGGGGATGGCGCAAACGATATCCAGATGATGAAAGCAGCGGGCTTGAGCATCGCGTATAATGGACGAGAAAAGGTACGCAGAACAGCCACGGTGGCGGTGAACGGTGGAGACCTGAGGCTTATCCTGCCCTACGTCAGGGAATTCGCTACGCAAGGTGCCCGGAGAGAGGTACTGGTTAACCCTGTTTGAGGCACTTCACCAGCTCATCCAGAGTGATGTTCCCCCCGCTCAGCACCAGCGCTACCTTCTTGCCCCCCAGTTGATCCTTGAGTTTTACTGCTGCCGCTAGGCTGGCTGCCCCGGCTCCCTCAGCCACGGTGTGGCAGTGCTCAAGGTACAGCTTGATGGCGTGGCGCATCTCCATCTCCGAGACCAGTACAAAGTCGTCGACGTGGCTCCGTAGTATCCCCAAAGGCAAAGCAAAGGCGTTTCTGGTAGCCAACCCGTCTGCGAAGGTCTGGGCCGTGAGGGTTGACTCTAGTTTACCGCTCTTGTAGCTCAGGTAGATGCTGGGCGCCTTCTCAGCCTGAACCGAGATAGTCTTAACCTCCGGTTTCAGCGCCTTTACAGCGGTGGCAGTCCCCCCTGCCCCTGTGCCGCTCCCCACCGGGCTGATCACCACATCGATGTCTGGTCGCTGCTGCATCAGCTCCAACCCTATGGTGCCTACCCCTGCGATGAGGCTGGGTTCATCACCGCTGTTGATGAACCTGTACCCATGTTTCTCGGCTAGTTGTTTTCCGTTCTCGACTGCCTCATCAAAATCCTTGCCCTTCTCATGGATGGTGGCTCCATGCATCCTGATGGCCGCTACCTTGATAGGGTTCGCCCCCTCGGGTACACAGATGTGGGCTTCCACCCCGAACATCTTGCTGGCCAAGGCTATGCTTTGGCCATGGTTGCCTGTGCTGGCTGTGATGACGCCTTTTTTCTTTTCCATTGGGCTGAGTTGGCTGATGAGGTTGATGCCGCCCCTGATCTTGAAGGCCCCTGTGGGGTTATAGTTCTCATGCTTGATATAGGCCGTGAATCCGAGTAGATCATTCAACGTCGGATACGTGTATAGTGGTGATGGGTTCAGGTATGGCTTGATTCGCTCCGCAGCCTGAACAATATCATGGAGTGTGGGTTCTTTCATGCTGCTATAATGGTTTTCTTTGTTTATCTCTGTTTTCTCGGGGGCTTGTAGACATGAATCTCTGGCCGGTATGGTATGGTTTCCCGGGTGTAGGTGTGCTCGGTCCCGACCTGTACCACGTTTTGCTTCTTTTCCGTGTAATCCAGTATGGTCTTCAAATGATAATATGGGAAATCGATGCCCGGGGTATAGTAGTGCATGGGTATGATTATCTTGGGGCTGAGTAACGTGATGTTATCCTCTGAGAGGGCGATGTCGGCGCCGGTGTTCACCATCAATATATCCGGTACTCCTATCTGGAACATCTGGGATGGAGTCAGGTAGTGGCCAAGGTCACCGAGGTGGGTTACCTGTATTCCCTCCATGGTGATGTTCCACGCTATGTTGGTGCCCAGTCGTCTGCCTCGCTGGTCATCGTGCCAGCACTCTACGCCTCTGAGGCGCGCTGTTCCTATGGTGGTGTCTATTGGCTGGGTGAGTATTGGGCAATGGTATCTTGTTGTTCCGCTGTTGTGGTCGCTGTGGCTGTGGCTGATGGTTACTGCGTCTGCCTCTGTGGGTGGTGGGGGTAGGTTCAGTGATGCTCCGTCGTGGGGGTCCGTGATTATGGTGGTGGCTTCGTCTGTTACTGTGAAGCAGCTGTGTCCGTGCCACCTTATGCGGAGCATGGGTTGTTTTTGGTTCTTGGTGTTTTTGTGTCTTGTGGGTGGCTGGGGCAGGCTCAACGTTATGTTTATATAACACCTTGTGCGTTATACCTAACATGATGTATGGTAAACATAACAGGAGGAATCTGGTGTGAAACCGAGAAACATAATCACAGCGATAATCGCGGTCATAGCGGGAGCCATAACCATATGGCAGTTCGGAACAAGCACATTCGGCATCCTCAGCGGAGTCAACGTAGCGGTAATCATAGGCATCGGAGGATTATTCATTGGCGGAATCCTGGATAGGCGAGAAGATGAAAGAAAAGGCTTCGTGATAAAGGATGAGAGGAGCATCCTCGTCGAGGCAAAGGCTGGGAGAGCGGCGTTCCAGGTAGGCAACTACATCTGGCTGGCCTTGCTCTGGTACGAGTTCCTCTCAGACAACTGGTTGCCCACGCCCACTATAGGGTCACCAGCCATAGTGTTAATAGGGATGTTAGGTCAGATTGCAGTCTACTTTGTTATGATGAGGTACTATTGGAAGAATCAGCGATGAAGACAAGGATCAAAGAGTATAGGGCACGGGAGGGATACACCCAAGCAGACCTGGCCAAGCTTGTGGGTGTGAGGCGCGAGACCATTAGCTTCGTGGAGAATGGTGAGTATAATCCCTCGCTGCTGTTGGCGGCAAGGATAGCAAGGGTCTTCGGTGAGGGCATCGAGGATGTTTTCCTGTTTGATGAAGGAGAACTAGATCTCTAGTCGGTGTAATCCGTTGCTGTAGCCTGTGACGGTTACTGTGTCTCCTGTTTTGATTCTGTTGTATTGGTTTTTCTCGACCTTGATTTCCCTGTTCTCGCTTGTTGTTATGGTGTAGATCTTCATTGGGATGAAGACGCCTGTGTAGATTACTGTCTGTTTCTCCTCTTTGCCTGTGATCTTTGTCTGATAGGTGCCTGTTGGTTTAGAGAATAAGGTTGTCTGGGTGTATAGAGCCAACGCAGCCACGAGGATGAGAACGCCGATCACAGAGTAGAGGATACTCACAGGTTGAGAGTAGATGAAACAGATTTAGGGATATGGGTGATGTTTTATCCATCCTTGAACCTATTTGATTCATGTCTGAGAACGGAGTATTATCCAAGTACTGGATAACAGAACTAACCCGTCCCGCCTTCGAGGACTGGATAAAAAACGAAGAAAACCCGGTGGTCATCATCGGCATAGGATCAATAGAGCAGCACGGACCCCATCTACCATTGGGGATGGATTCACTGGCTGTGAAGGCTATAGTCCACAAGATAGCCTCAAGGACCAACAGCGTCTGCGTGCACCCATGTTGGCCAGGGTACAGCCCCCACCACATGGGGTTCGCTGGAACCATCACGTTAAGCTGGGAGACCCTGCTTGGGGTACTGATGGACACCATTGGCTCGCTGGCTCATCACGGTATCAAACGATTCGTGATCATCAATGGCCACGGTGGGAACAGGAACACCATGAACCTCGTCGCCCAGATAGCGAAGCGTGAGTTCGGTGTAATGGTCTCGGTGCCAAGTGGCCCGGAGAAGACTGAGCTGGCGAAGAGGTCCAATGAGCGTAGCCAGCGTTACTGGGATGTTCACAGCGGCATCAACGAGACGGGGGCTGCCTTGGCTTTGTTCCCTGAGCTTGTGGAGATGTGGAGGCTCCCGGAGGACTGGGAGGCCAGTAACAACATGAGCCAGAAGCTCAAGGATATGCGCAACCCTGACCGGGAAGACTATGAGTTGGTCTCGCAGGTCTTCGGTGCATGCGCTGAGCCTGATACTGATGACTTCAGTAAGGACGGTATCTATGGGTGGGGTAGTCCACTGGATGCTGACGCTGAGGAGTATGAGGCTAGGCTTGAGGAGCGGGTTGAGTTCATCGCTGAGTTCATCCGCCGATGGAAGGAGATACCGGTCCCACCTGCCTTCAGGGATTAATCACTCCCTTTTTATTTTATTAGGCGTACCTAATAACGTTCTAAAATGGATATGAAAGGATCAAAGACAGAGAAGAATCTCCTCAAATCATTCGCTGGGGAGAGCCAGGCAAGAAACAGGTACACTTTCTTCGCAAGCGTAGCCCGCAACGAAGGCTATGTGCAGATACAGAAGATATTCGAGGAGACCGCTGCAAACGAGAAGGAGCACGCCGAGGTCTTCTTCAAATACCTGACTGGTGGTATGGTGGAGATCACCGCGGAGTACCCTGCTGGTGTTATTGGTACGACTGCTGAGAACCTGTTTGAGGCGGCTGAGGGTGAGAAGCTGGAGTGGGGTACGCTCTACCCTGACTTCGCCAAGACTGCGAAGGAGGAGGGATTCGCTGATGTGGCTGAGAGCTTCACCGAGATCGCTGAGGTAGAGGAGGAGCATGAGAAGCGTTACAGGAAGCTGTTGGCCAACGTGAAGAATGGCACCGTGTTTAAGCGGGATAAGGAGGTCAAGTGGCACTGCCTCAACTGTGGATATATTCATCACGGTAAGGAGGCGCCGGAGACCTGTCCAGCCTGCAAGCACGCTCAGGCATACTATGAGATCATGCCTGAGAACTACTAGCCCCCATTTTTTCACATATTTATTAATTATGAATTGATTGGCTTGCCGAGTGATGGTGTCCAAAGAGGAGTACATTGCCTCTGCCTATCTAGCGAGGTAGCCCATCACATCAAACTGCATCTCTTTAAGTTCCTCCACCAGTTTGAGCCGCTTCTGTAGCTCCGGATCATTCTGGAGTTCTTTTACAAGCGCCTCACTGATGTAGATGGTCTCTAGTTCCTGAGTGTTCTTGATGCGTATCACCCGCGCGTTCATTGGCTGTATTGGCCCGCTAATCCTGATGGCTGTAGCTATGGCGTTATGGTCATTAGCCAGGTAGGGTGGTATCTTACCTGTCTCACCGCTCCCCTGCGTCAGGCAATTGACATAGGTCTGGTGGTGGTCGATCTTCTCGAAGGCTCTTCTAGTAGTAACATCTGCTAAGCCGATGCCGATGGCGTTCCCGTGGGTCTCCTCTGTAAG
>CAZVMT010000165.1:0-6648 GCA_964628765.1 uncultured Candidatus Bathyarchaeia archaeon | reverse complement strand
GTCCCGCGTGACCGTCACCTCCCTTGCCCCCGCCAGCCGGGCCTTGAGGGCGGCGAGCTCATCTTCCGCCTTATCAGCCCGCTCCATATTGAATTCTAGTGTTTCAACGGTGCAATGGCAGCCATCGTACCATGTTGGGCAGCCATCCGGACCCATGTGTGTCTCCGAATTGATGTACATGCCCGCCTGAAGATCATTCACCCACGCCGCCAGTTTCGCATTCTCGCCTTCCAACGCCTTGATCCGCTCGGCTTGACTGGCAATCATAGCAGACTTATCGTTGATCTCATGTCCGTTCATGTTGTCACCTCACCATGCAGTTTCTGCGTCATACGATGTCCCCACCATCACGACAACAGAGCGCCTGCATTCTTGCCCATCCTTCCGCGTTTTGAGGTCACCGTCGTCGTCTATGATCCCCACGGTTTTGCGGATGCAATCGAAGGCAGGGAGTATAACCGCCCCATCCCCTTCAAGAGGGGACTCGAAGGTTTCTTTGTGAACCCACACAGGGCGACGACCCTGCCCTTTGGCGATCATATCCCCTAAGATGCGGTGTAATTTTTTTACTGTCATGGCGTCACTTGCCCTTTCGTATCCGACGGACAGATGCTTCAAACCCCCATTCCGTCGGCAGCCATTTGGTACGCCGTTGCCACCCAATAAACCTAAGCGTGGCATCTATCGTTTCCAGATCACAGGCATCGTTGTCATTCAACTCAAACAACATATTCGCATCATTGCGAAATACACGCACCTTGGATGTGGAGTACTTTGCATAGAACTGAACCTTCATGCGTCACCTGCCTTCTGCTTTTGATCTACCCTTGTTCGCCAGCGCATCCACGTCGGGTGTTGCTTGCGCGGCATTGCCGCAATAATGCTGCGTTGCCATGTGACGACGCAGGTTCGTGAAAGAACGTTTGCACTGCGGACAGACGCCTTTTTCCACGCGTTCGATCTGCTTCTTGCGGCGGGTGGCGACAGCCTTCGTGGCCCGAAGTCTGGCCTTGGTCTGATCGTGCCGGGCCAACTCGGACGCAACACGATTGGATTCCGCCCGCAATTGTCGTTCCAGACTTTCTTTCTCTAGCCTGAGTCTGGCATTCTCCCCGTCTCCAAAGACGGTAGATGCGCCACAGTAGGGACACCACCAGCCTTTGCCATCTTCAATCCGTCTCGCCGCAAACGCCTCATTGAGGCCGTAGGTGGCGCTGCAATTGTAACATGTGATATGTCTGAGCTTAATGCAATCTGTGAATGTACTCGCCATGCGTCACACAGCCTTTCCAAATGCCGCTTCCAGTTCCTTCATGCCTACGGGCGATAAGGATTGCCAAGATCACCCCGAGCGATAGCTTCCACCGGAGGTGTCTTGAAATCGAATTGGATCTGCCACCACCTGGCCCGCATGTCGTCGCGCGAGTTTTTCGTTTTGGATGCGCGCTCGTGATACCACCACCACTTCTCGCGGTTCTTGAAGCGAATCTTGGCGGCTCTGGCGGGATCAAAGACCCAGTCATGGACGCGCGTCAGAAAGATTGCCAGGGCACTCCACAAGATGTTTGCTAACCAGATTTTCATATGTCATTCTCCTTTCGTCGCTCGGAAGGGGCTGGAACCTGGTGCGCAACAAGGCGCCGTCTATGTTGCAGGTCCAGCTCGGTTGTTCTCATGTCACCATCTCAGGGGTAGTGTCGTGCGGTTCCAGTATGAAACAGGCAATATGACGGCCTGTGCCCTTACCTGGCATACCGTCTTCGATGGAACACCATTTCACATCCTTGAGATTTCGTACGGTAGCCCCGGCCTCCAATAGCATGTGGATCCATTTATCAATGGGGAATACCAACACAACACGTTTCCCCTTGCTGTGCTCCGCTATTGCTTTCCGGACCCAGGCCGTGACTTTCGTGAACGGTGGGTTTACGTAATTGGATTGTCCCCACTCAACTTCACGGCCGTCAAAACCATCCGGCCTTGGATAAGGGCAGGGGTCAAAGTCAAAATGGAACTCGTCCTCCAATGCCTTCATCAATTCTGGGGGAGTAAGCCAATAGTGACGACCATCCTTGGCCGTGAAGCCATCTTCGTACTGTACTGATATCCCATCCGACATGACTTCATACTCCTTCTCGCCGGCACACCATCGTGCCGGCCTTCAATTCGTCCAGTATCCCCAACGCGCGTCGTAGCCCGGGCGAGAAGCCCGTCTGGTCTCCGTAGATCGGGTCCGCCGGCCGGACCTCCGGATCAATCGTGCAGATGCCGAATCCGTCGCGGACGTCCTCATGGCGCAGCGCCCACTCCCGGCAGAATAGTTCAAGGACTTCTATGAGTTCCGTTTGTGCGGTCACGGTATTATCCTCTTTCTCGTCACTCGTCGCAGGCGTGCAAGCAGTTAAGCAATTGCCGTCCTATCCATTCGCAGTAGGCCGGGGGGATGGCCTGCGTAAGTTCCTTCCACGTCATCCAGTCGATGCCCATTGCCTCTTGTCCGACCTTGAGCGTAGCCGCTCTGCGCGTCAGGTGGGGTTTGCTGTAGCCACGACGATGTATGGGGGAGTCTTCCGGGTGGTCTCCGTACACGGCGATAGGTCCTTGAAACCGTTTCCGTGCTTCCTGGCGACTCGGCCGTCCGTCTCCCCAAACAGCAATGGGCCAAGGACCTCTGTGATTGCATTTGAGGTCGCAGGACAGTGGGATACTGGTCTCGAATAAGCGGTGTCGTCGCACGCCGAGCCCGAACATGGAACCGCACAGCTTCATGGGATCAATCAGCGGGGCCCCCTGGACGTTCTCTATCACATAGACCTTGGCGGTAGCCGACAAAAGACATCGCACTTCAGGTATCAAGCGCGGAGTTTTGCGGCCAACGGCCTTCCCCCCCAAGCCTCTCATCAGTGTGTACCCCTGGCAAGGCGGGCTCGCGTGGATCACATCGAACTCGCGGCCATGTTCGCGGCAGAACTCGAGCGCGTCCGCCTGGTGGAACTCTTCTCCACAATAGTGGGGTTGAGGTTTTATATCGACGCCCACCACGTAGAAACCTGCTCTCTGGTATCCTTTACAGGCCCCACCGGCCCCGGAAAAAAGATCCAAGAGTCTGAATTTCTTCTCAGGCTTGGTTTTCATTTCTTCGCTCGATGCTCGTTACCAGGTACTTCTCAAAGCGTTCCGTTGTCAGCAGTGCTACGCCAGCTTGAATCAATCTCTTGAAGCCTTCTTGCCGTTTGGCACTGCCAAACAATTCTTGACAGGCTTGGACGTGCGCCTCCGCCAGTTTTTTCGCTCGCATCGCCTGGTCCTCCTCGCAGATCAGCGACAGTTCACGATAGAGTGCGAGTTGCGCCAGGTTGACCAAAATAATCATTTCCATCTCGGAGATCTCTCGCTTGGCCCCCAAGTTCCTTGCGACAGTTGCCTCCCCTTCCAGGATGGACCCAATGGCCACCATTTTGTCTTCTTCACTTGACATAGCACTCGTGTCCTTACTCAAAAGGGTCGGGGCCTGCTGTTCAACAAGGTGCGATCCACGTTTGCAGGCCCCGCCCGTCCACTTCTATTTCCACCGCAGGCACACGCCGCCCGTGGCGAAGAAGCCGCTGTCACCCCACCCATCGTCACCGCCCTCAACGGCATCATAGCCGGCCTGAAGGAGCAACGGGCCGGCCGACACACGCAACAGCGGAGACAGTATGGCATCGGGATCGTGGCTTATGTCCAGCAGACCCGCCTTCAGACCGACGTCAATATCCGCGGTGATGGCCTCCGGCAGGTTCAGCCAGGTGCCTACCCACGGAAACAGCTTTTGAAGGGGTATCTGTGCCTCCGGCGCGATGGTCCATAACCCGATCACTCCTGCCCCATAAGGCTGTTCTTCCGGGTTGCTGCCTTCGTGCCAACTAACCCAGCCGCCGACTCCGTTGCGTGTCAGTTCCCCGCTGAGGCTCTGCCCGTCCGACAGGATGCCCAGGGACCAGTCTGCCGCCCATCCCTGCCCTACGAGCAGAACCAGCAGCACTACGAGGATGATAGATGTTTGTCTGTACATGATCGAATCCTTTCATTGAGTTGTGAGTTTTGAGTGCTTAGTTTTGAGTTAACCCTTTCGGTTGCCTCTCCACAATTCATTCCAGCAACGCGGACACCGCTCCCCAGCTCGCCAGGTCCACTTGACATCGGACGCCCACTTGACTACCCCTTCCCATACCTTTACCGGCAGCAGCAGGATCAGCAGTGTAATGAGGGTGATCAATCTCCGTTTCTTCACGTCGATTCCTTTCCCCTGATCGAATCCTTTCATCGATTATTTGGTTCAGTAATCACCAAGTCATTCGCGTCGATAGAACCATCCAGGATAAAGTTGGACGTCGCGATACTAACGCAATCTACGGATGTCAACAACGTGGTGGCGTCATAGTTGAGACTGAGCGGTATGCCGATCTTACTCCCTACGGCAATGGCGTCCTGATTGGCTCCTAAATAGATGAATTCCCAGCCATGTTTATCACGCATATGATTGACCCGGAGTAAGACCTGATCGCGGGACCAATTGATGCTAGCGTTTTCAAGTCCGTCCGTGATGATGACCATGATGATCTTTCCGCAAGTGATACGTTTGGAGACATCTTCCATAGTCCGGCCCAACGCATCTAATAGTGGCGTTCGCCCCCGTGGTTCTATGGCAATCCGGTCCACTGCCATCACCGGCGCGCGATTCACCGATATGTAATAACCAATATCGTCAAATTCTATCAAGGTCATGCGGGTCGAGGGATTGACCTTCGCCTGTTTGGCGACGAAGGAGCCAATAGCTTCTTCCATTTCCGCCTTCATGTCCGCCATAGATCCCGACCGATCCAATAACATGACAATCTCTGCTGCATCCGGCAACGAGACGATGCCGCCACTATCACGAACTCCTTGCTGATAGGCTTCATGCAAACACAGCGGGCAATATGTAGATGGTTGGCCCAACCCCTGTCCTACGAGCAGGAGAATGAGCACCATGATCGTCGTGATGGATGTGGTCTTGTGCATGATTGACTCCTTTCAATGAGTTGTGAGTACTCGATTTTGAATTGGCTACTCTGTCTTCATCTTCTCGGCATCGGCCAGGGACGTGGGAAAGTCCTCTCCTTCCGGCAGCTTGATATTGAGGTCTCGAAACGTCACTAACCCTCGATTACTTAGGGCCGGCAATACCTCAGCGGCATGCAAATCGTGAGCGGACACCGCCAACATACCCCCGATGTATAGTGCGTCGTAACCATCATTAGCGAGCGCCAGCACGATCTCCTTGTCGTCCGGGGAAGCGTCCTTCTGCGCGCTGCCCAGAGTGGCCAATTCTTGCTTGAGCTTGGCGTTCTCGGCTCTCATCGCAGGCAACTCGCGAGCGATCTGTGCCACCAACACCACCAATGGAGATCTTACGGTCCGGTTTCCATTCAGCACCATATTCAGGTCCATGACAATCGCGTCTCTGCGGATTCGCTCGTCAGCATCGGCGCTGCACTTCTGTTTGAGCTTGGCGTTTTCGGCCTGGAGTTCTTCGGCTTCGCTGGCATTGTTGCAATTCCGTAGCGTTCCATACTTCACCTGCCCTTTGGTCTCCAAGGCCATTCGGTACTTATCGATTGTCTTCTTGGAACACTTGACGTACTTTAGAATCAGTGCATCCGATGCTCCTGCGCGGACCATTCGTGCTACGAATGATTTGTCTTCATTTGTCACGGCGTTTCTCCTTGCAAGGCCAGCAGGCACACGATGACCCGCTCGCGAGGTTCCGCAGCACATGCGAGCCATACGGCAGGGTCTTCTTGATCGACCCAAATATCTTTCGTCACTCGCTGGAACATAGCAGCCATCCCGATGATTGTCTCTGCATTCGTACTCGCTAAAGCTACATTGCGTAATCTCTCGGCCAGGTCCGCCCAGGAGCCTTCGGCGGCGTCGGGGACGGGGCAGCCCATTCTTGTTACCCCTGCCTGCTCACATTTCACGCATGGATCGTTGCCCTTCCATGCTAAAGCCCGGCTCCAGATCCAGCACAAACACCTATGCTCCCACGGCCCCGGCTCCAGCGCCCGCGTCACCTCGCAGCGCAGCTCCTTCTCCGATAGGGCGGTCAGTTGTTCGGCGTCGCTCGTTTCCCGTTTTTCGTCGCTCGTTGTCATGGCATCCTTCCCAGTTACTCGGCCAAGGTCATTCACAACTCTCTACGTCCCCACCACAAAGAAAACCGTCCGTGTCCCTGCAGGTACACTTGCCGAGGGCTGGCTTGACACGATAGCCTTCTCCGCACTGCGAGCACTTGAAAGCAACCTGGCCCTGACTACTGGCGTCCGTGTCTGGATGGGCACTGAATAATCCAGTGCCAGGGCCCGTGGGCTGCTCAATTTCGGCAGGCGGGGCATCCGTGCCCTGTTGCGGCCCATCCTTGCCACCACCTGCCCGTATTTCCTGCACGACATCTGCGAATTGGGCCGGGGCAGCGTCTCTCTGGTGTTCGGCGTTCGTTGTCATGGCATCCTTCCCAGAAGGCAAGCATTATTCTGTTGGTCCGTCCCACGGCGGCGGGTCCACATCTTCTCGTTGCGATTGCGGGTCGCGCTGATCCGTGCTCAGGATTTTCTGGAGCGCATC
>CAZVMT010000164.1:0-6653 GCA_964628765.1 uncultured Candidatus Bathyarchaeia archaeon | reverse complement strand
CCCTCAATATCATCCAAGACTGGGAGGTGAAGGAAAAACGAGTCATCAATCCCCCTCATTGAAACGTGACAGGTCCATACCTCAAAATATTGAGGATTGAAGCTTATAAGACCAACAACCATCCTTAAAGTGGAACAATTGTCACATCAAAATATAGCTACCACTGTAGGGAACTGCGCCAGCCTAGCAGCTCTCCTAGAGGTCTCGGCTTATCCAAAACCGGGAAACATTCACAGGCTCAACGATTTCCCTGAGACCACCTACGAACATTTTCTCGCGGGTGGGGTTGCATTGGGCTCTGTGATGGGGGAGGTTGCGGAGCGAAGCAGCCAGACACAAGACTATGCAAGCATCGGACTAGGTAGAGGGATCAGAGAGGCTGTGGATGAGATGTTTCAGTGGCAGAGGGGTGGAAACATACACCTCGGGTTAATACTCCTCTTTACACCTCTCTCAGCGGGCGCGGGGGCTATGTTATCCGGGGGCGTTGTTTCTGTTGAAGCCCTCCGTGAACAGACTAGAAATATCATCGTCTGTTCAACCAAGCTTGACTCTGTTGATATCTATTCAGCCATCAATAAGTCGATGTCATCTGAATACCTCGGAGACTCAAAGGAATTGGATGTTACTGATAGTGGTTCTACTGAGAGGATAATAAGAGAAAACATAACCCCACTGGAGATATTCGATATCTGCAAAGATAGTGATATAATATGCAGGGAATGGGTCACAGGATTCCAAACCGTCTTCAAGGAAGGGTATCCCTACCTCCAGAGAAGACTCAATGAAGGCGCCAGCGTCAACGATGCGACAGTGGATACATTCACCAAAATTCTCTCAGAGAACCCTGACTCATTGATTGCGAGAAAATCAGGTGTTGAACAAGCTAAACTGGTGTCAGATGAAGCTAGAAAGATCATGAAAGCAGGGGGAACCACCAGTACTGAAGGTATGAAGATGCTCTGGAGCCTTGATGAAAAACTGAAGAAGCATAATGGTAAGCTTAACCCTGGGACTACGGCTGATCTTATCGCTGCATCACTGTTTGTGTTGTTATTAAATGGTTGGAGACCGTGACCCACTGTATTGCCTGAGATAATGGGGATACATGTCGCAGATCTCCTTCACTCCATCTTCATGGAGAAGCCCCCTCAGTGTCTTATGTTCCTGCACTCCAACGTATTTTATCGAGTATTTCTCCATTATATCCAATGCTTCCTGTAGAGGCGTCTCTATATCCACGCTGATCAATGGCACCGAGACCAAGTCCTTGGCTGATAACGAGTTTTTATCATCTGCCTGTACCAGCCACCTCATGATATCCTTCAATGTGACTAGACCAATGGGTTCATTGTCTTCGTAAACAACAACTGCTTTATAGTCGACGCTGAGAAGACGCTGAGTAAGGTCTACTAGTTTTTCTGTTGCCTCGGCCTTTGGTGGTATCTTGTTCATTAACACTCTGCATGGAAGGTTACAGAACTCGGGGCTCAGATCGATGTTCAAGCTTTGATCCTCTATATAATGTATTTACGTCCTGCTTTATAGAATTTTCAATTCCCAAGAACTTAGGATATCCGCGACATTGTGGGTGTTTTTGATCGAAAAACGTTATAGATTAAACCTGTTATCTTTATTCGAGGGTTCTTGAGCGTTAAAACCGAAATATTGGAGAAACTAAAACAATATGCTCTAGAGAATAAAGAGCAGCCCATCGTCATCGCCAGCCAAGGCGGAAAAACAGCGTTAAAACTAGGGGAAGAACTCGGAAAAGAGGCTAATATCATAGCGATTTCTGAGTTTTCATACAGTGAAAGTGATTTGAAAACCATGAAGAAAAAGAAGATCACCGCACTTGAGAAAGCCGATTTACCGATCCAAGATCTGCGAGAGATGAGGGAGACACTAATGATGTTTGATTCTGGTGTCAAGGCAGCATTGGAGGTGGCCAGCATAGCTGCCTCAAAGGGCTTGGTAAAGGGAAAATACATCGTCATCGCTGGTGGTGGAAAAGGAATCGACACTGCTCTTGTCGTGAATACTGTTCACCCTGACTCAGAGTCTATCTCAGAGCCACTAAAGCAGCTTAAGATAGAGAAAATACTCGCCTCTCCCCTCATCCAGTGACAAAGTTGGGGGATTATTTGTCAGATAAGTCGAAGACAGTAGCCGACTCCATGGAGGAGACAAAGGAGAGGCATAGAAGATACCTCAGGGCCATCAATAACCCTATACGACGTAAAATAATTCACAGCATAGTGAAGGGAAACGACTCTTTGAATGCGATCAGCGAGGCAACTGGGATCGATGAGAAGACACTGGACTGGCACATCAAGATACTTGTAGATGGCTTCTGCATCGAGAAAACCATTGAGGGCGGTCATGAAAAATTCATACTGACACAGGAAGCCCTAGTCGTTGACTATTTGGACAAGTAATACTGGAAGTCGTTGAATTATTTACAATAAATAGGCTATAAATAATAATTATTGACCGTAAAATGTTTAGATAACATCGGTCATTGAAGAAATGTGTTCTTGATATGCTGAGCATAAATAAGATGGCTCTCAAGTGGGCGGATAAGCTCATTGAGGCCCCGGAATATTACGGAGTCAAGGTTGAGAAACTGCCCTCGGGAGCAACTGTAATTGATACAGGGATCGAGGCTCATGGAGGCTATGAGGCAGGCTTAATGGCAACTCGGATCGCCATGGGAGGAGCTGGAACCGCGAATCTAGGATACGCAGATTACCAAGGATTGAAACTACCAACAGTCAACGTATCAACAGATCACCCGGCAATCGCGTTATTCGGTGCTCAACTAGCGGGATGGAGAATAAAACCAGAAGGATATACCGCCGATGGAAGCGGACCCGCACGAGCATTAGCTAAAAAACCAAAAGATGTTTTCAAGAAGATAGAATACCAAGACGAATCCGATGTAGCAGTATTACTCATGGAGGCCGAGGAATTGCCACCAGACTCCGCGGCATATTATATTGCTGAAAGGTGTAACGTAGAGCCCGAGAACGTCTACATGGTCATGACTACTACCACAAGTCTCGCCGGGATGGTTCAGATCGCTGGGAGAATAGTAGAGACAGGGCTCTTCAGATTAGACTTGTTGGGTTTGGACCCCAAGAAGGTTCTTTATGGGGCAGGCTACGCGCCGGTGATGCCGGTTCATACTGATGGTGGGGTTGCTATGGGTAGAGCAGAGGATTCATTGACCTATGGTGGTGTGACTACCTACATCGTTGATGAGCCTGAGGATTCGCTCAAGGAGATAGCCAAGAAGGCGCCAAGCTCCAACTGCAGCGACTATGGGAAGACGAGCTATGAGATATACAAGGCGGTCAACTTTGATTTCACACAGATCGACCCAGCGTTATTCGCACCAGCAGAGATCACACTGACATGCGCGAAAACGGGAGCCACGTTCAATTGTGGTGAGATCAATTATGATCTAATCAAACGCTCAGCATTAGGGTAAGGGGAGGAAGCAAGGATAGAGAGGTTAACAGTTACGCTGATCTCAGGGAGAACAGCTAACCAAGGAATAGGACTCGAAGAGGGTAAACTCTCAAAAAAGTACTTTGAGAGCGTCAACCATGTCCAGGTAAACCCAGAAGACGGGGAAAAACTCAGACTGAAAGAGGGAGACCGATTAAAGGTTACCACAGAGTATGGCTCTGTCACGGTTTTCTGGGCACCTGAAAAAGGGTTGAATCAAGGGATCGTGTTTTTCCCATATGGACCATGGGCGAATCAAGTATACTCATCGAGTACAGGAAGCACAGGGATGCCTGTGATGAAGGGGATTCCAGCCACGATAGAGTCCACCGATGAGAAGGTCCCCTCTCTGGAGGAGATAGTGGAGAAACTCAGGGGGGAGGCATAATGGAGTACACAGACATTGTTTGTCCATTCTGTGGCTGCCTCTGTGATGACATAGAGGTAACCATCAAAGATGGAAACATTGAGAACGTGAAAAACGCGTGCACCATATCCAGATCAAAATTCATGAATCACCATGAGAACAAAATAGCGGCACCAACAGTCAAAGGTGAGGAGGTAACCCTCGAAGACGCTGTAAAACACGCGGTTGAGGTGCTCGCTGGTGCTAGAAGACCCTTGATCTATGGGTTGAGTTCAACGGAGTGTGGAGCAATCGGGAAAGCTGTTGAGGTCGCTGAATACACTGGAGGGGTGCTGGATAACACATCATCAGTCTGCCATGGCCCAACAATACTAGCTCTCCAACAGGTCGGAGAATCAAAGTCCACCCTGGGTGAGATAAAGAACCGCGCAGACCTAGTGGTTTTCTGGGGCTCAAACCCATCCGAGGCACATCTCCGACACGTAGTCAGATACAGCGTCATGCCCAAGGGAAAATATGTCCCTGAGGGAAAGAAGGACCGAAAGATAGTCGTCGTGGATATCAGGGAGACCCGTACCGCACGCATGGCGGATAAATTCGTAAAGATAGATCACAACAAAGATTTTGAGCTACTCTCGACACTCAGGGCACTGGTAAGAGGAGAGAAAATAGCAGCAGAAGAAGTAGCTGGGGTTCCAATGAGTGAAATCGAGGAGCTGGCAGAGGAGATGAAGAACGCCAGATTCGGGGCATTATTCTTCGGATTAGGATTAACCCAGAGCGATGGACGCCACATGAACATAGACGCAGCAGTAGGGCTGGTATCGGAGCTAAACAGGAAGACCAAGTTCGTGTTGACGCCCATGAGAGGCCACTATAATGTAGCTGGGGCGAACTCAGTATCCACGTGGCAAACAGGATACCCATATGCTGTTGACTTCAGCACAGGGTACCCAAGGTACAATCCAGGTGAGTTCACAGCAATAGACATGCTGGCTCGGGAAGAAGCAGACGCTGCGCTTATAATCGCATCAGACCCGGGTTCAACCTTCCCAAAAGACGCTGCGAAGCATCTAGCCAGGATACCTGTGATTACATTAGACCAGAAGACCACGCCTACGACGATGCTGAGCGAGGTAGTCATACCAGTTGCTACAGCGGGAATCGAGGCAGAGGGAACTGCTTATCGCATGGATGGGGTTCCATTGATGCTCTCCAAGATACTGGAGCCACGGGAGGGAGTGCTCTCTGATCAGAAGATACTGGACATGATTCTCATGGGCTTGAAGGAGGCGAAAAAATGACGGCACTACTGGTGAAGAATGGATACGTCTACGACCCCCTTAACGGAGTAAACGGGGAGAAGAAGGACCTCTTCGTCAAGGATGGAAAAATAGTCGAGGAGGTCAATGAAAGAGACGCTACGGTCATTGACGCAGCGGGTAAGATAGTTATGCCTGGAGGCGTTGACCTTCACAGCCACATCGCTGGTAGCAAGATCAACATCGGCAGGTTACTCAGACCAGAAGACCACAGAAAAGACGTGGTCAAACGAGGGAAAAATACGCGAGGGGGAGTGGGATACAGCTGCCCCTCTACATTCGTCACTGGATACCGTTACGCTGAGATGGGGTATACCAGTGTGATGGAGGCAGCCATGCCACCCATTGGAGCCAGACACGTCCACGAGGAGCTAAATGATATCCCCATCATCGATAAGGCTGCTTTCACCCTCTTCGGCAATAACTATTTTACGTTGAAGTATGTTGAGGCAGGGGACCATGAGAAGCTCAAGGCATTCGTAGCTTGGCTCCTACGAGCTACCAGAGGATACGCGGTTAAGATTGTGAACGCTGGTGGCGTCGAGAACTGGAAGTGGGGCAGAAACGTACATGGGCTGGATGGCAGAGTGGAGGATTATGATGTTACTCCACGTGAGATCATCACGAGCCTAGCTAGAGCCAACGAGGAACTCGGGCTCCCACACACCATACATCTTCACTGCAATAACCTTGGGATGCCCGGGAACTACAAGATTACACGCGAGACCATGGATATAGTCAAGGATATCAAGCCGAAGGCAGGTAGGAAGACCACTATTCACATCGTGCACTGTCAGTTCAACGCCCTCGCGGGTGACAACTGGATGAACGTTAAATCGGGTGCACCGCCTATCGCAAAATACGTCAACGAGCATGAGCATGTAACACTTGACCTCGGTCAGGTGATATTCACTGACACAACTACCATGACTGGAGATGGTCCATGGCAGTTCGCTCTCTGGAACATGACTGGAAATAAGTGGGTTAACAGCGATGTCGAAAACGAGGCTGGGGCAGGAGTAGTACCTTATACTTTCAAGAAGAATAACCCAGCTAACGCTGTCCAGTGGGGTATAGGCTTGGAAATAGCGTTAGCGGTTAAAGACCCTTGGAGGGTCTACATGACCACAGATCACCCCAACGGTGGACCCTTCATGTACTATCCACAGGTAATGGCCTGGCTCATGAGCAGGCAGGCTAGAACCGACACTATGAGGGAGATAAATAGGTCCTGCCTGAAGCGGACAACTCTAAGTAGCTTATACCGCGAGTACAGTTTCAATGACATTGCTATCGTTACCCGTGCTGGTACCGCGAAAGCCCTCGGGTTAACCGATAAGGGGCACCTTGGGGAAGGAGCGGATGCTGATATCTCTGTCTACGATATTGATCCTGCGTCTTGGAGACCCAGCCAGTATCATGACCTCATCAAAGCGTTCGGTAAGGCAGCT
>CAZVMT010000163.1:0-6687 GCA_964628765.1 uncultured Candidatus Bathyarchaeia archaeon | reverse complement strand
ATCAGGGTTAACCGCGTACATTACTCCTCCAGCTAGTGAAGAGATTATCACGGGAACAGTGAATAGGTAACCCATCCCGGGACCACCAGTGCCCCCACCAGTAGCCCCAATCAATACGCTTCCCCTGCCTATCGCCGCCATTACTCTACCACGGAGGCTTCTTGGTATATAATCAGCGAGTAAGGCTGTGCTTGCAGGCATAAACATGGCACCCGCGATTGCAGCGCCGAGACGTACTAATAGGACACCCCTGAAACCTGTGGCGAATATCAGGCTTGGTAACGAGATTAAGCTGATTACTACTGAGGCAAGGAGTGTCTTTGTCCTCCCAAATCTATCTGCTAGGATTCCGCTTGGGATAGTCAGCAATACCTTCAGTATGGTTTCGTATAGTAGGATTATTCCCCAATCTATCTCGGATAGTTGGATTACTTCAACAGCATACACTACCCAGAAGGGACTGGCCACCGCGTTTGCGATGAAGCCCATCAAGACCACGAGCCCCAGAGCCTTTACGCTGGTGCTCATGTTCCTCCACAGTTCTGGTATCCCGCTGTATGATTCTCTTAGTATCGATGTTATTTTGGGCATAGGGGTCTTTGGGTCAGGCGTTGTTGTTTCCTCCAGTTTTTTATAGACAATAATTGCGCTGAATACAAACTGGAGACCCAGTAACCCGTAGAGTATCCGCATACCCAGATTTGTACTGTATATCTGTAGGACGATGGCTGCGATGTATGGGCTGAACATGGCTATGGCGTTAGCCAAGGTATTCATCACAGCGATTCCGACGCCCCTGTTGCTTGGGTCAAGGCTGTCAGCCAAGATGGCTGATGTAGGGGGGAAAGAGAATACCATGAAGCCTTGTATAAGTGAACCTAATGCGATCCACTCCCAGCTCCGTGCAAAAACATAGCAGAGCATGGTTAAGGCTGAGAGCAGATCAGCCAATGCTATGAGTTTGACACGGCTGGTCCTATCAGCTAGGTAGCCGGATATCGGAAACATCAGGAGCCCAGCTAGGGGCCTGAGGCTGTTTATGATGCCTATCTGGCTGCTGTCACCGCCTACGGCTAGTATGAATAGGCTCGCGTAGCTAAGCACCATGCGACGGAAGAACATCCCCACTACTTGACGTATGGTCAATATTGTGAGGTTGCCTTTCATGAATGCGAGGCGTCTACTTAGCTCCTGTAATAGATTCAAAACGGAACCATTAGGTATCCACGCTACATAAGTTAACTGGTATATTTAGCGGGTCAGGTATTCTGTGATATTGGCATAGACTCGATTTCCACGGGACAATATGTGACTAAGCATCCATAGACAAGGACGCCAATCAACAAAATGGGGTTCAGCCGCTTAAACAGACAATAGATAACTATTCGATATTAAGAGTTGTATGTAATAAAAAGAGGTTATTGGATGAAGAGAGCCAAGACGGCTTTCTCTGTATGCATCCTGTTCTCGCCCTGATCAAAGACCGCGCTTTGTGGTCCCTCGATGACGCTGTCAGTCATCTCCTCACCACGATAACCCGGCAGACAATGCATGAATATCGCGTGCTTGTCAGCAAGCGCCAATGTCTCATCGTTTACCTGATATTTAGCGAACGCCACCTTGCGCTCCTCGATATCCTTGTGACCCATGCTGTGGAAGGTGTTGGCGTAGACAACATCTGCTCCAGTGAAAGCTTCCTCGATGTCATCAGTGACTACCATCTGGCTGCCCCTGTCGGCTGCGTTCTCAGTAGCGAACTTGGTGATCTTCTCGTTTGGCGCCCATCCCTTGGGGACCGCAACGTACATATCCATCCCCATGAGGCTGCTACCAACCATGAGGCTCTGGCAAACATTCCACGGATCACCCACGTAGGCTACCTTCAATCCTTTGAGTTTGCCCTTGTGCTCACGCATGGTCAGCATGTCCGCCAAGCCTTGGCATGGGTGGGTTAGATCGGTTAACGCGTTGATTACTGGGCTGTCCATGTACTCGGCGTATTCCTCGACTACCTCCTGCCCATAGGTCCTGATTACCAAGCCGTCACAGTATCGGTCAAGAATCCTAGCCGTGTCTTTGATGGGTTCTCCTCTGGCTAGCTGCATGGTCTGGGGTGTGCTGTAGAAGCTCTGCATACCCAGGTGGGCGATGGCTGCCTGGAAGCTGAAGCGGGTTCTCGTGCTATGCTTCTCAAAGACCATGGCGATGGTCCTGCCAGCGAGGTGCTCGTGGCGCTGTTTCATCAATCGTTGGCGTTTGAAGTCAGCGGAGACATCGAGAATGTATTTGATCTCTTCTGGTTTCCAGTCCATGAGGGTAAGATAGTCCTTTCCCTGGAAACGATCTTTCATACTCATAATTGATTCCGTGATATAGGTGCATGTTGAGGGTTTAATATTATCGATTAACCCCAAATGGGACAAAAAAACGGGAAAAAGTAATAGATGGAAGATTCACTGTTTTTGTTTAGCCTTGAACTCTTTAGATCTTCTGTAGCGTTCTTCGAGGAAATCCTCTCCCCTGAATAAAGCCACCATGTCGTTGCTGCCTATCTGGAAGTATGGTTTGTCTGTTAGGGTCTTGAGTCCTTTATGGTGACGTCTCTCATCGTTTCTCCATAGTTCCAGTAATCCCTTCAGTCCCTTGTTTTCATTGACCCAGGTTCTGTTCAAAATCTTGTTCGCATTGTCTAGAGCCTCTTTTTCTAGCTCTAAATGCTGCTTCAATGTCTCAGCCAGTGGCGCCCTGTCCTCAATGTAAACTTCTTCTCCCTGGATTACCTCGATGGCTGCTTGGAGTATGTTGATGTGTCGTTGGCTGTCCAATCGGTACATCTGCATGAGTCGCTTCATGGCTTTGTTCTCGGTTTCCCGCTCATGCTTCTCATATAATCCAACGAGTTCCCCCTCTATCTTGAGCTGCTTCTTGAGAGCCTCTACGACTTCCTCTTTCTCTTCAGTATCTCTATCAATTGCCAATAAACATCAATAATCTTGAGGGAATCACGCTATATATAGGACGCTAATTGTGGGCATCAAGAAACGTAATCAGCACTCTCAGTATTGGCCCTGTTTCCCATGAGTAGCAGCCGAGGTTGTGTCCATACATAGGCATGTAAATGTGTTTAGCATGAGGAATCCGTTCGAGAACATATTCAACCTCGTCATCAGCAAATATCCCACCCTTATCCATGTTGGCTTGAATGAATAGTATCGGGCACTTGATTTTTCGTATCTCCTCGGAGTCGTATCCAGTGGTTACTTCCTCAAATACCTTATCATCGGTACCCCCGTTCGCCCATGGAGTCAACACAGCTTGGTCAAGGTTCCGTAGGTTCAACGCCTTGTTCAGGATGGTGAGATAGTCCTGCCCATCACCGTATTTTCCCGGCTCCCTCCATGGGATATCGATGGGCATATCGGAGACCATCTTAACATACTCATCGAGTTCAGCTGGATAACTAGCGAGTTTCTCCCACCCAGACCAGAAAGTATGATAGTCTCGCATAACGCCTCGAACCTTCTCTAACTTGATGTTAGCATCCCCGAAAACCAGACACTTAACAACGTTAGGCCTGCGGGAGGCGACCATCAAAGATATCATTCCACCCAGAGAAGACGCGAATATACTCGTCTGCTGTCCAATGATTTCCTCTATGAATGCTATTGTATCGTTGATGTGATCGATGTACCTGTATGGTGGAGTGTGGCTGCTGGCTCCATGTCCACGGAAATCCAGTGCATAAACATGGTATCTCTGGGTCAGTGATGGCATGATTGGCTGGAAAAACTGCCAGCGATCAGATAAACCGTGCAACAATAGTAATGGTGGGCCAGCGTCGGGTCCCTCAGCGTAGTTTAACGTGACACCATTTTTTGTGAACTGTTTTTCGGTAAGCATATGACTATGGTGTGGATTCGGGTTGATAAGATACACGGAGACAGGTTACCCTTCTTTGTGTTGAGGCTCCTTCAGCAGGAAAATGGAGGCTAATCCAGCTACACTCATCATAGCCAATGCTGCCTGGAACGGGGCTTTGATGCCGATGTTTTGATAGATCAACCCACCAAGATAGTTACCGCCACCAAAAAGCAGAGACCACACTATCTCCAGCATGGCGTGGTACCTGCCCCTGTGCTCCCTGGGGCAGTAATCGGTGAACAACGCGTGCCAAGCAGGCTGACCAACTGCCGCCGCTAGGGTTACGCCTATCCTCGTTAAGAGTAGCTGAATATAGTTTCCACTGCTGATGAATAATAGATAGGATATCGGCCAAGATACCATCGAGGCTTGCACAAACCGCACTCTTCCGTTTTTATCTGATGGCGATGCAACCAGCAACAATGCAACACAGTGCACCAGAGTCACTAGGCTCATGATGAAACCCCACTGGGTACCCGTGATCCTCAGGCTATCTGTAGCGTAGGTTACGAAGTATGGCTCAGCCACCCCAAGTGATATCGTGAATACTAGATCCAATGCGATGAAAGTTGTGGCTTGTCGGTTGAGGCTCATTATAGTCGCCTTGAAGTTACCGAAAATCTCAGAAACCCTGTCTTTCTCGATCGATAGGTCCTGTGTATTGACCAGGGTTTCCTTGATGTATCTCTGCCTCAGCAAGGCTGAGAGTGATCCCAGTGCAAAGACGGTGATATACCCCCACCTCATAGCAGTTCGCAACCCATACTGGTCCATCACCAAGCCGAAGATACTCGGAGAAAGAACACCCAATAGATTGGGGCCAGTCAACCATAGAGCATAGCTTAAGCTACGGTTTTCCGGTTTCGTCGAGTCGCTTATGATTGAGGCTAACGCTGGCCCACGAACCCCCATGAATAGGGCTTCGAGTACAGCGGCAATTATTAAAAACCTGTAATCTGGTGCGAATGCCCTGATGAGGGCGACACATGCTAGCGAGTAGGTCATGGTGTAGAGGATCTGTTTTCGTCCGATCATGTCGGTGAGGTATCCGCCTAGGAGAATGGGTATTATCTTCACCAACGCGGCTACTCCAAGGATTTTACCGATCATGGCGTAGTCGCCCCCGAGTTCAAGGACGTAGAGTGCGTAGAATGGTGCTGTGAGGTTCCCAGAGATTGACCAGAGCGCAGAGCTGACTACCATTACTCCGAGGTTTCCGTGCAACGCGGATCTGATTTTCTGGATTAGATGCGACATATCAGCCACTTTCTTGTTGATGTGTGTTTAAACAGGGGAACGTCTAGGGGTTTCTAGAGAAGTTAGTAGACTAGTGCAAACATACGTTCCACGACCACGGTAAAGACCGTCATGAATTATTTAAATATAACTGAAAATCAGGGTTGGAGGTTCAGTATCTATTTTTCTTGCAGGTAGTCTGAGAATCTGCTCAATCCTTCCCTGATGGTCTCCTTTTTGTTACCGTACCCTATCCTGATGTGATCCGGGTGCTCAAAACAGTCACCCGGTACAAGGAATGTACTCTTCTCATTGATCAAACCGAGACAGATTTCCTCCGCTCTTTGATCCAAGTGATGCTTCATGAACCCGACGCTGCCCGCTGTTGGTGGAACCCAGCTGATGTCTGGTTCTTTTCTGATCCAGTCGTCCAGTATCTTGTGGTTTTCCCTGATTATCGCGTTGTTCCTCTTATATATCCGGTCCAAGTGGGGCATGGCTAGCGCCGCAAGCTCCTCGTCCAGCATGCTCTTGCTAATGGTCGTGTAATCCCTGTGCAGCTTGCATTGATAGATAACTTCGCTGTTGCCTGTTATCCAGCCCAGCCTCAAACCAGTCAGACTCAAGGGCTTACTGAAGCTGCCCACGGCTATTCCCTTCTCGTACAGGTCTACCACTGACTGTGTCTTATCCTTGGGGTCTATGTAGAGCCCACGATAGGCTTCATCACAGTGAACATAGGCATCTGTGTCCTCGGCTATCTCGCATATGGCTTTGAGGGTTGATGTATCGATGTGGCTTCCACATGGGTTATTCGGGTTGTTTAAAACGATCATCTTGGTCTTATCATCAACAAGTTCATTCAACTCATCCAGATCAGGCAACCAATTATTCTCGGGTCTAAGCCGTAATAGCTTGACATCAGCCATGAATCCCTTGGGTACACTGAAAAGCTGCTGATAAGTAGGGAAGACACTCACCACAGTATCCCCGGGCTCGACGAGACTGTAGAAGCTGTTGAAGTTTGCTTCTATCGCCCCGCCTGTCACCAAGATATCATCTGGGTCCACGTTTTCATACAGGTTAGCCAAGCCTTCCCTAAGCTTGGAGTATCCCTCGATGTAACCGTAGGTCAACACTTTATCCTGGAAACTCTCGAAGAAATCAGGGGCATCCACAAACTCAAGATACTCTTTGAGTGTGAATGGTTCTACGCAGGTCTCGGCTAGATTAACCTCGACGTTATACTCGTATGTGTTCATCCATCGCTCCACTAGAAAATCATCTATCTTCAAAGCAATCCCAATAAGATGAGACATGTTGAGCCTAAAACATTAACCACGAGACAATCAACGAACAAAACAAGCATCAAAACCGTTAGGATTTAAAATATGTAACGCGTACTCCATGGGATTTACGTTGAAACTATGGAAGACCGGACCACAACGAGCCACAGTCTTGGTGAGAGGTGAAGGAAACTATGTGTTTGACGCTGATGGGAAGCGTTACCTTGATCTCCAATCAGGGTAC
>CAZVMT010000162.1:3721-6775 GCA_964628765.1 uncultured Candidatus Bathyarchaeia archaeon | reverse complement strand
CACTTCGACATCTTCACCGATCTTCACTTCCATCTGGCTGACATAGTGGATGCTAGTAGGTCCGCTGTGCCTTATGGTGACTGTCAGGATGTTCTCTTCAGTTGAGGTCTCTACCTGTAGGTCAGTTACTGTTGGGACATCGGCTAATGCAGAGTCTACCCCTAATGATAGCAAAGCTACTACCAATAGGATCAACGCAAGCTTTCTCATAATACAATCCAAGGAACCATGGTTTAAAATGAGATCAAATACCTAATAAAAAAACACTGTCAACACATCAACACCATTAATGTTTATATCCAAATTAAAATAATGGAATGTATGGAAACGGTGGGTGTTGATTCTATCCTTTATGCCAGACAAAGTATTGATGGCTCTAAATTTACAGCACCACTTGGCTTGGCTTTATCAATACGAAGCCGTGATAGATTCAGGGAAAAATATGATGATTGCATTGAAGACTTATTTACTAAATATAAGGAACCTCGACTAAAAACAGTCTATAAAGCGTCACATTTAACCCATCAACTTAAGCATAAAACAAATGAATTTATCAGAGAATTCATTAAAGAGATGTCACCAGAATTTCAACGATTAGATTTCTTTTACACCTTTTTTCCACCAGGAGTTGTTGAAAGAATAAACGTATGCAGAGATTCTTATCAGAGAACAGTGGACCTAGACACGTATCTAAAGATAATTGGAAAAGGGTATGAACACTATTGTGTGTGGAAATATTGCAAAGAATATCCAGTATCTTCTAACAATCTTTTTGAAGTCGATCATTTTTCAGCAAAAATAACACCTGCATGGGACCAAATTCAAGATCTAGAGAGTTTATCAATATTTTATAGTGGAGGAGAATGTAACAAATCCATTTCTATGGCAGATATCATTCTTCGACACATACAAAATAGCTGTTCGGGGAGATTAACCCACCCCAATATCCTTGATTGTATGGCTCCTTATCTTAATGATGTTACAGTAAGAAGCTGGTGGATGAGTTATAGAAGAGACTATCTGAACAACATGGCGTGGAGAGATGATTTTGATATAAATTTAAAAAATAATATTCAACACCCCATTTTTTGGATTGCGTGGAATAAGTATACATCTAGAAATGAAGAAAAAATTACTCTAGAATGGATGGACAATTATATTCAAATTATGACTAGAGCAGAGAAATACTCAGCATCGGTCAGATTTTGGGAACCACGACAATTTCCATTAGAGGTAGACGTTCAAGATGACCTAGTTTTTTTATTAAATGATAATGCCGTTCCAATATTACGCTCAATCAAAGATACTTGCCCCGGAATAAAGACGATGGATTATCGTCCCGGGGTGTTAACGTAGTGCGCAATTGCGCGAACTGTAAACCCTTTGGGCTTAGAGTCTACGGTTATTGCTATACTATAGCATTATTTATCGTTTATGAAATGGATCCATTGCTTTTCCAGCAATGCTTTATTTTTAACAGGAATAAAACGAAATAATTTGTAATAAATATTTCAAATTAGTATGTTAAGTTGAAAAGTAAGGTTTAAAAAAGAGGATACAGGTCATTGCTGGATGCCCAATCAGATAAATCAGCTACAGTGGCTAAACACAAGATACACAACAATAGTCGAGGAACTACGAGGCACAACAACAGGCGAGACAAACGAGAAACTATTGGAGCTGCTAAAGATCAACCAGCAAATACAGGCACAGATACTGCTAACCCTTCTCGCCGAGCAGAAACAGCTACAACACGACACAGACACGCAGCTCATGGAGATAAGCCACTATCTCCAGGAGATAATCGCGAGCCGGATCAGGGAAGCAGAAAACCTTGAAAAAGCAAGATAAACGGGCATAATTTCTGCACATTAATAGGCTTTAATTGGTTTCAGGGAATGATTTTTAATTTTTCTTATGGGTTTTTCCCTGATTTTAAATGATAATTTTTATTGATGTTCATAAATATATGTTGTTGATGCGCTTTGAGTGCCTTCACTAGCATAATAAAATTGTTGAAGTCAAGGAGGATAATCCTGTTCAGCACTACATGGATCACTCTAGTGGCTTGTCTAATCATTGGGAGAGGTTTCCCGCCATTATCTCAGACACTCATGGCCGTTGTGTCGGTTTTCTTCACCGTAACATCCGTTTACATCTATAATGATTACATCGATGTCGAGATGGATAGGCTGAATGAGGTTAAGAGCCAGAGGCCGCTAGTCAAAGGAGATGTCTCGATGGGCTTCGCTAGGGCTTTCATAGCTGTAACCGCTGTGCTTGGGCTCGGCTTGTCATATTTGATAAATCAGGTGGCTTTCCTCTGGAACCTATTATACTTCGTGTTGATATTCGCTTACTCTTATCCACCCATCAGGATCAAGAAAAGGTTCATGCTAAAGGAGTTGACGATAAGCATTAGCTTATTCATGTACAGCATGATTGGCGCAGCGGCGGTCTCTGGCGCATTCTCGCTCCAAGGATTATACTTGGGGTTAATCCTTGCTTTCTTTAGTTTCCTCGGCCAACCGGGACTCAATGATCAATTTGATCTAAAGGAAGACGTGTTATATGGGGTGAGAACCATGGCTAGCGTATTTCCCTGGAACACCAAGTTCTGGATGCTTGTAACCGCGATCGTTGTCCCAGTGCTGGTGAATCTCTTGACTTTTAATATGCTTGGGTTTAGCGTATTCCTCCCAGTGGCCTCAACTATCTCAAGCGTCTGGGCTCTATGGTCCATCTTCAAGCTCAGACATGGCTACGAGGAGACCCAGGCAAGAATCACGCGAAAGAACGTGTGGACCTTCTTCTTCATAATGCAGCTAATCATGATCATAGGCGCAACAAGTCTATTCTAGAGGCGTTTTAACTGAAAATGCTTTATTAAGAGAAAACTACAGAAAACCATGTTTTTAACAAAGGAGTCTAGCACAAAAATATTACTCCTAGCATTATTTTTTTCTTCGTTTTCACATTATTTGAGTTCCAGCGCTTTGTATGAGATCGATGAGACCATATATGTTACAGATGTGATAGACGGTGACTCATTCT
>CAZVMT010000162.1:0-3621 GCA_964628765.1 uncultured Candidatus Bathyarchaeia archaeon | reverse complement strand
TATGATTTACTAAGAATATGTTGATGTAAACCAATTTCGTGACTTATTTAGTACAGTTTATAGGCTAGGATACGGAATAGGAGCGATAGAGAAGAAACCAGTGAGAATATTTCCTATCCTTGGAACATAGGTCCAATTGATGGAGATAATATTCGCAAACAGGGTGATATTCTGGATGCGCCAACCGAGAGTACATTACAAGGTCATTGAGAAGGCCAGAAGATTGATCAAGAATGGACAGATAGAGCGTCTTGATAACGGCAGGTATAACGTGATAGGTGACCATGGCACATACAACGTGGTGGAGACCCCTGATGGAAATATGGCGTGTAACTGCCCCGGGTACAGGGACAAGGGTAGCTGCAGCCACAGCACCGCCGTGAATATTGTCACGGGAAAATTGAAGATCAAGTAACCCTCTGTAAACCATGTGAGGTTTACCTTTTTATGTTACCCTCATGAAATATTATTTGACGGATATTGATATCCGATAAATCAGGCGGATCGCTGGAACAGCAGAGCATGGTTAACGTCATCTACTTCTACCTAGAGGAGTTGCTGAGGATCGACAGGGGTGAGAAAGCCACCGAGTACTTCAATGAGCGCCAGCGGAAATCATTGGTGAAGCAGGGTGTGCTCTCGCGTTCTTATGGTCAGGGGGGCTGCAGGCTCCTGCTCACGAACAGGACCAAGCAGATCATACAGAACATGGTCACCAGCAACGTGTAGTCACTAATGTGCCGGTTTTTCAGTGCCGGGTTTTTATATTAGAGTTATTTAAATTATATTTGATTTAAGATGGACGTTGATCTCGATAAGGGAAAAAGAGTGACAATAGACCTCGATGAAGTTATTACGCGGAGCGATGGAACCCACGCCACCATGAGGGAGTTCGTGAAAGAGATGCTTGTCTACAACCCAAACTTCCACATAGAGACGAGCCCAAAAGGCGAGACATGGTACCTCAAGAAGCGAGAAGATTAGGTTTTTAACGAAACAAATATCAACGAAACCCTAACCTATCTTTTGAACTGATTTGAGTGAGAAAGCGCCACATATTGTAATAATTGGCTTAGGGACGGGTGGGCTCTACAGCAGCAGGGCTGCCCAGAGGTACAACCGTAGAACCAATATAACCATCATCGAAAAAAGAGACTACCACATGTTCAGTCCATGCGGTATACCATACGCGATAGAGGGAAAGGTCAAGGACTTTGATGACCTGAAGCACAGTGTTCCCACCACCAGGAGCCTCCAGATTCACCTCATGCATGAGGCATTGGAGGTGGACCCAGAGACCAAACGAGTCCTGGTGAAGAAACTTGAAACCGGGGAGGAAGAATGGATTGGATATGATTCACTGATACTGGCCACTGGTAGCAAGCCGATGATATTGCCTGTGCCCGGTGCAAAGGAGTTCCTCGGTAAGGGCGTCTATACCGTTAGTACCCCTGAGGATGGGGAGCTACTAAGGGATGTTGCTTTGAACTCCAAGAGATGCGCCGTCATCGGCGCTGGGGCTATTGGTATGGAGATCGCCGTGGCTCTGAAGCACCTCGGCGTGGATGTGCATATCACCAAGCGGAGTGAGCCAGCTCTCCCACGGAACATTGACCCAGATATGGGCACTATTCTGGTGGATCACCTAAATGAGAAGGGGCTGCATGTCCACTTTGGTAAAGGGATTGACAGCATCAACGGCGGCGACAAGGTTGAGTCCGTCACCATAGCGGGTGAGGTGATACCAGTGGACTTCGTGGTCATGGCTGCTGGGGTAGATAGCAATACTATCCTCGCTGAGAAGATGGGCGTAGAGTGTATCCGGGGCGGTATCAAGACAGATAACATGATGAGGACCAGCATACCGGATGTCTACGCCGTGGGGGATAACTGCTGGAGCCACCACATGATCAGTGGCTCACCGGCTAGAATCGCGTTGGCCACCACTGCTTACAGGCAGGCTATGGTTGCTGGGGTGAACGCCGCGGGTGGGGAAGCCGTCTATGATGGCACCCTGGGCACCTTCGTCAGCTATGTCGGTGACCTTGAGGTATCAGCTACAGGATACAATACGCCGGGGGCTGAGGCAGCTGGTTACGAGGTTGTGAGTGGAAGAGCCAACACGGTTAACAAGCCCACATGGATGCCTGATGCCAAGGAGATCAGCATCAAGGTACTCGCAGACGCAAAAACAGGCAAACTGTTGGGTGGTCACGCCATAGGGCATGAGGGAACCGATTGGAGGATAAACATGATAGCCCTCGGCATCAAGAAGGGCATGACATTGGACGAGTTCGCTACAGTAGAATTAGCCTATTGTCCACCTGTGAGTGAACTATATGATCCTTTGTTGATGGCGACTGATGTAGCACTGCGAAAACTGGACGCGAAGCGCAGGAGAGGTTAACCTCTCTTAGCTCTTACCATGTTGCCAAGCTTGTGAGCCACTATCTCGGCTCTCCGATAGGACTCAGGTGGAAGGTCTGGTAGATGGTATTCTTTTATCTCGTCGAGGAACCCGTGTTTCGATACTACTGAGCCCGCTGCGCATTGATGCCCGTAGCCGCACTGGTAGCATTGGCTGATCCCGGGAACATTTACCACGCCAGCTGGTTCGGCCATGTGGTTGCTCCTGAACATCTTCCTGATGTATTCTTCTACGGGGTTAGTTTCCGGTGAGCCGCTGGTTACGATGGCGTTGAGTTTGCCGCTCAGGGGGAAGGTCTCCCTGTGCCTGAGGCTGAAGGTTCGTTCGAGGAATGCGTGTCCTAGGCTGTTGATGACCCCGTAGTAGTTGGGGGCGCCGAATACTATGGCTTCGGAGTTGAACATCTTGTCCCGTATCTCGGCCCAGTCATCCTCCAATACACAGACGTTGTCTCCCGCGCACCTTACGCAGCCCCTGCAGCCCATGATGGTCTTGTCGCTGAGGCTCACAAGCTCGTAGGGTTCACCTGTCTTATCTAATAGGTGGTTGAGTGTTTCCTCGGTTGAGCCGCAGAGGAGGGTGCCTGATTTGTTTCGTCTGGGTCTTCTGCCGCTCGCGCTTATTCCGAGGATCATCTTACCACACCATTGGGGTGTAGCCTTGTTTGATGTAATCGCTGATGATGCTGCCCACGTACTCCACTTTGACGCCCATCTCATCGATCCGTTGACTGATGCCGTCTCGGTCGCTGATGGCTTTACATGCGTAGCTCTCGCCCATGCCCGCTATCTCGATGGCGGCGTTGGCTACATCGGGGTCGTTGTACATGAGTTGCTCGCTGGGGCCGAAGTAGACTACCTTCACATCGTCGAGCCATTCTCTTTTGATGGCGTTCTTGGCGTACATCAAGCCGGTGAGGGCCTTGGCTTTGTCTCCTGTTGCGATTACCACTAGTAGTTTGTTACTCATTTCACAGAGAGATGAGAACGGGTGGATAAAAACAAATACCCAGATTTTCACTTGCTTATTATTAGAACAATGATTAAGCGGTGACTGTCCTATTTATCGATGATTTTATCATCACTAAACGGTAATCATATTCATGGTTTCTAAAGTAGAGATTACACTGGACCCTATTAACTGGACCCCAGTAAGGAAGATCGGCTACGAAATAATAGACGACATAATAGACT
>CAZVMT010000161.1:0-6827 GCA_964628765.1 uncultured Candidatus Bathyarchaeia archaeon | reverse complement strand
CATCAGTCTATGTGGTGGACCAAGACGCCTGTATTGGATGTAAGCTGTGCCTCAACGAGTATGGTTGCCCTGCGTTGATGTGGAACGAGGATGAACGCAAAGCCAGCATAGACACCACGCTCTGCATGGGCTGCGATTGCTGTGCACAGGTATGCCCAGTTGACGCTATAAGCAGGAGGGAACTCTAGTGGATACCTTCAAGATAGTGGTAGCTGGTGTGGGTGGTCAGGGAACGCTGCTCGCTTCGAGGCTCTTGGCTGAGGCTGCCATCAAGGCTGGGTTGCATGTGAAGATCGGTGAGACCTATGGGATGGCTCAGCGGGGTGGACCCGTCATGGGGCATATCCAGATCGGTGGAGAGACCAATAACCCCCAGATCAGGAAAGGAGAAGCCGACGTAATAATAGGATTCGAGCCAGCCGAGGCAGTACGTAGGGGAGTAACCTACCTGAAAGACGGTGGATTGGCATTGATTAATACCCGTAAGACGGCTCCAGTTGAGGTTGTGAGTGGTATGATGCCTTATCCTGACTTGGATAAGCTATTCGGGTTACTGAGACAGGTAACTGAGGATATCCACCTTTTTGACGCTACGGGTATCGCCGAGGAAGCAGGGGACCCTATCGCGACAAATGTTGTGATGCTAGGTTCTATCGTGGAGAGTGGTTTACTACCTTATAGTGAGGAGATAGTCTTGGAGTCGTTGAAGGAGAGCCTTCGACCCCAGTTCCTTGAGTTAAACATGAGGGCATTCGAGCTGGGTAAGAAGGCTTATAGTAACCTATCTTAGGTATCGTTTTTCCTTATTTTTTGTTCAATAATTCTTTTAGGTTCAACTGGATAACGATGCTTAGTGATTCAGGTGCCCAAATTAAAGATGATTCTAGGCGCAGTACTGGTACTGGTAATAGCAGTCGTCGTCGCTATTGGAATAATATCAAACCCAGATGAGGAGATACCAGATACAACAGGGGATCAGGAACCTCAGATTCCTGACGAACCAGAGCCAGATGAACCTGAGCCAGAGCCAGCGATATCAAGATACGATAAGATTTCAGCAGACGCAGTCAAGATGACACCGGAGATTGATAATTATCCTCCAAGGCTTCACAGCTTTCTCTGGGAGGACCCGGTTATCCTGCCCGGGGGCATTAATACTGCTGGTGCCGAGGACTCACCTTTCATAAGTCCAGATGGTTCAAAGTTCTACTTCTGCTTCACACCAAATGCATCGATACCTGTGCAGGAACAGATACTGGACGGAGTGACTGGTCTATGGGTCTCGGAGTGGGTTAACGGTGAATGGGCGGAGGCAACCCGGGTGAAACTCATTGATAATGGGTTAAGCCTCGATGGTGGTGCTTATGTGAGCCAAGAGGAGATATGGTTCTGCAGCGCGAGACTTGGAAACTATCGGGGCGTTGATTACTGGATAGGGACTCTGGCAGATGACAGCGTGGTGGATATCAGGAACGCTGGAGAGGAACTGAACTCTGAGATCGCGGTCGGTGAATTGCATTTCACCCCAGATGGGAACACCATCTACTATCACAGTGATGCAGCTGGCGGGCATGGAGGATTGGATGTCTGGGCAGTGGACCGTGAGGGCGATGGCTGGGGAGAACCATATAACATCGATGCAGTGAATAGCCCAGACAACGAGGGCTACCCATACATCTCACCCGACGGAGACGAATTGTGGATTAACAAGCAGTATATGGGGGCTCCTGCAACCTATAGGTCTCGGCTGGTTGATGGTGAGTGGACGACACCTGAGCTCATTGTCTCATGGTTCGCTGGGGAACCCAATCTTGACGCTCAGGGTAACATCTACTTCGTCCACCACTATTATGAGGATGGGAAGATGATCGAGGCAGACATTTATGTCGCCTATAGAAAACCAGAGGTGACACCCATTGATGAAATTCAAGAACCAAGCAGAGGCTTCCTCATGGGAGTCTTACCCATGCCATACGAGGGACAGGAACTCGCCGATGCTTATGCTTTGACCTCAGAAACATGTGAATTGATACCAATCTGGGGCAGACCATCACCTTACTGGGAGAAGGCTGATGACCTTGAGGGCTCGTGGGGTGATGTCTTCTTGGATGAGTTTACTCGTGGTAACGGTATGGCTCCACTTCTTCACTTCAGCTTCATGGGTGAGGGATTGACTCTCGCCTCCCCACCGGGAACAGGGTACTCATTGAACGACCAAGAATGGAGGCTAGGGTACAAGCGAGCGGTAATAGAGTCAGTTGAGGCAGTCAAACCAGCGTATCTCTCGGTGGGTAACGAGGTGAACCGGTGGTACGAGAAATACGGATACGATGGAGACAACGGTTTCAGGCACTGGGTAAGCCTCTACGAGGAGATCTACGACGAGGTGAAGGAGCTATCACCTGAGACCAAGGTATTCTGCACCTTCAGCAGGGAGATCGTCTCCGAGAACAGGGAAGCAGACATGAGCGTGCTGGACTACTTTGACCCGGATAAGCTGGATGTACTGGTTTTCACGAGCTATCCGCATAGCCTAGCAGGGGTAAACAGGCCATCTGATATTCTATTGGATTATTACTCTGAGGCTGCGGAGAGGATGCCCGGTAAACCTGTTGGGTTCAGCGAGATATCTTGGCCATCTATGACTCAGTTCGGTGGAGAACAAGCCCAATCAGACTTCATCTACCTGCTTGACGGAGAACTCACGGAGGGACTGGATGTTGAGTTTATAATGTGGCCGTGGCTCAGCGACCTATCCGAGGCAGATACTACTGGACTGATCCAGCGTGACAGCACACAGAAACAGGGATACAGTGCATGGGTGGATATCGCTGAGAACTAGGTGAACATCTGGTCTGTTACCTTATGGTTCTCTGGTAGTTGATAGATCTTGGTGAATATCCAGTCAGTGAACTCTGCGGCATACTGAAGATGCTCGGCTTTGATGTTCTTCTGTAGAGAAATCAGGTTACCCCTTGAGTCCATGGCGGGCTCCATGTGTGGGCTCAGCCACTGGTAGATGGTCTCGGTCATCTGCTCCACCGGGATATCAACTATTACCTCTCCAGCCTCAGCCTCGATGGCGAACTGGACGAACCGACCTGATTCTGGGTCCTCAAAGATGACAACTTTCTCGTTTTTCCGTATGGCTTCCTCAAGTTTCTGTCTGTAATGGTCTATGCGGTAATCAGTATACATGAAGATAATTTAGATTATAGAAAATAAGGGGTTATTGGTCGGGCTCCCAAGGAGCATAGCTCTGGGGGCTCACCACATCGCTGTGCTGACCAAGGTAATGGTTCTCGGGTATCCTGTCCCAGATGGCCTGCGTGGTTTTCTGGACCTGTTCGACCAGCTTCTCCTCATCAACCACCAGCAGCTTGCCATCCTCGATAACCAGTCTACCATCAACCAAGACGTGGGTCACGTCCTCACGTGTAGCAGAGTTTACCAAAGCCTTCACAGGGTCTCTGCAGGGGACATTGTTCAGGGTCTGCATGTTTATGATGGCTATATCCGCTGTGGCGCCGGGGGCTATCCTGCCTAGATCGTTTCTACCGATTCCCTTTGCTCCCCCCAGGGTAGCTGAGGTGTGTATCTCGGCCGCTGTTCCGCTGAAGCAGCTCCAGTCAGCCAACTTGCTGGTGTAGCTGGCCATCCTCATCTCGTTTAGCATGTCCTGGGGGCTGGTGTCGCAGCCTATCCCCAAGTTGACCCCAGCGTCAAGATACCTTGTATGGCTGTGCATCTTGTTCCCTCGCTTCACAAACACCAATGGGTCGTGGCTCACCGTAGCCCCCGATTCAGCCAGTATCCTCAAGTCACCCTCACCGGCAGGGGGATAACCCAGTAACGGGTGTCCAGCTATAGCCCAGCCGTGGCCAATGATTAAGTCTGGCCCGAGGAGCCCTGTCTCTGCTAGGAACTCGATGGGGGTCTTGGCGTACATGCGGATCATGTTCTGGAACTCTACGACCCATTGAGCGGCGTGTATGCTCACAGGGCATTTTAGTTCGTCTGCTTTGGCTCGTACTGCTTTCTGGAGCTCTGCGCTTACTTTGTCTACGGTGCTGGGGTACATGGCTGCTATCAGTCGTCCATCTGCTGCTCCATTGTATTTCTTTACGAAGCGCTCTGCCTCGTCCAGCAGTTTTAATCCGCGTTCTAGGCCGTGCCACTCGGTGTATAGGTTGGCTTTTTGGTCTCTTTTCCATGACCCGTCCTCGATGTTGCAGCCCTCGACGGCTCTCATGCCCATCTCGTCGATGTACTTGACCGCGGTCTCGGCTCCCAGGGTGCCTATCATGCCTATCTCGACCATGGTGGTGCAGCCGCTCTTGAGGAGCTCAGCCATGCTGTACTTGGCGAATACATGATAGTCCATGGGTTTGATGCTCTTGCCTAAGGCGGTAAGGTTCTCACCCAGTGAACTCATGTAGAAGTGCCTAGCACCGACATCATCAATGAATGACTTATCCTTGGGGGCGGTGACTACGTGGACATGGGTGGCTATGAAGCCGGGGGAGACTACGTGGGTGCCTGCGTCTATCCAGTTATCCACTTTCCCGTTGTAGCTCTTTCCTACGTATGTGATCTTTTTGCCCTCGATGATTACTACTCCGTCTCTGAGGAGTCTATGTTGTGTTCCGTCGTGGGCTATGATCCATTTTCCCTTGATACCAGTTGACATGGATTTCATAGAAGCTCATGGGGTGATAAGTTCTATGTTAAGCTGGTTTACCAAGGCGTTTATTGTCACATTTTCCCGGTTAATGATCCGGTTTTCGCCATATATCAGATGACTATTTGGGTTGTTTTGGGGCTGGTTTTGCTGAAAGGGGGCTGTTTCTGCCTCGGATCTTCTACCCCCCCCCCTCTCCTGTGATCTGTGAATCATTATAAGTGCTGGTTTCTCTGTGATCCCATGGTTAATGTAGAGAAACTAGATGATCTAGTAGGCTACCAGACTGGTTCTGTGGTTAGCAGGACCCTCATCGACAAGAAAATTGGAACGCTGACATTGTTCTCGTTTGATGAAGGAGAGGGACTCAGCGAACACACAGCACCATATGATGCCTTCGTATATGTATATGACGGAGAAGCAGTAATCACCATCTCAGGGAAGGAACACAAGGTCAGCAAGGGCGAGACAATCATCATGCCCGCAGATGACCCTCACGCTTTGAGGGCGGTTACGCCCTTCAAGATGATGCTGGTAATGATCAGGGCTTGATGTGAGACACTTGAAGTACCTCAGGATGGTCTTGGAAGCCATTCAAAGAGAGCCCCTGCTGCTGAATGAGGGACTGCCAACCACCGAGGAAGCCTTCCTTGAGGAGTTCCACATCAAGATAGATCGAAAAAATATTACAGTTCATGTTGACATAGCGCCTAAATCTGGAGAAGGCCATGACTACATGTTCTCCATCAACACATTGACTGGGAAGATAAACAGCGACAGCATAACCATCGGGGAACTAATCCCTGAGCCGGTGGATGAATTATGAGTGGCCCAATATGCCCAGAGTGCAACACATTGGCTCTTATAGAGACCAAGGGTCATTTCTCTTGCCCCATCTGTGGCTGGAGCGGAGATAGCCCTCCAAGGAAAATCATTGACGCCGTAACTAGCCGGGAGCTTGGTGAGAGGACTCGTAGACTAATGGTGTTGAGACTGGACAACCAGTTACGGTATGTTAGGGTGGAGCTTAAGGGCGATGAGGATACTAGATCGAACGCTGTCTTTGATATAATGGAGCTCTTTGGAGTAAATCAGGTTGAGGGGGATCAGTTGATCAGGTTCTTCGTTGAGGGCAGAGTGGTTGATGTCGATATAGAGGAGCTATACAAGGTAAAGGGCGTCGAGAAGGTCACCGTTTTCTAGATACCTGCCCCGATCATCAACAAGATAGTCAGCTTCTCTGTGTCATTCACATAGCCATGAGGTATACCAGCTGGGAGAAATATAGCATCACCAGCCCGGACCCGCCTAGTTTCTTCCCCAACCTGTATTATTCCTCCGCCTTGGAGCACGAAATAGACTTGCTCTTGATCCTTGTGCACATGCATCTGGTTCGTTGTGCCCGGTTTGATCAATACCCGTGAAAAGCTTGTGAAAGCCTTCATCGAGGGTGGTTTCTCGGCCCCAAAATCAGGGTAGTCCTCGAAGAATATCTGGTACAAGGTATCGGAACCATGCAGCTCCTCTAAAGGCAGCCGCTTCAGTGATGGGAGGTGAACAACATGCATCATACCATGTAAGTGGGTGCTACATCGGATAACACTATTGAGAAGCTACAGGATAGCTATCTCGTTGGTCCTCGGCTCTTTGATGTAGAAAGCCGGTATCAGGCTGATGCCTGTAACCGCAGCGATATACGTGAAACCAACGTAGAACCCGAATATCTCAACGATGTAGCCGAAGATTATGCTGCTGAAGCTGGCTAAAGTGAAGCCGATGGTGAAGTATAGCCCAAATATCTGATCCAGCTGGTCCCGGGGAACGCTGTCGCTGAGAACGCTCTGCACGATTACCGTCTGGACTAGGAAGCCGATCACAAAGAGCAGGACCGCGAGACCCCAGAAACTGGTAACCCAGTTTAAAGCCAAGTATCCTAGGCTGCTCGCTACCATGATGCCTATGATCAAGGGTTTGCGGTTCACACGATCACTGAGCCAACCCCAGAAAAATGGACCAAAAACGCCTCCAAAAAGCAGGATCGAGTAGAGAAGACTGCTCCGCTCAGGCGTAAACCCGAGAACATCAATGAAATATAATGGGAGGAATGTTCTTACTCCCATCCTGAACGCCATTACGCTCCTGAGTA
>CAZVMT010000160.1:0-6841 GCA_964628765.1 uncultured Candidatus Bathyarchaeia archaeon | reverse complement strand
AATATGCTTGTTACATGAAACTTTCATCATTCACATGATATTCTTATGAGCTAATTTTCAACTAAAACCTATATCAATAAGGAATCCAGAATTTCACTGGTATTATCCATCAAGGCGTAATCACGGACTCGCCCCATATCTAATGAAGAATACCGAAGAATAGCGCGAACATCCTCCTTATCCTTGGCAGATTTCTCTGGATCTATTGTAGCCTTAATCATGCGGAGCTTCGCCCTCACCAAGTTTTCTGAGGTCTGTAAAAAGGTTGGTTCACCAAATAAAGTGCACGGAATCCTATCCATTGGCCCCTCCAATAGTATTAAATCAACAGTGAAGGGGCTGAGAGAATCATCCATTGAAACAATATTATACCCTGTGCTCAACGCCCTCTCAAAATCCTCCTCTGAAACAACGAGACCAATCTCTCTCAGAGCCTTAACTAGATGCTTTCTATACTTGTTGGAAGCAGTAACGATGATATCTACATCCATAGTAGTTCTAGGCAATCCATAATAACTCGAAGCGATAGCGCCCGTGAACATATATTCAAGCCCTATACGATTTAAGACATTAATCAGACGCTTTACCAAGCCCTGAAATGTATCCAGCTATTCCCGCCCCTGTTTACTTCTCATCCGCAGTAACTGATATGCCTCTCTGTCCGAGAAACCAAGATTATTCGCCTTAATGCCCTCTAAACATATCCGCGTAACTGCATCGGACATATCAGCTGTTATCTGAACCTTTTCCTCAGGGGTCAACGATTTCAAGGCAGTTAATATTCAAACCAAGGATTATATAGATATTTAGGAGCAAAAACAAGCCGAGCAACGCCAACCCAACTATCCACTCGTTAGAGATAACCATCAAATAGACTTGAAGAAATGCTTTAAAAAACGTATCCAAGCTAAGGAACTATAAGCAAAGCGTCTGATGAATAACATGGGGTCCAAGAAAGAGAGAAAATCAAAGTTCTCACTCAGCCACTATAAAGAAGAGTTCATAGGGCTTGTGGAAAAAACAGATAAAAAAACATTAGCGGTCTGGGCGATTGACTGCGTCATGCGAGTCATGCCATACTTTGAGGACGAATACCCAGATGACCACCGCCCCAGAGAAGCCATCCAAGTACTCCAAGACTGGATCAAAACAGGGGAATTCAGCATGAAGGTTATCCGAAAAGCCTCACTCGGCTCCCACGCTGCAGCCCGTGAGGTGGGAGAAGATAACGCTGCGCGTTCAATTGCACGCGCCGCAGGTCAAGCAGTGGCAACCGCGCATGTCTCTACTCACTCTATCGGTGCAGCGATCTATGCTTTACAAGCCATCCATAGAGCCTCTGACGCCATTGACGCTGATTTTATGGTAGCCAAAGAAAGAGACTGGCAATATCAACACCTAGAAAAACTTCGAAAAATGAGGTAGAACATCCATAGATAAAAAGCTACTAAGAAATAGACGGTTTTTTCAAACGGCTGAACAATTAAAATTAAAAGGCTGGTGCCAAACATGCCATGTATGGAATGTGATATCCTCGTAGTAGGAGCAGGGATCATGGGCATATCAACGGCTTATTATTTGAAGAAAAAAGATCCCAGCAAGAACATACTTGTAATCGATAAATACGCTGGACCCGGGCAGGGGAACAGCGCCAAGAGCGAGGGAGGCTTCAGAAACATGTTCACCAGCAACACCAACTACCTCCTCGCAGACACCAGCATCGACTTCTTCTTCCACATGGAACAGGACATGGGGTACGACATCAAACTGGAACCCATAGGCTACATGTGGCTCTACAGCGCCGAGCAATACGCCAAGATCAAGGACGCCATAGACGAGATGAAGGACAGGGGCATCGAGCTAACCGTCTACAACAGATCCGAGATCGAGGGGATGATGCCCTCATTGATGACTGGCTTCGGTGACGACGAGGAAGCAGAGCTCCTCGGATTGAAGAACATCGAATACGGTGTCTATGGTAAGAAGTGTGGTAGCTTGGACGCTGACGCCCTTGTACGTGCTTATGAGGCCGAGTACATCAAGCTAGGCGGCAAGGTCCAGTACAACACAGAGGTGAAGAAGATCAAGGTAGCGCCAGAGATGGAGCTAGGGATACCCGGCGAACCCTTCGTATGGCAGAAGAAGATCATCACCGGCGTCGAGACCACGAAAGGAGAGATCACTGCAGAGACCACCGTACTCGCCTGCGGCGTCTGGGCTTCAACTCTTCTGGACCCCATCGGCTTGGATAGCTATATGCGCCCCAAGAAGCGGCAGTTGTTCGCCTTCAAGGACCCCAAGGTGGAGCCAGTCATGAAGACCACTGGGCTAAACAAGGAGGGAGCCTTACCCCTAACCATTCTACCCACAGCCAACATATTGCTAAAATCTGAGTTAACCGAGGGAAGCATCTGGCTAGGCTGCGCAGACTGGATACCGAGGAAATTCGAGCTAGAAGAAGACCCACAGGCAGAGGAAGACTACTACACCAACAACGTCTACCACGCCTTGGTGATGTACTTCCCAGACTTCGAGGACGTACGCCCCATGAACAGCTGGGCAGGGCAATACGCCATCAACAGCTTCGATGAATCACCAGTCATCTACAAGGAACCCGGAGTCCTCTACGTTGGCGCCGGCAGCGGAAGCGGCATCATGAAGGGAGACGCATTGGGCAGGATAGCCTCTTCGCTTTATTATGGTGAGGAGGAGGCAGAGCTCTATGGTGGACGCAAGTTCCGCGTCGCGGACCTGGGGGTTCATCACAGGAAGATAGAGCCAGAGAAATTCGTCATCTAGAAATATTTCCAGAGGGTGTACGCGCCGATTAATAGGGCGAGTACCCCAACCATTATTCGAAGTATCTTTCCATCGATGCTGTGTATTATTCTAGCCGCGATAGGCGACGCCAATATAACCCCAATGGACATTACTGCCGCAACCTGATAGTTGACGGAGCCCTCCATCATTATATATGCTAGGAACCCAACGAGGCTTACACTGGACTCGCTTAGCGATTGGATGCTCACTGATGCGCGTTCATCGATGCCTGAGATCATTGCCCCGGTTGTGATGACTGGCCCGAAGCCGCTCCCTGTTAATCCCTTGTTGAGTGAGCCAATCAGGCTGATTATCATCATCTTGCTCCATGAGAACTCCGAGATGAGGCTCCTGCTTATGATGACTATTAACCCGCTCGCTATCACTATGAACCTAATATAGAGGCCGACTATACGCACTGGGAGGTTGAACGAGATGAATACACCTATTATTGCTCCGAGTACCCCTAGGGCTGATGTGAATGCTGCTATCCTGAAGGCCCTGCCTTTGAGGTCAAAATCCACGTTATGTAGCCTATGGTTCCATATAGAGCTGGATACACCACCAACGAAGGATGATATCAGTACAGCGGGGACAGCCACCTGTGGAGTATAGCCCAGCATCAACATTACCGGTGTAACTGTGAACCCATAACCCATGCCTAGGCTCAGATCGATTACACCCGAGCAGAAGGCTAACGCCAAGAGAGGCAATACACTCATAAGGTCTATCATTTTCTACGCTCCTAGCTGAACCATCTTCCCATTACATATGCACCGAGAAACATCGTCCCGATACCAGCAAGCGCAGGGAGGTTACCCACTCCTAAACTGGATAATGCAGCCCCCGGGCAGAGCCCGCTTATCCCCCAGCCTACACCGAATATTATGGCTCCTATCATGGTGTGTCGTCCAAATTTCCTCTCTCTAGGCTTCCATTCCCCACCCAAGAGGGGCTTGTCCATGAATCTTGGCACTATGTTAACGGCGATGAAGTTCAGTCCAGCCGCGCAGCCCATCAACACTATCAAGCCTAGGTCCTTTCCGCTGAGGAAGCTAAGCACTATCTCTGGCTTGCTCATACCTCCCACTGCTAAGCCTGCTCCGAAGATCAAGCCTCCGATAAACAGCACTATGTTCTGCTGCTTCATAACCCGAGCACCCCCAATATGCTTACGGTCATTATGCCTACCGCTATGAATGTGATGACTGCGTAGAGGCTTGTGGTTGAGAGTGAGGCTAATCCGCTGATGCCGTGACCAGATGTACAGCCTCTGCTGAGTCTAGTGCCGAAGCCAACTAGGAAACCCCCCAAGAGGAACCTCCAGATGGGCACAGAGCTAACCCAGAAACCATCAGGCGATAAAGTAACCGTGTAAACAAAGGCTCCGAGAATCACACCAGCAGCGAAGTAGAGGCGCCACTCCCTTGTCAACAGATAGGATTCTCGTTGAAAGAATGGGCGCTTTACGAAATAGGATAATGTTGATGTGAAGAAGCTGCTCTGGGTTGCGTGGGTTCCGGTGAGGATATAGACCATTGAGACTGCTATCCCGATTATGATGCCGCCCATCACGTAGGGGGTTAATCCTAGAGGAAACATATTCTGATTTTACCAATTGAGAGTTAAAAACCTTCAAGAAAAGCAGCGGTATTCAGTGAAAACTTCATCCAGTTTTGCCTTGAAATCCTCCAAAGAATAATATCCAATGAAGGTCCCAACATGGTCTCCCCTACAGAACACTGGGATGATGGGCGTGGTCTCTTTCTCGTATTTCTCTGCGAGCCTGAGGTTCTCCATAGACTGGAACATGTTCATCCTGAGAAACTGGACACTGGGGTAGTGTTCTGGGAGTTGGTTGAATACTGGTTTGAACCGCCTGCACTGGTCGCAGCTCTTTATCCATATTAACAAGAGCACTGGGCTGCCTTTTGCTATGTAGCTATCTAGCTCCTCTGCGTTGATGTCAATTATCTGGCTCATATCTGTTCAGCTATTTGACCATGGGATACCCTGCGTTGCTCCAGCTGGTCATGCCGCCCATGATGTTGTAGATGTTCTCGACGCCGTTTCTCTTGAGTATGCTACACCCGAAACCGGATCGTGTGCCTGATTTACAGATGACTGCAATGGGCTTGTCCATTGGTATCTTGTCAATGTTCTGCCCAAGCAAACCAGTGTATATGTTGATGCTTCCCTCTATGTGCCCTGACTCGTACTCCTCGACGCTGCGTACATCCAGTACCGTCCAATCCTCCGTATCCAGTTTCTCCTTGAGCTCAGGCGTGGTCATCATGCCAAGCCTATCAATGGGTCTCGCTGTAAGATACCAAGACACGATACTGGGCTTCATATACCCCACAACATTATCGTAACCCATCCGTGCGAGCCCAGTCACTGTTTCATCCAGCTCAGAGAGATTTCCCAAAACCAGTACAATGGGTTTGTCATAGGGTAGTACCCAGCCAGACATGCTCAATCTGCTCATGGATATATTGTAGCTGCCCTTGATGTATCCAGATGCAAATGAGGGTGGTGGTCGGGTGTCAACCACGATGGCTCCATTCTCTATATGCCTCTCAAAATTTCCAGCAGACAACGCCTCAATAGTCGGACCCAGTCCATACTCTGGGGCGCCTTCAACGTTGAATATCTCCATCTGTTTGAAGTATGGAGCATAATTGTGGTGCTCCATGGTTTTCTCCTTGATGAACTCCTCCCTGCTCATCTGGAGCCATGGATTCATCAGCTTCTCAGCCCCAAGTGTGCTATCCTCCCGGTTGGCTATCCTGGCTCCACAAACAGAGCCGCTTCCATGAGCCGGGCATATCAAGACATGGTCACCGAGGGGAAGCAGCTTCTCGTAGATGCTCTCATAGAGCCAAGTGCTCCACTTCTCCCTGTTTTCGGGTCCACCGAAGTCGGTGCGCCCAGCATCACCTATGAACAACGTGTCACCTGTACATACCAGAACAGGATCACGTCCCGTCTCAAGATCAGTCACAACATAGCTCCTGCAGCCTGGTGTATGCCCGGGTGTAGCCAAGGCGGTCACCTTTAGGTTGCCTACCCGGAACTCGTCGCCATCATCAACCACTTTGCCATATTTGAACTCAGGCCAAGAGCCGTGGTATATCTCGGCTTCCGTATGCTTGGCCAGCTCTATGCTGCCGATCACATAGTCCTCGTTTCTGTGGGTCTCAAAGATGTACTTGATGTTCACTCCGTGCTTCTCAGCCAGTTCAAGGTACTGTTGGATATCCCTCGTGGGGTCCACCACCAGTGCGCTGTTGCCGCTTCCAATGAAGTAGCTGAGGTGGGAGACTATCTTGGATTTGAGTCTCTCAAATAACATGAATATTAGTTGATTTTTGGAGTTAAAAAAGGTGATTTATTGTGGGTTACCGGTTCTTAATACCCTCTATTACGCCTTGGACGAGCCTGTAGGCTGACTTCAATCCCTTTCTCTCGGGGTCACGCCTCCAGGGATATGATGCCATCCCGAATCCCTTTGCGCTGGGGTATTCGAACATCACGGATAGTGCCTCCCCCAGTTCATCGGCTGTTGGTCCATTCTCGACGGGTAGCCCTGCGCCGGGTATGTCCTCTGGGTCCAGTATGTCCAGGTCAACGTGAACATAGACCAAGTCTGTGACCCTGCTGAGTCGGTCCATCTCCATGTCTATGGCTGGGCTTAGGCGCTTGATGTCATCAACGGTGATCTGTGGAATATCATATGTGTCAATACGGTACTGCTCCATAGGGTCTGTGTCACGTACACCGACCATGGTGACGTATTTGATGGGTAGCGGTGGCTCTAACCCACTGGCGCGCCTGATGTGGTGCAGGCAGTGTCCTGTGCTTATGGCGACAGGCATTCCACCCATCATGCCGCTGAGGCTTGTCTCTGGCGTGTTGAAGTCGCCGTGGGCGTCAATCCAGACCAACCCCACCCTGAGGGGCTTCTTTGTTGCGCCTGACCTCTGGTGCCCAGCCAGCATACCCATCAAGCCGTTACAGT
>CAZVMT010000159.1:0-6849 GCA_964628765.1 uncultured Candidatus Bathyarchaeia archaeon | reverse complement strand
CTACAACAGGCCAATAAAGAGCCTACGAATCAGCTTAACCCAGAGATGTGACTTCAACTGCTTCTTCTGCCACCAAGAAGGTGAGCATGACTCAGGAAAAGAACTAACTCCAACCGAGGTGGAGTCGATAGTCAGGATCGCCTCAGAGCAGGGAATAAAATACGTCAAGCTGACAGGTGGAGAACCGCTCCTAAGAGACGATATAGTAGAGATCGTCCAGCGAATCAAACCCTACGTTGAGGAGGTCTCCATGACAACAAACGCCAGCAAACTAACCGAACTAGCGTGTAGACTCAAGGAAGCAGGACTAGCAAGGGTAAATATCAGCCTACACAGCTTGAATCCAACGAAATTCAGGGACATCACGGGCATTGATCATGAGGCTGAGGTCGAGGCTGGTATCAGGGAAGCCATCAGATGTGGTTTGACGCCTGTGAAGCTCAACATGGTGGTGATGAAGGGCGTCAACCATGATGAGATAGAGAAAATGATCCAATTCAGCGCCAAGACAGGCGCCGTACTCCAGCTAATAGAGTTCCAGGAACTGGAAAACGGGACCGAGTACTATGATGAGCTTCACTATGACCTGGTTCCCGTTGAGGAGATGCTCGCAGGACGCTCAACGAAGATAGTTGAACGCGAGATGCATCGAAGAAAGATCTACTTCCTGAGGAATGGTGCGCAGGTTGAGGTTGTACGGCCCATGCATAACAGCAACTTCTGCGCCTATTGTACCCGTTTGAGGGTCACGAGCGATGGGAAGCTCAAGGCATGCTTAATGAGAGAGGACAACCATGTCCCATTTGTCTCGTTGATGCGCAGAGGAGAACCGGAAACGGTGCTCATGGATGCCTTCAGGGAGGCAGTGAACCGCAGGGAGCCATACTGGAAGGAGTGAAGATGAGGGTCAATGTACGCTACTTTGGGCAGTTCAGGGATTTCACGGGTAAACGAGAGGAAGTTCTCGAAGTAGAGAAAGGAATCACGGTTGAGGGCATCCGGGAACATGTTCGTGGATTGTACCCCAAGATAGCCTCGAAAAACGAGATACTTGTAGCGGTGAACGGCAGCTTCGGTGCATTGGATACTGTTATTGTTGAGAGTGATGAGGTGGCGTTCTTCCCCCCTGTGAGCGGTGGTTGAGATGATAAAGATACAGGAAGAGGATATTGATATCCCAAAGTACCTCGACATGGTCAGGACCCCAGAGAGCGGCGGGATAGTTACATTCCTAGGCACGGTAAGGGATAACGCTAAGGGCCGCAAGATAGCCAAGATGAGCATCGAGGTATACGAGGCTATGGCCAGGAGCCAGCTAGAGGCAATCCGATCCGAGGCTATCGCGAAGTTTGGCGTAAACAAGATAGTGGTTGTTCACAGGTACGGTGAGCTTGATGTGATGGATAACATCGTTTTCATCGCTGTAAGCGCTGGGCATCGCAAGGAAGCATTCAATGCGTGCATGTATGTTATTGATGAGTTGAAGCAAAGGGTGCCCATATGGAAGAAGGAGACGACCCCCGAGGGGGATTTCTGGGTGGAGGGAGAGAAACGTGAGTAAAGACCCGGTGAAGATGATTGATGTATCAGAGAAAGAGACAGTGTATAGATCGGCGACAGCAGCAGGCAGGATCAAACTCAAGAAAACAACGATCAAACAGATCATAGAGGCCGGAATCAAGAAGGGCGACCCCCTCACAGTGGGAGAGATAGCTGCTATTCTGGCGGTGAAGAAGACTCCCGAGCTGATACCATTATGCCACAACATACCCATCGGCCAAATAGACGTTACATACAGCATCGCAGAGGACAGCGTAGAGGCAAGGTGCACAGTAGTAACATACGCACAAACTGGCGTGGAAATGGAGGCACTCATGGGAGTAACCACAGCCCTGCTGAACATCTGGGACATGACGAAGTACCTAGAGAAGGACATGGATGGACAGTACCCAGATACTGTTATCACCGATGTCAGGGTCGTGGAGAAGAGGAAAGGAGAATGAGCCACCCACGAGACCAGAAGACTGAAGCAGACTTTGCTCTGCTAGTTACCAGCGACACACGGACACAGGAAGACGATCACACCGGAGACCTGGCGGCATCGATGCTCAAGGAAGCTGGCCACAACGTTGTCAAACGGGCTATTGTACCAAATGACTCTGAGAAGATCAAGGAGTGGCTGCTGGAGGCTATCGATGGTGAGGCTCAGGTGATTATCACGAGCGGGGGAACAGGCATGGGCAGCGTTGACGTAACAGTGGATACGGCTAGAAGCTTATTTGATAAGGAGTTACCTGGTTTCGGTGAGCAGTTCAGGCGCCTCAGCTACGAGGAAGTAGGGGTACCCGGGTTGATGAGCAGGTCAACAGCAGGAGTAGCTGGCAAGAAGCTTGTCTTCTGTTTACCGGGGTCTCGGGGAGCCATGAAGACGGCCCTAAATGAGATTATACTGCCTGGAATCGGGCACATGTTGTGGGAGTTGAGTAGAAGATGACTATGAAGCCGTTCAAGGAACTGATGCCTCGGGAAGAGGCGGTAAAGATCATACTAGAGAAGGTTAAACCAGTAACGAGAACAGAGAAAATACCCATCCAGGAAGCCATTGGGAGGGTGCTCGCAGTTGATATTGTGGCTGGGTTCGATGTACCGCCCTTTGACAGGGCGAGCATGGATGGCTACGCGGTGAAAGCAGCGGACACAGTGAATGCCTCAGGGAGCGCCCCCGTCAGACTCAAACTGATAGGAGCCCAGCACACGGGAGGCGTCTACGAGGGAACAGTAGAGCATGGTGAGTGCCTTGAGATAGCCACGGGGAGCCCTATGCCTGATGGGGCGGATGCGGTGGTTATGGTGGAGTACACCGAGCTGGATGGGGAAATAGTTGTCATCAAGCGTGGAGTTGAGCCGGGAAACAATATGGCTCCTGCTGGGGAGGACATGGTCAAGGGTACCAAGGTACTCAGGAGTGGCACAACTGTGACTCCGGGGGTACTCGGAGCATTAGCGGCTTTGGGCTATGTCGAGGTTGAGGTCTATATCAAGCCAAGGATAGCCATCTACAGCAGTGGACCAGAGATAGCGCCACAGGGAGCTCCGCTTAAGCCGGGTCAGATCTATGATATCAACAGCTTCACCTTGGCGTCTGTAATCGAGATGAACGGCGGAGAAGCATTCAAGATGGGGATCATGGAGGACACTATGGACTCCATCAAGAAAAGCCTAGAAGATGCACAGCGCTATGATCTCGGGGTCTTCAGCGGTGGGAGCAGCGTCGGCGTCAAGGACCTATTCGGTGAGGCAATCGAGGAACTGGGTGAGGTCTACTTTCATGGGGTCAAGACCAAGCCAGGAAAACCAACTCTGTTCGGTCAGGTAGGCGACACACTGGTTTTCGGCATGCCGGGGTACCCAACGAGTTGCCTGAACAACAGCTACGTGTATCTGCTTCCAGCGCTGCGTAAGATGGCGAAGCTGGAGCCCAAGCACTGGGTAAGGGTACAGGTTCCCATGGGGGAGGGCTTCGAGTCCAAGGGAGACAGGGAGCAGTTCATCACAGTCGAGCTCAGAGATGGAAAAGCCTACAGGGTCTTCAAGCAGAGCGGAGACATCACCAGCATGACCCACGCTGATGGATTCATCATATTACCCATCGGATACACCAAGATAGAGACCGATGAGGTAGTCGAGGTTACATTGCTTCACGTCTAGTAGCGCTTAAAACCGTGGACTTCTTCTCTTAACCCATGACAGAGTACAGACTCGACGAGAACTTTGCCCTAGAAATGGATGCACAGGACCCCCTCGCAGGATTCAAGAAACGCTTCTATCCGCTGGGGGACGCCATCTACATGGATGGAAACAGCCTTGGCTTGATGAATAAGGACGCCGAGAAGACACTGATGCGGGTCATCGAGGAGTGGAGAACCCTTGGCATCAAGGGGTGGAGCGGAGCAAAGATACCGTGGATAGCGTACGGTGAGGAGCTTGGGAACCTTCAGGCTCCACTGGTGGGAGCAGAACAGGATGAATGCGTGGTCACAGGAGGCACTACCATCAATCTGCATACACTGGTCTCGACTTTCTACCAGCCAGAGGGAAAGCGGCGGAAGATACTTGCCGATGAGTTGAACTTCCCAAGCGATCTCTATGCTTTGAACGCCGAGATCAGGCTCAAGGGTGGAGACCTTGATGAGGACCTTGTCTTGGTCAGGAGCCGGGACGGGGTGCTCATCGAGGAAGAGGATATCATCGCAGCTATGAGTGATGAGGTGCAGCTAGCGCTGCTTCCCAGTGTCTACTACAAGAGCGGTCAGCTCTTGGATATGAAGAGGATCACCGAGCAGGCTCATAAACATGGTATAATCGTGGGTTTTGACTGCAGCCACAGCACAGGCGTAATACCACACCACTTCAGCAAATGGGGAAGCGACTTCGCCTTCTGGTGCAACTACAAGTACATGAACGGTGGACCAGGCAGCACTGGCAGCCTCTATGTCAACAAGAGGCACTGGGGAAGGATGCCCGGGATGGCGGGGTGGTTCGGCAATGACAGGAGCACCATGTTTGATATGCGCACCGAGTTTGACCCAGCGCGGACCACAGCGGCGTGGCAGATAGGGACAACGACCATGTTGAGCACTGCGCCCATCGAGGGTAGCCTCAGGATGATGAGTGAGGCGGGTATCGAGCGGATACGGGAGAAGAGTCTACGGATCACTGGCTACTTGATGTATCTGGTTGATGAGATGCTCAGCGAGCCCCCATACAACTATGGTATCGCTACTCCAAGGGCTCCTGAGAGGCGGGGAGGACACGTAGGGGTCTACCACAAGGAGGGGTGGAGGATTAACCAAGCATTGATCGCACGCGGCGTGATCCCTGACTTCAGACCCCCGAACATCATCAGGCTAGCCCCGGTGCCGCTGTACATAGGTTATCATGATGTCTGGAAGGTGGCTCAGCACCTGAAGGCTGTCATCGATAACGGTGAACACCTGAAGTATAGTGATGACAGGGGCACGGTCACTTAATCTACTTCACTCTACCAGTTTTTCAAACAACAGAGATAGGTTCTAGGCTGTTTTATGCCTGTTACGGTGAAACGGGGGTGTTTTAAGGGTTTTTCGGGGATACCCCCCTCCCCCCTTATTTTTCGGGTGTACCAATGGATGTATTTTTTGTGGTTGAGCAGCGGCTTTTTGGATCAAAACTTGGTTAAGCCTCGAAAATAACATTTATTGGATGAGGCTCAGATACGCGCTGCTGCTACTGTTTTGGCTAACGACCATGCCTGTATCCGGTATTACATATGAGATGACCTGGACCTACGAGAACAGGGGCGAGGCGGTCTACAACCTGAGCGCCAAAGATCTGGGTGTACCCGTTTTCATGGAGACGGGTTACCAGAGCGTGGAGATGGAGTCCGGGTACGATGCTTCCCGGTTGCTGGTGTTGGAGGATGGTTTCCTGAAATTGGTACCAATAGAGCCGGTATTGGTACCAATAGGCGAGACCTATACGGTACACGCTCGCTACACCATTGAGTCGCAGCCGAGACCAGTCCCCGCGATGAGCATCGAATCCGCTGGGACACTCGAACAGATACCAGCAGAGTTAGCATCATACATGATTCCAAACGCGCTTTACCCATGTGATGATCCTGAGATCACTGGATTAGCCTCAGAGTTGACCTCTGGAGAAAATACGGTGCTGGGTAAGGTCTCGGCTCTGCTGGATTGGTTCGAGGAATACTCAACGTATGTCGTTACAGAGGTTCCTAGGTCTCCACGGTATACCATCCGAGACCCAAGGGGAGATTGCGATGATCTTTCGCTCCTCTTCATCACTATGTGCAGGAGCCAAGGCATCCCAGCTTATATGCAGGGTGGGTTGGTCCTCGGGGAGTCCATTGATGTAGATGAGACGGATTGGGAGAATCATTACAGGTATGTTTTTGATGGCGCCGGTTGGCATGCCTGGGCCATGGTTTATGTGCCTCTTTGGGGGTGGCTCCCAGTTGATCTGACTTTTCTGGGTGGTATGAATCCATTAGAGACCGTAACCAAGGCGTATTACTGGAGGGAGACGACGGTAGTAGCTTGGAACATAACCAGCCATGATTATGTGCTGGATGAGGTGCAGCAGAGGGAGGCTTTGATTGAATCAGATATCTATTGGTACCAATACGACAACCTCATAACCGAGACCCAAGAAATGGACAACACAAAATACTATATCATAGCTGGATTGGCTCTAATGGCCAGCGTTTTACTCTACAGGTATCGTTCATAGTATTTGGTTGGATTGGGATAGGCATAAATTTTCAGGTGAAGCTTCACTGGGTAAACATTATCTGTAACCTTCGTTGTCTTTTCGTTATCATGAGGAAGATACTCGAAGACATCAAGATACTGGACTTCACACATGTCTGGTTCGGCCCATACACAACCATGATGCTGGCCGAGCTAGGAGCAGAGGTAATCAAGGTCGAGCCCCCGTGGGGAACCATAGGCAGGCTGGGGCCCGGTGAGCTTCATCATAGCACAAGCACCACCTTCTACGCCTTGAACCTCAACAAACGTGACATCAGCATGGACCTCAAAAACCCAGAGGTCAGGGAGATGATAAAGGAACTCGTGAAGCAGAGCGATGTAGTCATACAGAACTTCGCCCCGGGCACCATGGAGCGCCTGGGATTCGGCTATGATGTGCTCAAGGAGTGGAACCCCAAGATAATCTACGCTGCCCTCAGCGGCTTCGGTCAGACAGGTCCCTACAGCGAGTATGGCTCATACGCGGTTATCGCTGAGGCCATCAGCGGACACACCTATGCGACGGATAAGGGAATCT
>CAZVMT010000158.1:0-6977 GCA_964628765.1 uncultured Candidatus Bathyarchaeia archaeon | reverse complement strand
AGTTACATCTCCGCCAATTCTAAGTTAATAGGTAGGTTTATAAAGCGTTTTAATCTATTATAACCATATAAAATGGTAACTAAAATGATTGGCATAAGTGAAGAGCTAAAGAAGAAGCTAGACTCTATGAAGCGTTATAGCAGGGAGACTTATGGGGACGTAATTGAAAACCTCATAAATGATGCAAGAATGTGGAGAGAAGAACCATTTGAGTATATGGGTTTAGACTCCAAAAATAAACCTCAGTACAGGAGGAAATTCAAACAAGGAGAAGTTCTAGTTCCAGCATCCTTGTTACCTGGAGAAGAAGGATATGAAGAACAAGAAAAAGAGAGGGCAAAAAGATGGGAAACTGAAGTCAAAGACCCCGTAGAAATAAAAGAATTTTTGAAACAAAAAAATAAAAAATCTAGTTAACTATACTTCCCAATTATCGTCAGGTTGTAAACCAGAGCCTTCAGAAGAAGCTCAACATCCTGAGCAATTTCCTTCCGAGAGCGAAGATAATTAAGATTCTTTTTCTTAATGGCACTAAAGATTCCCTCAACAATTATTCTAAATCTATAGGTCTGATTCCAAATTTCTCTTTGTTCTTTATACAATCTTAATTTCTCCCTCCAAATATCACTCTTTGCGTTTTTTAAAGTTGAATTTTTTCTAAAGTCAATAAATACATTAAAAATTCCTAAATCTCTGCATAGAGCATAATTGTTCTTCCCTGTATATCCTGCATCCGCAAGAAGGGTTTTTATTTTGAATCCATTTTTAATTATTGTGTTAACAGCTTCATCAAAGATTGGGCTATCATGTTTAGTTCCTTCTGTAGCTTTTGCAAAAGCTATTATCTTACTATTTTTTAAACAAGCAACATGAAGTTTTCTAACATGAGAAAGAGGAGCATGTTTTTTATCATGAACTTTTTTAAATCCCCCTGTATACATTTTCTGACCAAACCAAGTTGAATCTAAAATAGTTGTATCTTCGTTATCTGTAAAAAATAAAGCAGACATTTGAATAAGTCTTGAAATTAGTCTTTTAGTATTTTCATTATTTGCATAGTCATTCAATGTGCTTCTTGGGGGGATTGATTGAATTAAACCTTCTAAATACATTTTCTTTAAATCAGATTGAGTTCTTCTGTAACTCATTCCATGGTAGGACATCATACACAATGCTTTGATTATGTCCTTAAAATTAGCTTTAGGTCTTCCCATAATCTGCAGTTGTTCAAAATTTAAGGGGTTTAAGAAATTGCATAGGTTTCTTATGAAATGCTCTTTTTCTTTTTCAAGCGTAAGAGGATTCTTTTGTAGAGCTATGACTGGCTTTAAAATTTCTTGGTTTTTGAATAGTTCTTTTTGATATTCCATCTTATTTAAGGGGGCGAGGTATCCTCCCTTTGGTGTGTATTGGCTCTACAACCAAATTGCATAAATCTCCGAGTATATTTATGAATAATGCTTTTTCTTTTGTCTGACTAATATTAGAATTGTGCCAGCTAAACTTTCTGTCATAGTCTGTGAGTATTGTTTGACTTTCCATATAATATTAGGTACCTACTACTATATAAACCTTTTGGTACCTAAAAGAACTACTAATAAGTACTGATATCTACTAAATTAGTATTTCTCATAAAAACTACTAAAAACTACTAAAAACTACTAAAATGGTAATATTTATAAACATAAGATACTAAAAAGATTATATTAGTATAAAATGAAAATACCTCAAACACCAGAAAATTGGAGAAAAATACTCGGAAAAGAAAACGAAGAAATATTTAAGTTATTAAATAAAAATGGAATATTAAAGATAATAACTGATTTTAATAATCAATATCTTCACTGGGATAAAGTAAGATACAAAAAAATACCAAAAAATATTGATGCAAAATATATTTGGGTTCTTATGAAATTATTTCGTTCTGAAAAATACTATCAATTAAAATTTGATGGATTTAATTTTAAATATACTCTTTTACCATCAACATTACAGCAGTTACATATTTTTGATAAAGATTCTGCTGGTAATTTAGAAATTGAAGACGGTTCACTATCTATGCGGGGAAGGGAGAGATTTATTATAAGTTCTCTTATGGAAGAAGCAATTGCATCAAGTCAATTAGAAGGGGCAGTTACTACCAGAAAAGTTGCTAAAGAGATGTTAAAACAAAATAGAAAACCCAAAACATATGGAGAAAAAATGATTGTTAATGGATATAAAACCTTGAAAATGATTCTTGAAATGAAATCTATAAAACTAACAAAAGAATGTTTATTGGATATTCAAAAAGAAATAACTAAAGGAACCCTACAAAATGAAAAAGATGAGGGTAGATTTAGAGATAATAATGAAATAGTTGTTGGAGATGAAATGGAAGTAGAAAAGATTTATCACACGCCCCCAGATTATAAAAAGATACCTGAATTTATGGAAGAATTATGCAGATTTGCTAATAAGGATTCAAAAGAGTTTATTCATCCAATAATTAAAGGAATTATTTTACATTTTTTAATAGGATACATCCATCCATTTAACGATGGAAATGGAAGAACGGCAAGAGCAATTTTTTATTGGTATGTAATTTCACAAGGTTATTGGTTATTTGAATATATGGCTATCTCAAAAAAAATTCTTAGTTCAAGAATTAATTATGGTTTGGCATATCTTTATACCGAAACGGATGAAAATGATTTAACTTATTTTATAGAATTTAATTTAAAGGCAATATATGAGGCATTAATGGATATGAGAAATTATATTAAAAGAAAACAAAAGGAACAAAGAGAAGCAATTAAAATGGTTAGTGAAATTAAGGGGATAAACTTTAGGCAAGCAACAATTTTGAGAGATTTAATGGAAAGTGAAAATAAAATTATTACTATTAAAGAAATTCAAGAAACTTATAGTATAGTTTACCAAACAGCAAGAAGCGATCTATTATATTTAGCAGGTTTGGGTTATATTACTATAAAAAAAATAAAGAATAAGTTTGTTTTTATGTTTACATCAAAAAACGAAGAGATAATTAAAGAATCAATAAAAAAGAATTAATCTTTTGTTAAGATCATTTTTCCATAGATAGATTTAATTTTCAACTCTTCCCCCTCTTTAAAACCAGCACTATCAACATCTTCTTTTGGAAGAACAATAACATATTTAGCATATTTTTTATCACCGACTTTCCTACTCACCTGCTTTTGTAATTTAGCCATAGGTTATTTAGGTACCAAATGTTTATAAATCTTTGTTCACTTAAAGTGGTAAGTAAAAAATGAGAAATAAAGTTTGCATAGATTGTAAAAAAGATATTTCTGATTGGTTAGAAAAAATCATTAGGGAAGAGTTGAAGAAGAAATAGTTATCGTCACTGTTTAATTCTGTTATCACTCCCTGATTTCAAAAATCACACCGAAAAAGATTTAAGCGGTCACAACCTTTTTAATTGATGAAAACATTAAATGATTATGAAAAGAGGGGTGAAAGCAAAGTGAATAATCACAAAGCCCTTAAATATTTAAGTGAAGTTTTTGATGTTTCTCTTGATGATTTAATTGCTTGGAAAGAAGGGAAAAAAACCCTACAAAAAATATTAAATTTAACTCCTTCTGAAGATTCAACAATAGTAAATTTTCTTAATCCTATTCTAAAAAAAATCTTAAATTATAATGTATCTGAAATTGATATAAAACCTATTTTACATATTAATCAAGGAAGGAAAGTTAAAGATTTTGGGGGGGAAAGTGATGTTATTGTAAGAAAAGGAAAAAGACCCGCTTTTGTAATTGAAGCAAAAAAATATGGACATTCATTAGAATCTGAAAAAGAGGATGCAGAAGGACAGGCATATGATTATTCAAGAGCAAACGAATTAAAACCAAAAGTATGGTATCATATAACTTCTAATGTAAGAGAGATTCATATTTATGATAATAGCACAAGAAAAGAGATTTTAGTAATAAAAGAAGAAGAATTTGATGACAAATTACCTCAATTAATTTCTCTTTTACATAAAGATAAAATTAGTTCTCCAACAGAAAAGAAAATAAGAGAAGTTCAAACAGTGTTTAGAACATCAATTACTAATAAAAAAGAATTTGAAAGATTATTATTCAAATGTCAGGATTATATGAGGGAAGCGGAAGAAGCAAAAACAGGAAAAGAAGCGTTTGATGAAATGAATAAACTACTTTTTATAAAAATATTTGAGGATAGGCGTGAAAGAGAAGGAGAAGAAAACAGATTTACAACATATAAAATTTTAACAGAAGGAGAAAATTATATTAAGGGGACTCTTTTTGAAGATATTAAAAAAGATTTTGAAAAAAAGAAAATACCAATTTTTCTACCAGAAGATAAAATAGAACTTGATGTTATTACTGTTAATTTGATTGTTGAAAAATTACAAAACAGATTTTTAGTTGATGAGTATGGGAGAGTTTATGAGCCAATAGGAGAAGTTTATGAAAATTTTGTTAGCACAATTTTTAGGGGAGAGAATGGACAATATTTTACTCCAAGACCCGTAGTTGATTTTATTATAAAATTAACAGATATAAAATGGGGAGAAGAAGGTATAAAAGTTTTAGACCCCGCTTGTGGTTCTGGCGGTTTTTTACTTTATGTTTTTGAAAAGTTGGATAATGATTTAAAAAAAGAATTTATGGATAAAGAACTTAATTTCAAGAATAAAAAAGCCGAAGAACAATATAAAAAATATAAATACAAATTATGCACTGAATTACTTGTGGGTTTTGATAATGAAAAATCTATTGCTAATACTGCTATGATGAATATGAGTGTTCACGGAGACGGCAGTGTTGGGATATATAACGGAAATTCCTTAATAAAACAAAAGACACGTCCAATTCTAAAACCAAATAGTTTTGATTGTGTTGTAACTAATCCACCTTTTAGTGTTAGTGTTAAAGTTGGGGGCTATAAAGACGTTGGTGATAAAGATGTTTTGGAAGATTATGATTTTGGACACGGATATAGATATAATAAAAAAACAAAAGAATTTGAAAAAATTGAAGGAGTAAGAGGATTAAAAAATCAGGACTCAAAAATTCTTTTTATAGAAAGATGTCACGAATTATTAAAATCAAAAAAATATTTAGGTATTGTTATAGATGATGGTGTTCTTAATAATCCAACAGATGCCTATGTTAGAAATTGGATTTATAATAATTTTATAGTAAAGGCAGTTATATCTTTACCTTTTGAAATATTTAAGGAAAGGGGGGCGACGAATAGAACAAGTGTAATGATTTTACAAAAAAAAGAAGAAGGAATGTTGCAAGGTGATATTTTTATGGCTATTGCTCAACACGCAGGAGAATCATTTGGAAAATTGGGTTGGAAGATGAGAAATGATTTAGAGAATATTTATCAGGAGTGGAAAAAATATCTTAATGGAGATAAAAATTTCAAATATTCATTCGTAGTTAAGAAAGAACATTTAGATAATCATTATGATGAAAAAAATAGAATTTATCAAAATAGATTAGACCCAAAATATTATAATCCTTATTTTAGGAGATTGCTAAATAAAATTGAAAGCAATAAAAATTCTGATACTATTGGAAATGTGATAAGTTTTGAAGAAGAAATATGTCCTGAAGATGATGTTAATGCTTTTGGCTCTAAATACATAAAAAAGATAACAAAACAGGGAGAAATTGAGTTCGGAGAAATGAATGGAGTAAATGACCCTAAAGGAGATGAGGATAGGATTTTTAGAGCGGGAGATTTAGTTGCTTCGAGAATTAATATAAAAAGTGGAATGATTGCTTTTGTGCCTGATGATGTTGATGACATTAGGGCAACAACTGAATATTATAAGTTTGTTCCACAATCAGACAAAAAAGAAAAACCTAAAATTCTGAAAGAATATTTATTAATAGTTCTAACTTCTCGCCCAATTCAAATAATAATGGATGCTATAGCAACAGGACAATATATGAGATTAAAGGAAGAGGAATTAGCCAAAATAAAAATTCCTGTTCCAAGTTTGAAGGAGCAGAGGAAAATTATAAAGGAATATCAAAAAGAAAATAAAAAAGCTTCAGAATTAACCAATATTGCAACAGAAAAGATTGAAACGCTTAATAGCAAAGTCGAGAAGATGTTATTAAATGGAAACTAACTCTCTCTAAAATAATTCTAAAAAGTCCCGAGTGCGACAGCAAAATTAAGTCCCTAATTTGCGACAATCTCTAGTATCATAATCTATTTAAATCTATAAAAAACTATTTTTAAATGGATGAAACAATAAACTTAATCACTCCAGAGAAAGTTAGTCTATTAAATCACCCAACTTTAACAGAAAAATGGGTTCAAGATATTATAGCTGAAAATCCTTCTATTTTAGGTTTAGGAGATTTAATTCTAAAAGACGCAGAGAGAATTCATCCAAAAGCTGGAAGACTTGATCTATTATTTCAAGATTCTGAAGAAGATAGAAGATACGAAGTTGAAGTTCAGCTTGGAAAGGTTGATGAAAGTCATATTATCAGAACAATTGAGTATTGGGATATAGAAAGAAAAAGGTATCCTAAATATGAACATTATGCGGTTATAATTGCTGAAGACATAAATAGCAGATTCCTTAATGTAATAAGTCTTCTTAATAGAACAATTCCCTTGATTGTTATAAAAATGGAAGCATACAAACATCAAAACAATTACTGGTTGAATTTTACCACTGTTTTAAATGAATTTTACCAATATTCAGATGAAGAGGAAGAAGTAAAGGAAGTAACTGATAGAAGTTATTGGGAAAAAAGAGGAACCCCTGAAACTGTTGCTTTAGCAGATGAATTACTTGGCATGATAAAAGAGTTTGATAGAGAATATGAATTAAAATATAATAAATTCTACATTGGTTTGGCGAAAAATAGGCAACCAGATAATTTTGTTGTCTTTAGACCAAAAAAGACAAAAACTACTATGGAACTAAGATTAGAACAATCTGA
>CAZVMT010000157.1:0-7047 GCA_964628765.1 uncultured Candidatus Bathyarchaeia archaeon | reverse complement strand
TCGCTTGGTACCAGATATACCTAATATCTGTGATGAAATTATGTCTGATTCTGATACAATTTTGATAATTGGAACGGGATTAGGCAGCCTTTATACACGTATCGTTGAAGAAAAAAAATTCAGCAATATCATTCATATCGATTATGGGGAAAAGCTTGATTACTATAAGGCCATTAGCTCAAATAAATATGAGCCGAGGATAAATCTTGTTGGAGATGTAAAAGCTATTTTAAGACAGCTTTTATTAAAAATTGATGACCAAAAAAGGGATACGAGTGAATTAAAGAACCAAATTTATAAGTATAAAGTAAATATTGAAGCAGAACTGAAAGAAAGGTCTCTAAAAAAGGGAGACCTGATTGACCCTTATGCAGTTATTTCAGAGTTGCGAAGAGTACTTGATGAGGATGCAATACTATGCTCAGATGTTGGTTCATCGTGTCGTTGGGTTTCATATTTTAAGAATTATCACCCAAATACTGTTATAACATCTGGTAGGTGGGACTCCATGGGAACTGGTCTTCCCGCGGCTATAGCAGCGAAAGCGATAAACCCTGAAAGAGAAGTAGTTGATTTCACAGGGGATGGGGCGTTTTTAATGTCCCCAATGGAACTCGGTACAGCTGTGAAGAATAACCTAAAAATATTGGTAGTAATACTGAAAAATGAAGTTTTAGGTTCGATATGGAGACACCAACAACGAAGATATAAACGATCTATTTACACAGATTTATATTGCCCAGATTTTGTAAAATATGCGGAATCTTTTGGTGCAATAGGTTATTCTGTAGATAAAAGAACTGAATTAAAAAAGACTATTGAGGATGTTAAAAGGATAAAAGAAGATGTACCTGTGGTGATTGAAGTCAACTCTGATCATCGTTGGAAAGGACTAGATTACCAATAATCCTTTTTACAAAACAGCGAACAAATAAGAAAAAGAGTAAAAAACGTTAACAAAAAAAATTAATATAATTTATTTTTTAGTGATTTTCCAGCGAGTTCTCCATTATATTTGCCTTTCTCGATTTCCATTGTACCATTGACCCAAACGTATTCGATTCCCTGAGAATATTTATATGGATTCTCAAATGTCGCTGCATCTATTACGGTATTTGGATCAAATATCACTATATCAGCATAATTACTTGTATGTAAGAGCCCACGATCTCTCAAACCAAATTTCTGAGCTGGGAACGAGGTCATCCTGCGTATTCCATCTTCAATGCTGGTAACGTTATTTCGTATTACATATCGCCCCAAATATCTTGGAAAACTACCATAGTTTCGAGGGTGCATTTTACCTCGACCTAGAACACCATATGGTGAAAGAGAGCGCCCATCAGATCCTACCATCATAGCGTGATGAGTCATGATATCTATCAGGTCTTCTTCGCACATTGAATACTTATTGACAGATACAGTCTCACCTGCTTGAAGTAATAGATGACACCAAGTTGATTCTGGTGACTTGTCTAGTTTTTCACTAAGTTCAGCTAAACTCTTACCTTCATAGGATCTATCGGGAGCATATACAGCTATTTTTATATTGTCAGCCCCTATGCCGGCGTCCTCAAGTTTTGTCATGTCTTCTTCGATCTTTTTTCTTTGTTCAGCGTCTTTTAAACGAATCAACAGCTTTTGGAATCCGCCTTCCATTGCCCAACTTGGCATACCCACACTTCCACCACTCGCTGAATATGGATATTGGTCAAATGTTATATCTAAGCCAGTTTTTCGAGCTTCATCAATTATCCTTAAAACAGTTTTCGCCTTTCCCCAATTTCTACGGCCTTTCACTTTCAGGTGAGATATATGAACGGGTACACCCGATTTTTTACCAATATTTATTGAGATATCAATATCTTCGATAATAGTGTCCCCTTGAGTTCTCTGATGGGGGACATACATTCCCCTATATTTTTTCACTATTTTACAGAGGTCAATAATCTCATCAACTTTGGCAAAACTTCCTGGAGCAGATTTGAACATAATGGACAGACCGAAAGCGCCATCTTTCATTCCTCCCTCTAGGAGGGCTTTCATCAATTCATGTTCCTCGATTGTTGGGTCACGAGATTCATAACCCATTACTGCTACTCTTATTGTTTGATATCCGACGTGAGTCCCGATATTTAGTGGTATACCAGTAGATTGAATTACTTGTAAATATTCTGCTATCGTATTCCATTCCCAATTAACATCAGCATCTCTGAAATAATCAAGGAAATAATTCTTGTCTTTACTTATGGGAGCTGCAGATAAACCACAATTACCTACTATTTGAGTAGTAATTCCTTGAGTAATTTTACTGTCAGCTTTAGGATTTATTAAGGAATTTACATCACCATGTGAGTGAACATCTATAAAACCTGGACACACTATGAGTCCACTAGCATCTATCTCCTCATCTGCTTTAATACCATCGAGGTTTCCAATATGCGATATTTTTTCGTTTTCGATACATAAGTCACCCTTGAACCAAGGATTCCCACTACCATCGATGATTGTTCCATTTCTGATTATTGCATTTTCAACCATTAATAACAAATTCGATGCACCATGTTTATTTATTTTTCGTTAGATCATAAACAAAAAAAATTATTTTATGATAATAAAAACTATTTGTTTAATAAGGATCTATTAAAAAAATAGAATTTTATGCATTCGCTGCTTTTTTATTTAATAAAATATATTAAATTTCTTTGATAGAAGGCTCCGTTGATGTACGATGACGATAGAACTCTTGAAGAAGATGAAATTATAGAGAAACTAGCTGAAACGATACATAAAAATGGTTTAGACGTTGTTGCTGTTATGGCTCTAGAAATAGGTAAACCATTCTCCTATATAGGTGGACAAATGGGGCGTCTCTTTTTAACACCCTTTCTTCCTGCTTTAGGTGACTCAGTAAATGATTTGGGAAATAAAATGATAACTATTTTAGAAGAACGTGAAATGTTAGATAAATTAATAAAAAAATTGAAACAACTGGAAGAAGCTGAAAAGAAATAGATCTTGTTAATAGATGAGATAATTCAGTCAAAAAGGAAATAAATAACCCAGATAGATGTGTGTAAAAAAAGGAAAAAAAAATTATTGTTATTCTTCTTTTCTTGTGTAGGCGTACAGCAAGGCGATAACTGCTACTATAGTAAATACAAGTGTGTATAGGGAATTTTCTGGTAATAGAAGATCATTGAATCTTTCACCAAATCTTGGAATTCTGGCTACTAGGCCTGCTGATAGTAAAACTCCAAAACTTCCCATTAACATAGTCATTCCAAATTTTCTAAAGTTTCTTATGGCTGAGTTCTGTGTCCATTTTGTTTCCCAGAATAAGAAGTAAAATGCACATGAAATTACTATTATTATCACAAGAATATTATTTATTGGAGTCTTGGGGGTACCAACTATTGCATCACCGGTTGCGAATGGGTTTATTAAAGTGTCACTGATTTGTTTCAGTATCATTGATCCAACGATTGTTCTTAGAGTAACAGCTATTCCTACACCTATTAGGATAGAAATAGGATATCGGTTTATCCAAGAATAATTTTGAACATATCTTCCATATAACATAATTATCAAGATAACAGGAATTATATACAGCAAGTTACCAGCACTTAACGGAGCTACTAAATTTGACTTCAAAGCTCCAATAGCAATGGTAACAATGTAAGCACCTGTAGTGCCGATATAAATTGCCTCACAGACTCTCCAATAGATGTTATCCTTAAAAGCTAATGTCAAAGCACCAATAGTGAACCCAATTCCAAGGATCCCAACTAAATCTAAAGCCATTTCATTGACCTCCTTTCGATAAGTATTGTTCTACTAGTCTACCTATTCCTGCTACAAAGAACACACCGAATAATAGAACTCCAGTTATATACAATATCCCCATCCTCGCAGAAGCAGACGCGGGAGCGTTTAATAATTTTTCATATTCTGCTGATGCACCAGGATTAGGATAAAGTAGCCCTTTTATTTGTGTTGGGTAATATGGCTCAAGGAACTGACCTCCTGCTCCTACTGTACCCATTAATGTTCCATAAACTGTATTAACCTGACGTATTTTGGCCTCAGATGTCGTTACACTGCCAGAAACATCTATATAAATGTCCCAGTCGACAGCGCTATTAACGTCATCCAAAATTGGTAGACTGTCAATCGGATTTCCTTCATAATCAGTGCTGATCGTGGCTCTTATATCTGAAGCTATACTTGCGATAGCAGTTTCGTCCCCAGGGATAAAACCTAAGAACGCATAATCAACACCATATTCCTTGTTCTTTAACACTCTTTCATAAGTCTGTTCAAACAATCTATAGATCTGAGGGGAATCCCTACTGAACCCAACTATGATTACTTTTCCTGATTTACTAAATACATGTGTAATTGTCGCTTCAACAGCGCCTTGATCTTGGGGTAGCCAGGCAGCAATTCCAGTATCAATACCCAGGACCACAGTAGCGTCATCCGGAAGTGAATCAATTAAATTATACCAGGATTGAGCTTTCTCACCAACCTGAATGGGAGGCGAAAATGGAAATATCCAGGGATAACACAATGATGCATATATAATTACTAATAGTATAGACGAACTATTTTTTCTGATAATCTTATTTATGTTACTCATTGCTTATACCAAGCCTCCCTAAGAAAGATCTTTCTTTTCCTAATAATATACGAACACTAAGTACGACAAGACCAAAGCCAAGACTAATTTTCAATCCTCTTTGAGCCGCCATATTTACTACAGTATTAAACCATGAACTTAGAGGTTCAAATGCAGGGTGTATCATTTGTAACGGCGTCATTCCAAGGAAGATAACCATTAGGGTTAGGTAGAAGAAGGCAGTTTGGATGTTTTTTATTCTTATCGCGTGATATAGAGCTAGTACCTGATAGAGCACTCCCATCACAGAAAGTGTTGACTCTAGAGGTAATAAGGTCAAAGAATAGATGTAATCAAACTGTGAGCTTTCTCCTCCATATATTACTCCAACAGCAAGCATCACAACAAAAGAGATTAAAAGTAATGCACTAAAGATAGAGTCTTTTGAATTTTTACTAGTTCTTACAGTATCCACATGGTGTCTCACTAAGTTTATTGCTCCCAAACCTAACGATGCTGAAAGCAATATTACTGATACACTGAGTAGATAAGTTTCAGCATTAGATAAAACAGGGATTTCAAAGAAGTAATTAATTAGCATCGTTAACGATGTTAATACAATTAGTGCATAAGGTATAAACCGTCTAGACATATCTGACATTTTTTTAGGCCTCCAATAAAAGGGTTATAAGATCACTACCTAGTGTAGTAAATATTACCCCTAATAGTAAAACGATAATTGATAGTAACTTACCAATATCTTGTACCCAAATAGTATTGAGTGTTTCCTTATCATCGCTTAGTAATGCACCTGCAGCATAGATTTCTTCTCCCATAATCGAATATGTAGAGATAATGGCAAGCCAAGGTATGTGAGCTGTTCTTCCTGTTCCTGTAACCTGAATTGCTCCTGCTTCAACCCCGCTAAAGAGCAATTGACCAGATTCTCCGGATAATGGCCCAACAACAATGTTCGCTGCTGCGTGTTCTCTTCTAAAGATAGACTGAACTTGCGTAATAAAGGAATATTGAGTTGTACCGTGGAAACGTAAGGTGTCTGTCATATCAGGTACTGGTAGGTTTTCTGCATTGTATGCATCTCTAATATATTGTTCTAAAATGGGAATAGTTTCTGTTTGACCAACAGATACAATTAGTTTTACACCCATTTTTGCACAAAGTTGAGCTACATAATTAAATACAGATAAACCAGCCATAATTTGCGTTCCTGTATCTGGTTGCGAAATACTGTAGCCACCTTGACCTGTTGTGAAATGAACTGGTCGTCCTAATTCTACAGCCCTTCCAACAGCCTCCTCAATTGCATTCAATCCAGGTATAGTCCGGAATTTCGGCGTCCACCGTTTTGATAAATTCAGTGCATATACTACAAAAATAGTAATTGACACGATGAAAATTAAATCTGTAATCCTTCCTTCAACAATCATGCGTTGTACTGCATCTGGAAAAATATATAAAACCTTTGAGTTAAGTAATGTTTATATAGCGTGGCGTAACTTGTTGTTTTTCACAAAAATTGCATATTATAAAGTAATTACCGTATAATTGCACCTAAATATGAAATAAAATACATAAATGTAATATAGTTTTTTATCTAAATATTCCAAATACCTAAAAATAAATCATGTTATTTAACTAAAAATAATAAAAAAAGGGATGTATTTAAAAAAAACATTATTCTTTAAAATAATCCTTAATCAGTTTTGCAGCCCTATCTGTGTTAAAGAAATTACAAGTACACTGTTTTCCCATTTCTACAGCAGCGTCTTCTGGGGTCATATTGCCTTTTCTAACTCTTTCAAGCAGATGTTTAACTAGGGGAGCACCAACAAATCCGTGGCCACACATAGTCATGAACTCAAGTATCTTGGGTTCAGCAAGTAAAGAGGTCTTACCATGTGATTCGTAAGACATATTCAGTGTATGAGGTTCCAGTCCTGCGCTTTCGCATATTTCTTTAACTTCGCTAAATATGCCACTTATAACAACAGAGTATTCTATGTCTTGATCTACTATTTCTTTGACGACTTTTATTACATCTTCTTTATTGTTATAAACCGCGTTGAATTGGGTTGGTCTCTCTACGTTTTTTATTTCCTCAAGAGTTGCATGATGATGGAGCCCTGAATCTAATTTTGGGGTCCAGCCTTTCAAATATCGATAAGATTCCTTATCTCCATTGATTGTTGCTGAAGTTACACATCCAACTGGGTTATTACTAGCTAGAATTGAGACAAATTTCCTGTTCATTTCAGCATCGTTTGTTGAAGGATCATTGGTAAACACGATGTAGTCACCTTCAAGTGATTCTCGTGAACCTCGTCTATGTAAACTGTGGGTCATTGTGCAATCTCCTTTCGTTCTTCTGGTGTTAATGCTCTGGATTGTTTGTCTGCCATTATTCC
>CAZVMT010000156.1:0-7066 GCA_964628765.1 uncultured Candidatus Bathyarchaeia archaeon | reverse complement strand
AATTCAACATCACCTCAGACTCTGATGGAGAATACGGCGTAGAATACCAGATACCCGTGGATTCCCCCGTAGATATCTACACCGTCACCTTACAAGATGCAGGGCAGACAGTCCAGACATCGATAGTAGTCTCACACATGACCCAACAACAGCTAGTCAACACCCTGAGAGTCATGGTTACTAATGCCAAGAAACAGGCGGAAACAGCCCTCATAGAAGCACGAAAACAGGGGCAACCGATACCGGAGGATATCAGGGAAAAATACGCTCAAGGACTAGAGGGATTGGCTGACGCTGCCAACGCGATACAGAGCCAAAACTATGTAGCAGCGCAGGATTCGCTTCAGGAAGCCATGAACCTGTTCAGAGAGATCGTGGCCTATACTTATGGGGAAAACATTGAGCCACCGGTTGATAAGGATCAACTGCGAAACCGTGTTCAGGAGATTATCAATCAACTCACGAGGCAGTACAGTGAGATAAACGCTGTCGTGCAGAGACTGAAACAGTATGGGTTAAACGTCGATGCCCTTGAACGGGAGATGAACCTGCTCCGAACCCGGATCAGTGAAGCTCAATCGTTGCTAGATGAAGGCAAGATAAATGAGGCTCAGCAGAGCGCAAATAGAACACAGCAGTTGGTCCAGCAGAGACTAGTGGAGCTGCGTCAGAAACAGGTGGAGATTACTAGGAGACTGGTCACCAAGTATCAGGCATCTCTTGAGAACAGGGTTAGGGCTTACATTGATACATTCAACAAGATACAGGCAATCAGACCAGTGCAGTCTGCGTTGGCTCTTCAGGAACTGGAGACACTCCAAGCTAGACTGGTGTACTCTGGTGAATTAATCGAAGAAGACGATATCGTCACAGCTTTGAAGGAGATGTACGCCACAGAGTACAGGCTGAGGAGGCTCGCTGTGACTGTCAATGGTAATGTAACCATCAAGCTACTGAATCGCATCGATGAGCTAACAGCCAACCTGCAGGATTCAACTGGAACCGATGCCAATCAGATAGAGAACGAGATCGAGAACACCAAAGACTCGCTAAGCGAATATCTACGCGAGAGAAGACCCACGGTTAACCCCAGTAACTCAACGCTATCCAGTGGTCCTTAGGATAAAAGTCAAAAACCAGAGAGACCAATTGAAGCAACATGGTTGATTGCTGGCTACCATACGGGGACACAGAGGTCTACGTATCGGTGGAACTAGAATCCCTTCTCGGGATAGCTGAAATGAAACAAGTGGAACCAGAGAAGACATCAGTAGAACTCATAACAGACGCCCTCATGGAGCCCAGCGGTAAGACCCTTGAGGAGCTCATCCAGCCAGGCGTGGATGTCGCTATTGCTGTGGATATTTACTCGAATCCACAGGCTGTCGCTCAGGTGCTCAATGAGCTCGTTAAGATGCTGGTGGAGCTTATCATCCCCAAGGAACGCATCACTATTATCTTGGGTAACGGGGAGAGCGATAAAGAAAACACCACCATCAAAGACGCCATAAATAAAGAGGCAGAGCTCAGAAACATCAGGCTCATAGACCATAACAGAAACACCAGCAATCTGATCGAGCTCGGGGAGACACACAGAGGAACACCAGTAGAACTCAACGAGACGTATCAAGACGCCAAACTCAAGATAACCGTCGGCGAAACCAGGATAGACCCATTGACAGGCTATGCTGGAGCCCACAGCGCAGTAGTTCCCGGATTAGCATCAACAAAAACCATCCAGGAATACAGGAAAACGTATCTTGACTCTGAGGTATCCCCCGGGAGCATCGAGTTGAACCCAATAAAAGAAGATGTCTTTGAGGCGCTAAGTAAAACAAGTATAGATTTTGCGATAAACATGGTGACGAATCATGAGGGCAGGATCATCGCTGTTCATAGCGGAGGCTTTGAGGAGTCATGGGGGAAAGCTATCAACAGTCTAGCTGATTCCCGCGAGGTCTCACTTGAGACCGGCGCAGACATAGTGATCGTTAGCGCTGGAGGCGCCCCATATGATCAGAGCCTGTATAAGGCAACATGGGCTCTAGTAAACGCCACGAAGGCTGCAAAGAGAAATGGCACAATAGTGTTACTCGCTCAATGTATTTCTGGGCTGGGAGCCGAAGCCTATACTCAACTTGCACGAGTCTCTGAGACCAGTGAGATAAAGAGACGTTACATGTATGGTGCAGAGGCGTTGAGCCTCTTGAAGCAGGTTCAGCGAAACGGCAGGATAGTCTTGGTCTCGGCGTTGCCCAATTACTTGGTGGAGTCCCTTGATATGGATGTGGCTAGAACCGCCAACGAGGCATACACGAAAGCCATCCAGTCACGAAGAGGCAGAAAGACCATTGTGATACCCTTTGGGAGTCAATCTGTTCTCGTTTAAACTAGAATATTAAATTTGGAATAAGACCACGAGGCTCAACAGCATCACTGCGACATATATTATCAAACCGAGTTTCCTTGAGGTGCTCAATGGCGATATATCATCCAGTGGCTCTATGGACTCAAGACCTGGGCGCATCATGAAGAAAGCCACAACCACACCCATTACAACATACCCTGAGATGTTCAAGAGCAACATCCCAGCCACTGATACTATCTTGTGGGATTCTCTCCCAACTAGGCTCCTTATTATATGTCCTCCATCCAGTTGCCAGCTGGGCATGAGGTTGATTGATGTTACTACGCATCCCACCCATGTAGCGAAGGCGACCGGGTGCATTATAAGCACCTCATCTGCTGCTGTTGGCTTGATGACAGAGGCGATCATCTCCAGTATCGTCGGCATAGGCATTATCTGGAACCTTATAGCAGGGTAATCCAGCATCCAACGGTTCACCTGAACGGTGGGGACCACGAAACTCAAGCCGATACCGACAATCGCTATTAGTACGGTGGCGATGAATCCACTCAATGGACCGCTCAAGCCTAGGTCGAATAGGGCGTCCCGGTTGACTGGGGGTTCTCGCTGCGATATGACTGCTCCCAGTGTTCCCCCCATTCCCGGTGGCGCCGGTATGAAGTATGGCTGGGATGCGTCTATTCCCCGTTTCACCGCGATGTACCTGTGCCCGTATTCATGGACTGCGAATATAATGAGTATCGAAAATGTGAATATCAGCACATTGACTATTACGGGGGTGTTTGGCATCAGCTCCCCCGTCAATATTGGGTTATTGCTCCTCAGGTACCCGTCCAGCATCACGGTCAGAACCGTTGCCGCGAAGAGGACCTTGTTCCGTAGATAGTTTTCCTCTTCCTTCTGGTTTTTTCGCTCCAGTATCGATAGGTGGTAATTATCGACTATCCATCTTATCCGTGGAAGGTAACCGTGTTCTCTTAACTCATCCGCTAGCGCCTTGAAGGCTGGCTTCATGAGGCTCTGCCTGAATCCTTCTCCCCGTGTCTTTATGATGAATGTTGGTGTTGTCCGCTCCCAGTATGGCTTCACCACATCAAAATGTCTCTCGACTGCCTCGACATAGACTGGGTCCATGACTCGGGTCTCGGGGAGTGATTCAGCCATATTGTACAGTTATTATGGAGCCCTTTAAACCCAGCTTATGGGTTTTTGCGATTTCTTTAAATTATATGGGATTGACCTTCAAGGGAATAATATTGAGTTCCCAGAGTTTCACGGTCAGGGTGTTCAATACGAGAGACCTGGAAAGGGTAATGCATATCAACTCAAAGTGCCTACCCGAGAACTACAGCAGCTACTTCTACAGGGACCTCTACACCAAGTACCCTGAGACCTTTCTGGTGGCGGAGATGGATAGCCAGATTCAGGGCTATATTATGTGCCGTATAGAGCGTGGCTGGTCCAAGAAGGGGAAGCTCAGTGCAGCCAGGCTCTGCCACATAGTATCCATAGCTGTCATGGCGGATTATCGTCGAAAGGGAATCGGTAAGGAGCTTATAGTTCAGGCTATGGCTCGTGGTCGTCGTATCTATGACTGTGATGAGGGATATCTTGAGGTCCGCGTGAGTAATGAAGCCGCTATCGGGTTATATGACAAGCTTGGCTTCAGTAAGGTGAAGCGCAACTATGGGTATTACCTCGATGGCGAGGATGCCTGGGTCATGGCTGTGATTCTTGACGGTTTTTAGCAAACATTATTACCTTCAGCGCTGAAGTAGTGGTGATAGTCAAATGGAAATGGTTGACGTCCTCAGTTTAATCATCATCCTCTTCAGCTTGGGGGTCTTCTACTGGTTTGGCAGGTTCACCCAGAACCTCATAAAGCAGCACTATGACATCTATGGGCTCCTCTACGACGTCGAGGAGATGGAGAAGGAGAAGAAACGCTGAGTGTTTTATGCGTTAGATACATAAGTCTCCACGGGTTATGGCTGTAGACGCACATGAAGAATAGCGCATTGATTCCTTGGACAGAGGTCTCCAGTTGGTCATGCAGGGCGTGTGGAAACTGCTGTGTAGGGTATCGTGTGCCCCTCAAGATGGATGAGATGATCACTGTCTCAGCCAAGTACGGCCAAGGCGTACTAGAATATGGATTGGGTAAGGCTTATCTGAGGAACCAGAGTAATGGGCGCTGCGTCTTTCAGAGACCATTGATGAATCGTTGGATATGCACTCTTCAGGGTACAAAGCCGACGGCTTGCAGGTTGTTTCCATTCAGGATGCATAATAAGCCACTGTATAAGTATGGGGAGAATGCCCAGGTGAAGATAGGTGAAAAGACCTACTACCTGTATATGGACCCTGATTGTCAGGGAATCGTATTGGGTCAGCCTACTGAGCGGTTTAGGAACGAGATCGTGCCCGAGATTGTGCGGATCGGGATGGGATTACCCATTAAACAACGATATACCACGTCGAAGAGTATTCACTGGCGCCCCATCTAGTACGGGCAGACTATATTGGAGTTTTTCTTTTTGAATAACTATCTAGTCCAGTAATTTGCCCATTAGTATCGTGTCATCCCTCTTCAGGATAGGGTTCCAGAAGTCCATCTTCAGCCTGCCCTCTTGTACGTATCCCATTTTCTCGTAGACGTGTATGGCGCGTTCATTGTGAGCCACTACCCCTAGGGTTACCTTCTTTAACCCACGCTCAGCGGCTATCTCCAATATGTACTGGGTGAGTATCTTTCCCAGCCCCTTGCCTTGGTAGTCGTCATGCACCGAGATCCCAAATGAGCCCTTGTGCCTGTATATCTCCTCTTCATTGAAGACTAGGCTAGCCGATGCTATCATCCTGCTACCGTCTTCTGTCTCCACGAAGCCTAGGATGGGTAATGCCTTATTGTAATCGATGTCCTTGAACCATCCTTCAACCCTTTCTCGTGTGAACCCCAATGGTAGATATTTCAGTGATTCATCTGAGAATGAGTTGAACATCTCCCACGTTGGCTCAAGATCAGATTCAATCTCTGGACGAAGTGTTACCATGGTGCCATCACTGAGCACCACTTTTTTCGGCTTCATCCAGAAGGGTTCAGTGGTCATAAAAGAAAAGAAGATTATTAGGGATTTATTTGATGCGTTTTTCCTCGAACTCTGCCTTTATCTCGGCCAAGAGCTCAGGATCAGAAAGTATTTCCACTGTGGCTAGCGCCAGAGTCTTCACTCCAGTCATCAAACCCGCATCTCCCTCTGGGGTCATGGAGCATTCAGCGAACTGGACGCTGTGCATAGGTATCTCACTCTGTGCAATACCGATCATGGGGTGGATACCGGGAACCACGTGGCTAACATCGGCGAAATCCGTGCTCCCACCGGGTGGCTTTATCGCTACCTCAACTGGGTCCTTGTACGGATGACCCATCTCGTCCCAGATATCAGTGATGAGCTTCTCCAGTCTCCTCAACGGGATATTAGATTTAAGACCTGTCGAGGTTGTGAACTCTACCTCGCATCCTGTGGCTATCGCAGCGCCTTTTGCGCTGTTCTTCACCATCTCCAGTAGCTCAGGGACATAAGTATCGACACTGCTCCTTACACCGAATCTCAGCACTGCCCTATCCGGTATAATGTTTGATGCCAAGCCACCCTCGGTGATTATCCCATGGACCACGGGATTTGCATCTCTCCTGAGCTGCTGCCTATTAGCGTGGATAGACATGTAAGTAATCATGGCAGCGTTCAAGGCGTTAGCACCGCTGTGGGCATCATTTGCAGCATGCGCTGTTTTCCCCTTGAACTCAATGGTAACCCCTGAGACTGCTAGGAAGTTGCCTTGAGCCTCACTTAGACCCGTTGTAGGGTGAACCATATAGCTGACATCTACGCCATCGAAGACACCGTTATTCGCCATTCGAACCTTGGAGCCACCATAGGGGCCATGTCCCTCCTCAGCAGGTGTACCTATGACCCATATCTCGCCTGGGAGCTCATCCATGAGCTTGCTCACGGCGATGCCTGCACCTATCCCTGATGTGCCGATGATGTTGTGACCGCATCCATGACCTACACCTGGTAGGGCATCGTACTCGGCTAGGATCGCGATGGTTGGGCCTGGTTTCGCTCCTTTATAGATTCCTTTGAAGGCTGTGTGCATCCCAAAAAAGGGGTACTCCACCTCGAATCCATGGCTCTTCAGACAGTCAACTAGAAGCTTACTGGATTTCTCCTCCTCGCTCCCAAGCTCGGGGTTCTCACCGATCTCGTCTTTCAGCTTTTTTAGCTCGGGGAAGATTTTCTCGGATTCTTCCTTGACTCTCTCTTTGAGTGTTTTTTTATCGACCATATCGTAAAACTATCGATGTTAATTTGATAAGGTTATTCATCCTTGGCTGCAGGTTGATTATCTGGGTCGCTCGGGGGTTTTTCCATACTATAAAGCATCGGACCTACCAGTGAACCGAATAAAGCTGTTGTGAGAACCGCTGGTACAATGAGGGCTGGGAAGACGCTGGGATCGGTGAAGTGGCTCCCATCCACCAGTAGTGGTAGCTGTGAGAGTACTATCGCTGTCAATCCGTTGCTGAACTCGATCCTGCTGATCTTCACCTCAACCTCAGAAAACGGAGTAAACACTGTGGTCAGGTAAACCGAGACCACCCGTATCACGCCAATCAATGTGGCTATTCCTATC
>CAZVMT010000155.1:0-7070 GCA_964628765.1 uncultured Candidatus Bathyarchaeia archaeon | reverse complement strand
ATTAGATAAAAACCATCCCTTCTTCGCTAGAAGGGAAGATTGAGACTATTGTGTCAAAACTCTTAACCAATAACAACGCGAGCCCTCTAGTCGATTCTATGGATGTGAAAACATGACAACCCAGACCATACAGATCTACGACACCATGACCCGGCGGAAACGCCCACTCGAACCCATTAACCCACCACACGTAACCATGTATGTCTGTGGCCCCACGGTCTACGGCGACCCCCACATAGGAAACCTCCGCACATTCACAAGCGGAGACCTCATCAGGCGCTGGCTGGAATATCGTGGCTACCTCGTCAAGTACGTCATGAATATCACCGACATCGAGGACAAGACTATCAGGAACAGTGGACAAATAGGTCAGACCCTCAAAGAATACACGGATCATTACACGGATGTCTTCTTCAGAGGCTTGGACTTGCTGAATATTAAGCGGGCTACGGCTCATCCACGAGCCACGGTGTATGTGCCCCAGATGATCGATTTCATCAAGGGCCTGGAGGAGCTGGGCTACGCGTATGATACCGATGATGGTGTCTACTTTGATATCTCCAAGTTCGAGGGCTATGGAAAACTCAGCGGGGTAGATACATCAAAGGTAGAGCAAACCGAGCGAGTATCATCCGATGACTATGATAAAGAGGATGCCCAGGACTTCGCCCTCTGGAAGAAAGCCACACCGGAGGAGCTTGAACGAGGCATATACTATGAATCACCATGGGGGCGAGGCAGACCTGGGTGGCACATCGAGTGCAGCGTCATGAGCAAGACCCTGCTCGGAGATACTATCGACATCCACGCCGGTGGAGAGGACCTTGCCTTCCCCCACCACGAGAACGAGGTTGCCCAGAGCGAGGCCCTCACGGGCAAGCCCTTCGTCCATTACTGGATGCATATGAGGCACCTCATGATCGATGGGGGCAAGATGAGCAAGAGCCTCGGCAACTATGTGAGCTTCGACGACGTATTGGCCAAGCATAGCCCAGACGCCTTCAGATACTTTTACATCAGCACTCACTACAGGAGGCCCCTGAACTTCACTTGGAGCGCCTTGGAGTCAGCGGAGAACACGGTGAAGCGCCTTGAGAACACCCTGGTGCTGGTGGAGAACGCCATGAGGGGACCAGACACCAACGTTGACTATGGTGAACGCGAGGACAAGTTACTGAGTGTCGTGCGAGGGGAGAAGGCTGGCTTCATCAAGGCCATGGATGATGACTTCGATACACCTAACGCGCTTCCTCATCTCCACGCCATCGCGGGCGCCTTGAACGAGTACCTCCAGGAGCCAGCCAACAAGGGCGTGGTGGATGAGGCAGCATCCGTCTTCAATGAGCTGCTAACAGCCCTTGGCTTGTTCGAGAAACGCAATACAGGCGGAGACGAGTTATCAGAGAAGCTGCTGAAGTTCATCACCGACCTGCGTATGGAGCAGCGTAAAGCCAAGAACTATGCATTGGCTGATGAGATCAGAAACCGCCTCAAGGAACTCGGTGTAGAGATTCAGGACACCAGCGACGGTACCACTTGGAAGATCAACTGATCCTTCCACAGTGCACCGTCCAGTCACCGGGGTAGACCGTGGGCTGGTATCGGGTATCAAAGATGATGCTCTTGTATGGGGCATAGACCTCCTCGATTAGCTCCCCAACTGGGTTTCTTAGTTCCCCTACTTTTTCATCCTTCTCAACCACATCGTTGAGTTCACATGTATTCATGAATAGGCCACCCTTGCTGGTCTTGGGCCAGCTGCTCTCCAAAGCAACAAGCTGTTTCATATCCTGGCCTACGGGCTCATTCTGAATCATCCCGAGACCGATCAATATGTTCCAGACCCCCTGAACACCAACCGAGACCAAGTCCTCCCAGAGCCTACCGCCGCCTCCTACTTCTACACCGATGCATGGAATATCCCTGATGCCTGTCTGTATGCTGAGGCTTCCCATCATGTAGCTCTGGGTACGCACCCCACCCAACACCGGCACACCCTGACCGAACCACCTATAGAGCTTCCTGTTTTGTTCCCCTACTCTTCGATCTGTCTCCTCTGTGCCCCTCGCGTGGATGTACCGCGCCATGAACGCCTTTCCCCCCTTATGCATGTCCAGCACGGTGTCACAGTCCTTGACCAGCGTATCCCACATGCATGCCGCGATTCGCTCTGTGAGCAGTCCCTGGGGGTTTCCGGGCCATACCCTGTTCATGTTGAGGTTCTCGTACCCGATGCTGGGGGGAGTGATGCGGTGCCCCGTGTTGAAGGCCAATGGGTTGGAGACCGGTACAGCGAGGATGGTCCCAGACAACTCCTCAGGGTTCACCCTGTTCATTACCCTGTTTATTATCTCTATCCCACTGTACTCGTCGCCGTGCTGTGCACCCAGCAGCGTCAACGTTGGTCCCTCTCCCCTGCCCCTGGCTGCCCTTGTCCATAACCCGATGGGTGTCCCATCTGGGTAGCTGGCCACCTCTGCCCAGTGGTTCTTCTTCTCTCCCCTATCCAGTGTCTCCCCGTATACCTTCAACGTTGTTCACCAATGACATGTACCCGGGTTTGAAGACTTTTATCCCTAAAACACCTGTTTCAAGATATGAGTTCAATAAAATCCGCCCTCGACTGGCTAAGCATGAACAGTCGAGAGATGTATACCATGAGCGACACGCTCTTCAAGTGGGCAGAGCCTGGGCTCAGGGAATACAAATCCAGTAAACACCTAGCAGACTATATGGAGCGGCAGGGCTTCACCGTGGAGATGAGTATCTCAGGTATGCCAACGGCCTTCAACGGCACATGGGGCGAGGTGGGGCCAGTCATCGGTTTCTTCGCAGAATACGACGCCACACCGGGGCACAGCCAGAAACCAGTGCCCTACGAAGCCCCAGATGTACCATATGGTCCGGGGTTCACCGACGCTCATAACATGCTGGGGGTCGCAGGTTGTTTCGCCGCTGCCTCATTCAAGCATGTCATCGAGGAGCTTGACTTGAAGGCCAGGATCAGGTTGCTCGGGACCCCCGCTGAGAAGCTCTGCGTGGGCAAGCCGTATATGGCGAGGGACGGCTGGTTCGATGGCATGGATTGCCTATTGGCTTGGCATCCCGGTGGACCAACCACTGTGCTTGGTGAGGTTTGGCCCCGCACATACAAGTCAAAGGTTTATAGCTTCAAGGTCTCGGCTGCAGCTGAGGGCCAGAGTGGGGCTGTAACTTATCCGGGTGCCTTGGATGCAGCGGTCTTGCTGTATAATAACGTGAACATGATGAAAGAGCATATGCCAGCCTTGATGAGGCGGGGGGGCAGCATAAACGAGTTCATGATGACGGGTGGCCAATGCACCGTCGCCAACCCCACGCTGAGCCAAGTGGTCTATGCCTGGAGAAACAGCAACATAGACGATCAAGTGGCTGTGGAGAAGGTTGTCGATCGATGCGCCGCTGGGGCTGCGCTGGTCGCTGACTGCATCGTTGAGCCGAGGGTCTTGGCCGCTGTCCGGACTGGTCTCCCCAACACTGTCTTGAAGGATGTGGTCTGGAGGAACCTCATGGATGTAGGCGCCCCCTCTTATACTGAGGAAGACAAGGAGTTCGCCCGTGATATACAGAGAAACATGGGTTTGGAGCCCCTAGAGGAGCCCCTCTATACAGAGATCGTGCCCCCCGAGAAAGCCTATGGAGCCTTTCACCCAGCTGATGATGTGAACGAGTTTACATGGCACTGCCCCACCGCGAGGCTCTACGTGAGCAAGGCCATGCAACCCATCCCTGGTGTGCGTTATCCAAGGTGGGCTAGCAGCGCCCTCTGCGGCGTAGGAGTGACACACAGGATGGGCATGTGCGCAGCCCAGGTTCTGGTGCTCAGCGCCATCGATCTAATCGAGAAACCTCAGCTGCTCAAGGATGCGTGGATCGAGTTTGAGGCTCGTAGAAAACAGCATGATGAGCCGCCGCTTCTTCCAGATGGCTTGAAGCCCCCTGTTGAGCTGCGTTGGCCTGAGTGGGTTGACCGACCGGGTTCAGAGTGGTGGATTCCACCCCAGTAGCTACTTGAAGCTGCTTGGGGGGAGTACCTCTCCCTTCTTCTGTAGCTTCTGGAGGCTCTCCTTGATGCGGTTGTGGGTTGCCCAGAACTCCTCTGGCATCATCTCCTCGTCTCCGTAGAGCTTCTCCATACGCTCCAGCTTCTCCAGGTACTTTGTTACCCTGATGCTGAACTGCTGGTTGTACGCTTCTTGGCTGTATTCTCGTTGGAAGACCTGCTGGAAGAGCGCGTTAAGGTCCTCGTAGTATGGGATATACCCGATAGGGGTCTCTATTGCCTCGTATTCGCCGTGGATTCTACCCTCTGCCCATAGGAGCCAGACCTTTTTGTCTACTTTCTCGTTGGTGTACCTTCCCTCGTGTTTCAGGAAATAGTTGGTGCTGAATACCTGTGGCACCCTTTTGAGGCGTCCCCCGAAGTCTATGTGGTTGTTCAGGTATTTACCGAAGGGTACCACCATGAAGTCCATTATCGCCATGGGGCTGCTGCTTCTTACACCGGTCTTGCCGAGGGTTGCCGTCGTGGTCTCGGATTCGATGGTTGCCCCCATGTATACCCCGTGGACCCAGTCCAGTGCCTGGCTGATGGGTACATTGGTGTCGCTGTCCCTCCCACCGTAGAGGACCCCATCGATTACCAGTCCCTCTGGGTCATTGTAGTGGGGGTCTGCGTTGGCTAACTCGTTTAGCCTGATGGTGTATCGTGCGTTCTTGTGGGCGATATCAACGGTGTTTCCCTGATTATCCTTCATGCCCTTGTGCCATTCACCGATGTGGTTCATGCCCTCTGTGGGGATTTTCTCGTCTTCTAGCCCCATCCCCAGCCAGTAGGGTTTTCCCTCATGAATCAGCACGTTGCTGAATATCAATTCACGTGGGGTCGTCAACGCCTCATATATAACCGGGTCATCGACGGGGTTCACATCCGTGATGATGCCGAATATACCCTGCTCGATGTTTACTGCTTTACATTCCCCTGCTGCGGTGACCTTGAGGTAAGCCATATCGTCTCCCACGATGCTCTGCCCTGGTATCATGGCTGTGCTGGTCTTTCCGCATGCACTCGGGTAGGCTCCAGTGAAGTATGTTACCCTGTTCTTGCCCTCCGGGTGGACCCCCATTATGAGCATGTGTTCCGCGAGCCAGTCCTCGTTGTTCGCCTTGTAGACTGCGAGTCTCAACGCTAGTTTCTTGAGCCCTAGGCTGTTTCCAGCGTACTGGTTGTTGACCGTATACACCTTACTATCCAGCAGATCAACGTATATGCGGCGTTTATCCACGTCAACCGTGGTCTTTCGCTCATCCAGCCTCCCAGCGCTGTGAATAAACGTGAAGAATTTCACGCTCCCCTCCAGTTTCTTGAACTGCTCGTAGCCTTTCCTGTAGAGTATGTCCTCGCTGTGAGCTACATAGGCGCTGTCAGTCAACTGTAAAGCGCATAGTGTGAAGCTGCTGTCGAGGGGTCCCAAGGTGAAGAACCTGATGATACACTCCTGACCAGCCATAGCCCCATCGAGTATCCCGAGAACCTCCTCTAGCCCAGTGTCCCTGTCAATGGTGTTGATCTCCTTGCTCATCCTCATCTCTGGGGTGACCATAACCTTGGTGTTTGCCTTATCCCGTGCCTGATCCCTGTAACCATCCCAGTGGATAGTATGGCCCTTCATGGCGAGCATTTGCTCTTCCCCGTTGTCGATTGCCAGCTGTCGGACGTAGTCGATGTCCCCTTGTTCATCGGTTATTACTGTTGCCTTGGCTGGTTTACATAACGCTAGAAATCTCTCGACTTGTTCCTCAACATGTTTGTTGTTGAGTGCCTTGAGCTTCTCAAGGCTCTCCTTGTCCAGATATTCCGACAGTATACTCAATATGCCTCTCCTAATTTAGAGGCGTCTGAATATTAGAGTATCGGTATCCTCTGCTTCATTTCTCCTCGGGTGGCTTGATGTCCTTGAATGTGTACCAGAGCGAGACATCGTAGATGGCCTTGATGATCCCACCGAAGAGGAAAGGCGCACTCAATCCAATAAACTGCATCATGTAACCAGCTAAGCTGGGTCCGATACTCTGTGTGACGCTGCGGGGTATGTTGAGCAGGCTCTGGAACCTTGCTCTCTCCTCTGGCTTCACTATGGCCATCGTGTAGCTGTCCCTTGTGGGTACATCCATGTTGCTAAGGAGGCTTCTACCAAGGTAGATGACTAGGCTAGTCCAGAGGTTGGGCATGTATGGGATGGCTGCGAGCGTGATACTGCTGGGCAGGTGGCTGTACACCATCGTGTTTATCAAGCCTATTCGTTTGCTGACCCGTGCAGCCGTCATGAATGAGATCGCTGAGAGGAGGCTGCTCACCGAGAAGATTAACCCAATCTTGTCCATAGCCAGTCCGAATCGTTCGAAGAACCAGTACGCGACGAGGCTCTGGGTGATGAAGGCTCCTCCGAGGGTGTCCATGCTGAATAATATGGATAGCAGTATCAGGTAGCGTTTGGTTTCTGGGCATAAGGTGACTTGTTCTGTTTTCTCTAGTTTGATCTCCGCCTCCTCATCTAATAGCGTGTATAGAAGCACCATCACCAGGTTGAGCCCCGCGAAGACACCGAACATCACCTTATACGATGAGCCCTCACTCAGCCCCCATGAAGCCAGCGCAACCAGCAGACCCGTGAAAAGAGAACCCCCAGCAGTGGATAATGACCCGATTGTGCTCCTGACCGCGTACAGCTCGGTTCTCTTGTAGTCCTCGCAGCTCTGAGCCAAGATAACCCGCTCCAGCATCTGGGCTGCCCCGAATCCCCCAGCGTATCCCATGGAGGCAAATATGGCTACAGCAATGAGTAGAGCCGTGTTACTAGAGACAGCGAATACGGTCCCAGCTGCGACGCTGATGAAGCCGAAGAAGATGAGGAGCTTTCTGCGTCCAAGCCTCGCCTCAAGGTAACCAGCCACCAGGTTGAACAATGTGGAGCTGATCATGCCCCCTGTCAGCACCAACCCGATCTGGGATATGGTTAATCCAAGGGTCT
>CAZVMT010000154.1:0-7099 GCA_964628765.1 uncultured Candidatus Bathyarchaeia archaeon | reverse complement strand
AGATTATTGTATAGCAGTGATGTGTCATTGTTATCTAGTGCTGCATTGCTCTTCTCCAATGTGACTTTAGCCTCTGAAAGGTCGATATTTGTTAACTCCTCAAAATCACAAAGACTTTCTGATAGGTCTTTTAGAGAGTCATTGAATTTTTTCTTCAATCCTTTATTTTTTATCAGATTTTGTGCAGTATTTCTCGATAAGCCTTTTAGCATTGCTTGGTTGTTTAGATAGATTCGTTGTCCGAGCATGACCGCTTTTGCATATTTTCTTTGCTGTTTCTCGCTCATAGTTGATAAAAATCTGCCCAGTTATTTAAAATAGGGTTGGCTTAACAATAAAAAATAAATGTATATGTAAAATATCTTCTGTTTTTATCTGCTTTTTTACATTATTTAGGAAATAATTCGAATTAAATTTAGGATTAAAGAATATCCTTTTATTCTGTTGCATAAAATCCATAGTGAGTAGGATACAAAATGATGGGTAACACAGAACTATTGTTCATATTGTTCATTGTACTGCTTCTTTTCGGAGGAAGAAAGCTTCCTGAGTTAGCACGATCAATGGGTGAAGCTGTTAAAGAATTTAATAAAGCAACAACTTCTCCTGCAACATACATTGATGAAAAGACTCGTAAAGAGAACGAGGAAAAACAGGCTATCCTTGAAGCCGCGAAGAAGTTAGGCATTGAGGTGGAAGGCCGAGATATCAATGAGATAGCTCAAGACATAGTAAAAGCAACTGCGAAATCAGAAGTAGAGAAATAGGCTCTATCTCATTATTCTTGGTGCCGCTATGTCTGAGGATATAGAATTATCTCTGTGGGAGCATTTTGAGGATTTGTCCTCGAGACTTAGACGTATCGTAGTTGTCGTTCTCGTAGTAATGATGGTAGTGATGAGCTTACCCTCAGATCTCACTATGATCTATAGACTGGAATTTACTGATTATCAGCCATTAATCTCAAGCTTGATAGAGATTATACAGCAGGCATTACTCCCAGAGGGTGTTACTCTTATAGCATTCAACTGGCTTGACAGCTTCTACATCTATTTCATAATCTCCTTTGTCATAAGTTTTGTAATCTCTCTCCCCTACATCGCTGCACAACTCTACGGGTTTGTGGCTCCAGCGATATACGAGGAGGAGAAAAGGAGCTTATTTACATTTGTCTTTGTATTTATCTTTCTCTTTATTCTTGGGGTAGCGTATGCTTATTATGTGATAGTCCCAGCCACATTCACCATCCTTTACCGCTTTGTGGATCAAGCAAGGGTCATGCCTTTTTACTCAGTGAAGGATTTCTTTGAGGTCATTACATTTGGGTTATTTGGTACGGGGATATTCTATACTTTCCCCCTTGTCATCTATCTCCTGGTGAGAATAGACCTAATCATGGTCGATGATCTTAAGAAAATCAGGAGAGAATTATTTGTAGCCTTGACAGTGGTTACAGCGATACTTACACCAGACCCAACCCCTGTATCGATGCTCCTCATGACTATCCCCTTCTTCATCCTATACGAGATCAGCATCTTAATTCTTGGCAGGATAATGAGAGACAAACCTAACAAGGTGATAGTTGAGGGCACAGAGAAGGCCCTAGAATTATTGGCGAGAAATCAATCAAGTGAATCTGTTTCCGATTCACTCAAGGAAGATCTCTTGGAATAACATCATGGATGCGGCAATTACTGCGAGCATAAACGCGAACAAGAGTCGGAGCTCAGGCAAGAGCGCTATAAACGGTTCCCCTGCCAGTATCTTGGCGCCTGCCTGAATCCCCGGTAATAGAATCGGTACGCTTACCGGGAAGAATAGGAATGCCAGTAGCAGGTTTTTTCCCTCGGAGTACATGAGGACCGCTGACATCATAGAGCCCATCAAGGCGAAGTCTATGGCGCCGACTGTGAATATGAGTACGAGTCCCGGTATCAGTGATATATTGAGGTTCAGGAACAAGAGGGATGAGAATATCAATGACAGCAGCACGAGTACCAGCGTAATCATGCCATAGATCATCTTGCCCGCTAGCACAGCGAATGGCGGGCAAGGAAGGCTCCTAAGTCCATCTATCGTGCCTCTATCGATCTCTCGCGCAAAGCTCGTTGTGAGCACGAGGATGCTTGCGAAGAAGATTACCACCCACATGGCAGCGGAGACAACCAAGGGGTCCAGTATCAGTATGGTTCTCCATGAGAAGCTGCTCACGATGATGGATGATAACGTGAAGGCTATGATGGATAACAATTCATGGGGTCGCCTGAGTTCCACGATCAGGTCCTTTCGTGCCAGTTTCAGTGCATCGCTCAGTGTGTTATCGCTCATCTTAGCTGGACCTCCCGTTCTATCAATCCTCCCCTGATGTGGATTGATCTGTCGCAGAAGCTGTTGATCAACTCGGGCGTATGAGACGTGGTTATTATGGTCTGTTCCTTGAGCCCCAGCATGTAATCTGATAATGTACTGGATGTCTCCTGATCTAAACCAGCGAAGAACTCATCCAGCAACAAGATCGGAGGGTCTCCGAGGAGCGCCCGTGAGATATCTGCTCTCTTCCTCAACCCATATGAGAGATGCCCCGCCTTGGTATCACCCCACCGGGTGATATCAGTGATCTCAAGAACCCTGTCAAACTCGGATTCATCGACATCGACAAAATCACCATAAAACCTGAGATTCTCAAGAACAGATAACTCATCATAGAGAAAACTCCTATGACCAACGACACCGATGTTCCTTTTCGCCTCTATCCTGTTCTGCTGCGCATCCTCACCCATTATCCATACTTGACCCGAGGAGGGAACCATCTGGGTGGCGATTATTCTCAGCAGAGTGCTCTTACCAGCTCCGTTTGGGCCGAGAAGGCTTGTCTTTTGTCCCTCTGTGAAGCTGATATTGATGCCCCTCAGGGCTTTTATGTGACCAAAGTTCTTTGTCACGTCTACTAGCTTCACTATCTCGGTCATGGTTGTTACCTTACTTTTTGTAGAACATAGTTATAACTAGGTAACCTACTCCGAGTAAGGCAATGCCTATAGCCGCTAGGAAAATATGTGAATATCCCTGCTGGTCTTCTCCCTCATACTTGCTGGGACACTTAACCAATAGCTGGGTGGAATCGATCTCCCCATCACCACCGATGGTGCCCAGTACAACGACTTGGTTTCCCTCCTCCTCAAGATTCTGAGGGGGAACCCCACGGTATGTGACCTTGATGCTTCCCTCTTCATCGATGAGTGTGAAGCTGATGCTGCCATCGTCGCTTCTCAGGAGAGAGCCGGGCTCGACAACGCCTATGATCTGGAGACTCTTGCCCTCGTAATGGGCTTGATTTGCCGCTATGTCTGATACAGGGATATATGGGTTCATGTAGTTCGATATGCTGTCGTAGGCCAGTCCAGCGCTCATGACTAGCAGGAGGATGATGATGTGTTTGTTCTGTATCTTCATGGCGTTCAACTGTTGGCGAGTTTTTTATCGATGTCTCTGTTGGATTTAATGATCCACGCTATATAAACCATGGTCGTGACAAGGTAGAGCCCCAGAACTTGGTATACTTGTGCTGGCATTACATCTCCTCCATCATTTTTCTCTTAAACTCATCCCGCTTAATCCTCCAATCATAGGTCTTCTTCAAGACATAACCGAAGACAAAGATGCCGCCGATGATATTCATCACGAGTGCCTGAACCATGGTGCCCGTCAAGCCTAGTCCACCGCTCTCGTCTCCAAGCCTTGGGTGGAGTGAAGGCCATAGGATGAATGACACATAGCTCAGTGGGACCGTCATGAACGCGAGTATGTTGAAGACAGCAGCGGATGAGGCTCTTCTCTCCGGGTTCTCTATAGACATTCTGAGGAGGAAGTAGCCTAGGTATGCGAACCAGAGTATCAGGGTCGTTGTCTCTCTAGGGTCCCAGTTCCAGTAGACGCCCCATGTCGCGTTGGCCCAGATGGCTCCGCTTATCAATGTGATTAGTCCATACACGAGTCCGAGGAGTGCCCCAGACTCTGATAGGGCATCGTATTTGAAGTCCTTGGTCCTGATGAATATTAACCCGGTTGCTACTGAGACGAGTAGTGATAGATAGCATATTATTGCTGGTGGTAGGTGGAAGTAGAATATCCTAACCAGTTCCCCCATGGTTACCTCAGCTGGTGCGATGAAGAGTGCGAAATAGGCTGCGAGCGCTACAATTACCGCCGTTATTCCTAGATATACATCGTCCCTGAATTCCAATTGTTATCACATATCATCCCAATAGATCGCATTAAAATGCTGTGCTTTTTGGTGGACTCATGGATTTAAAAGCGAGCATTCCGAATAGGGCTCATGAAACTAGCGGAGATATTGATCATAGCCTCGGCTTTCATTATCCTATATGACATCTATAATATCAGGGCCAAAAAAGAGACCACTTTTCTAAATGATAAGCTACCTGTTGTAGCCGTCGGAGCCGGGTTCATCGTCATAGATTATCTCTACTTTGCATACGCATTCATAACGAGCAATTACCGCATCAAGGAAGTATTCCAGTATAGCAGCTCGACCCTAGGATGGTCAGAGAAACTCTACGCATCTTGGGCAAGTAACGCGGGTTCGTGGCTCTTCTTTGCTTTTGTTTTCGCAGCTGGTTACTTGATTATCAGGTTCTGGTTTGGGGAGAACGAGGAAAGTTATGGTATCTATCAGTTCTTTGATGTCTTTCTCCTGTTCATGGTAGTGGTGTTGATTATCCAGAACCCACTGGAGTCATTGAACTACACTCCAAGCGAGGGAATGGGGCTAAACCCCTTGCTCAAGACCCCTTGGATGCTGATACATCCCCCAGTGGTGTTCATCGGGTACACCTTATCTCTGTACAGCTTGGGCTTCACATTCAGTAAATCAGAGACCAAGCCAAGACTAACGAGGGGGATGGCAGCCCTCTCATGGCTGTTCCTCACCCTCGGTATCGCCCTCGGCGGTCTTTGGGCTTATGAGGTTCTTGGATGGGGGGGTTACTGGGCTTGGGACCCAGTTGAGACATCATCACTCATTCCATGGCTCACGTTAACAGCGTACTTCCACTTAGTCTCCCAGTTGACCACTCAGAAAAGCACATCAAAGGACTTCATGCTCATGATAACCGGCGCATTAATCATCCTAGCCACAGCCATCACCAGAGGGGGATTGGCTGTCAGCGTCCACGCCTTCGGGAGATCACCTATTGGGTACCTCCTGTTGACGTTGATTGGCATCACCGTCGTCTATTACCTTGCTAACAAGAGCAAGAAGGATTGGAGTTACTTCGAGTTTGAGATCAAGACAGATAACGTGTACAATACGGGTCTTTCCATAAGCTTTGTCTCGATATTGATGATATCTGTCATCAGCCTATGGGGAATAATATTCCCAATCATCAACAGCGGCATAACAGGAGGAGAAGTAAGCATGGACCCCTCCTTCTTCAACAAATGGACCTATCCATTCGTACTCTTGTTCCTTGCTGCATTGATCGGGTGCCACCTCTACGAGGTTCTCGACATGAAAAAATACTCAGCTACACTGCTCGGTGCCATTGTGTTAGGATTCGCTGGAGTATTGTTTGGTTTCCCCACGAGCAACATGCTAGCAAACTTGGGTCTACCCCTTGCATTCATAGCGGGCATAGCGGTTCTATACAACCTTGTCAACAGCGTCATGAAGAAGAGGACCACCCAGATAAGCAGGAGCTTTTTGCACTTCGGAATAGTACTCATCGTCATCGGGATACTCTGGAGCGCGACAAATGAAGCCAACTATGGTGAACTAGTAGCCTCACCGGGCACTTCACTCGATTTGGGTGAGATGGAGCTAGAGTTTGGAGAATTTGAGGCAATCGAGGCTACAGGGCTTGTACCTAATGATGCATTGAGTTTGGAGTTGATACCCGAATTCTCTGGATTGAAGATTCCTGTTACAGTGAACCGGGATGGAACCAGTCTCACCAAGGACGTCTTTATCATGTTATACTCTCTTCACGGAATAGTATCCAGACCTACCGTGGTTCGAGCCCTCGGTTACGATGTCTACCTTGTGCTGCACCAATCAGAGACGGTGTACAGGGCGCTCGTTCATCAATTGCGGGGGATTGACTTCCTCCCAGAGGAGTTCGTGATAAGCGTAATCTATTTCCCGTTGATGAATCTCATCTGGCTGGGCACTGTCATAATGTGCATTGGAATACTCTACCCAATAACAAAGATGAGAAAATCAAACCCATAATTTTCTACCAGTACTCTAAGGCTAGCCCCACTCCGCCAATGGAGTGAAGATACCAAACATGTATGAACTGCTTCATAATCTTGGCGAGCAGTCCCACTAGGTTTACTCCAAACAACTCACCCACGGCGTAGCTCCTGCCGAAGGTGACGACCTCCCCCGCGTGCTCATATTTGTACTTCTTCAGTGGGCTGCCTCTGAGCTTCGCGATGATGTTATCGGCGACTATGTCTGCCTGCATCATGGCGATGTGAGCGTTAGGTGGCATTGGTCTTCCCTCGGCGTTTGTGGTGCAGGCTTGGTCTCCTGCTATGAAGACGTTCTCCATCTCTGGGTGTTGAAGGTATTCGTTGACTTTGATTCTTCTTGCTTTGATCTCGAACCCATTATTACAGACTGGGTCTCCCTCAACCCCGCCTGTCCAGATGAATAGATCGGCTTCAATTGCACCGTCTTTTAGATAGACTTTGCCTTCCTCGACTTTGACTATGGGGTCTTTGAGTATCAGCTCCACGTTATTTTCCTCTAGGAACTCCACGCCTCTCTCGATGAGCCGCTCATCCCAACCAGGCAATATAGTGTTCATTTCCTCAACAATGGTAAGAATAGGGTCTGGTACCTCAAACCCGTGCTCTTCATAAAGCCTAGGCAGACAATCGACAAGTTCTCCAGCCAACTCGACCCCAGTAAATCCAGCGCCCCCAATAACTATCTTGGGGGGAGACCTGTTCCCATTCTTTGCTTCTATAAATAAGTCAAACATGGTCTCCCTGATCTTCCTAGCACCCTTATAGCTACCGAGGGTGAGACTGTTTTCTTGGATGCCTTCTATGTTGAAGTAGGCTGGGTGGC
>CAZVMT010000153.1:0-7109 GCA_964628765.1 uncultured Candidatus Bathyarchaeia archaeon | reverse complement strand
ATAAACGTGGATAAAGGGGTTGTGAAGGAAGTGTATCAACTCCAATATCTACAGGCGGAGTCGACGATCTCCGCAACCTAATTCTACGCACCCTAAACGATAATCAGCTACTAGTCCTCAACGCAATAGCCGAGAGAGAACAAAGCCTAACAAGCCTACTAAAGCAATTATCAACAGAGTACGAGATACCCCTATCCACCCTAAAACTAAACGCCAGAATACTAAGAGAACTAAACCTCATCAGCTACGGCAGCATACGAGACAAACGAAGCGCCCAACTGGAGAGCCTCGGAAGATTCATACTAAGGCTACTAATAGACGACCCAAGGAGGGCAACCATACAATTCGCCGACTAAACCACTGATTTATTACATTATTCTTTTATTATGTTTTGAACACAATACGTAGTTAATGGATATACCTAACAGAGAGTACAGCGAAACACTACGCAACCTCATACTGGAATCCGAGCTAGAGCTATCCAAATCAGGTATATCTGTCGTAGACGAGAACGAGAAAATAGTTTACTGGAACAAACGATTCCTCGAAATCTGGGGACTCAAAGAAGAAGAGGTAGCCAACCAAACACGCGAAGAGGTAGCGGAAACAGTACAGGAAAAACTAGTCCACCCAGATCAATTCATAGCGACCCTGAACAAAGCCTACAAGGACCGAGGATACCAGGGAACAGACACCATCGAATTCAAGGATGGCAAAATCATCGAACGAAGAACCCTAACCCTAGAGAAAGATGGAAAATACTATGGTAGGATCTGGTTCTTCACAGACATCACAGAGCAGAAAAAAAGAGAAGAAGACATGGAGAGCTACACCAATCAGCTTCAAAGAATGGTGGCAAACCGAACCCAAGAACTCATCGAAGCAGAGAAGATGGCCGCCAGCGGCAGCCTAGCCAGCGAGATAGCCCACGACCTCAGGAGCCCACTCCAGTCCATAAGAAACGCAGCGTACATGATGAAGAAGGATTCCGAGAAATTCGATGTGGGGCTAGAGATTATTGAGAAATCCATAGTCAGGAGCCTCGAGATGCTGGAATCCATGAGGGACAGCACACGCAAATCAGAGCCAAAGCTGCGACGAACAGACCTGAACACCATCATCAGGGAGAGCGTCGAGGAGCTGCCCAAGCCGGGAAACGTCAATATCCAGATGGAGCTGGATGAGGAACTGGAGGCATGGATCGACGGCCCCCAGATAAGAAGGGTCTTCGATAACCTTCTACTCAACGCCGTGGAGGCCATGCCCGATGAAGGCGGATCCATCACCATCACCAAGCACAAGGATGAGAAAAAATTCATCATCCAGATAAGCGACACGGGAATCGGAATACCAGAAGAGGTATTACCAAACCTGTTCGAGAGGAAATTCTACACCACGAAGCCCCACGGACTTGGACTCGGGTTGAGCTACTGCAAGAGAACCATCGAGAGCCACGGGGGCAGCATCATGGTCGACAGCATACTCGGAAAAGGAACAATATTCACCATCGAGCTACCAAGGATCACCTAGCGGTACTCCTCGGGTATCTCGCCACCCTGCATCAGCTTGTTTATAGTCTCATCGACTTCTTCAATGATCTTCCTGCGGTCCACCTTCCCCAGCAGGGTCATGGGGAGGGATTCACGGAACATGATCCTTGTTGGCACCTCGAAGTGTTCAAGTTTCTCTCGGCATAAGTCAAGCAGCTTGGACTCAAGAACGGTTATATCAACGCCTTCACGGGGCACGACAATCGCCCTGATATCCGTATTGCACCGCAGGGGATCAGGGACACCAAAGGCGACGGCGTGAACCACATCGGGATGAGACGTTAAAACTTCTTCTACGAGCGTGGGCCAAACAGTGTGCCCATCTGTCACTATCCTGTCATTCTTTCTCCCAACGATGTAGAGGTAACCCCGCTCATCTCTAAACCCAATGTCTCCTGTGTAAAGCCAGCCGTCTCGTATCGCTTTTTGGGTTGACTCTGGGTCATCGAGATAACCCTTCATGAGTTGAGGTCCCTTGACTATTATCTCACCCTTCTTCCCGGGGGGCACCTCTATCTCGCCCAACTGCAGATCAATTATCCTCACCTCGGTGTCAGGATATGGCAGCCCAGTGCTCTCATAGACTGGGTCACCCTCGACAGGTGTGGCGGCAATGGTTGGGCCAGCCTCTGTTAACCCGTATCCCTGATACATTCTTGCTCCGCATATCGCCTCGAATCGCTTCATCAAAGCTACTGGGATGTGGGCTCCACCGGATGAGCATGTAGTGAGGCTCGTCAAGTCATATTTAGTGACCTTGGGGTTCTCAACTACCTCCCTGATGAGGCGGGGGATCAACGGGAAATGGGTTACCTTGTGGTTCTGGGTGGCCTTCATTATCTCCTCCGCAGATGGATTGGGTATCAGCGCCATGGTGCAGCCGAAGCTCACTGCTTCATTCATCACCACCAACCCATAGCTATGGAAAAAGGGCATGGCGCAGAGGATTATCGGGTATCCAGCTGGCTGAGGTTTGGCGCTGTAACCCCAGCCCCGTAACCAGTGATAAGACTGCAAAGCATTAGCCACCTGCCCATAGTGAGTTAGCATTACTCCTTTCGGTTGACCCGTGGTCCCGCTGGTGAACAGGATGACAGCCACATCTTCATCCGGGTCGATCTCAGGATAGGTCGAGACCTTGGCGCCGTTGATCAGGTCCTCGAATCGGTGGGTTTTTTCTGGGCGTTTGATCCTGTATTTGAGCTTGCTGAGTGTCCTTAGTTTGGTTGAGACGTAGAAAGCTGCCTCGGCGACGATTAGCTCTGGATGCGAATCGGGAAGTTTTTCGAGAAGTCGGTCAAGTATTATCAATATTTTTGAGCCTGTGACATTTATCTGGCGCTCGATTTCCTCAACCTGTTGGAGGGGGTTAATCGCCACAACAGTTGCTCCGCATAACAATACTGCGTTGTAGGCTACAAGGAAGTGGGGGGTATTCGGTAACAATAGGGATACCCGGTCCCCCTTTTTTATACCCATTCCCATGAGGTTTGATGCGAAGCGCTCGATCTGATCCCAGAGATCAGCGTAACTATGCTCAGCGTCTAGATAGATGACCGCGTCCCGGTCTGGGAACTTTCTTGCGGTGTTCCTCCAGAACTCGTAGACGGGCATCATAGGATATTTGATGGATATGGGTACGCCTCTAGGGTAGCTCTCTGGGATATCCATGTGAAAATGGGGGAGGGGGGCTTCTATAAAAGTTGATGGGCGATGGAGTTTTAACGTAGCTTATTCCCTTTGGATGTGATAAATTTGAAGCCAACGGGAATTAATGTTCCAAGTGTCACCCCGTTTAACGCAAAGGGGGAGATTATGTACGATAAACTTGGTAAGTTACTTGAGTTCTGGATCGAGGGAGGCATCAGCGGCGTCGTTGCGAACGCGAGCACCGGTGAAGCCCCATATCTGAGTAACGCTGAGAGGGTAAAGATAATCGAGTATCTTGTGGAGAAAGCAGATGGAAGGATCAACATCTATGCTGGAACTGGTGCCCCCAGTCTCTGGAAGTCAATTGAGTACACCAAGGAGGCAAAAGCTGCTGGTGCCAAGGCTGTGCTTGTTACAACACCTTACTTCTTTAAGCCAACTGGTGATGAGATCGCCCAGTATTTCATTGACCTCATGGACAATGTGGACATCCCAGTGATCATGTATAACGTACCAAAGTTCACCGCTTACAGCGTTTCCCCATATGTTGTCGCGAAGGTAGCTGAAGAGTGCAGCAACCTTGTGGCTATCAAGGACAGCAGCAACAACCCCGGTAACATGGCGGATATAGTAAGCCTGTGCGGGGACAAGATCAACGTATTGAGCGGCACTGCGGACATGATACTACCCACACTAAGCCTAGGAGGAAAGGGTGGGATTGTAGCCATCGCTAATGCTGCGCCTAGAATCTGTGTAAACATCTATGACGCCTACCAAAAGTCAGATATTAAGACCGCGGGTGCGAACCAGCTGAAGGCTAGCTGGGTAAACAAGATACTCGTACGTGATTACCCGCAGATTCCGGCAATCAAGGCAGCACTTAACCAGTTGGGTGTTGACGCTGGAGTCCCAAGGAAGCCACTTACTGGACTATCCGAGGAGACAGCCAAGAAGATCAAGGCAGAACTAAGGCTCTAGCCTCTTCACCATCGCCGTCTTATCTTTATAATACACCTTGTCCAGCTTGGTATACCCCATTTTGTCCCAGAAACCAACAGCCTCAAGCTCAGAGTCAATCTGAATCCACTGTGAACCCAGTTTTCTCGCCATTTCTTCAACTAGCAGATACAGCTCCCTGCCAAACCCTTTTCCTCTCAACTCTTCTTTGATGAAGATATGTTCAATGTAGAATGATTCTGGGTAATAGGAGTCCCCTTTCTTCATCAACCGGACCTCTGCGTAACCATAGTCATTACCCACTACCCAGTGGGAACCCTGTTTATAGTCCTCTTTGGGGCCGCGCAGAACCATCAAACCAGGTGGGGAATAGGATCGACGATGCCTCTCCTCAACTGTGAACTGGCTCAACACAGACCCCCCGGTAATGGTTGATATCGGTGATTATCGTATTTATCGTTTATACGGGCAGCATTTAGGCTGATCTTTATTAGATATGGCTGTAACCTAACATAACACAACTGGTGAAACCCATTGGTACTGGAGAAACTAGGAAGCAACCTCTACAACGCCATACAGAAACTGGTGAAAGCCCCAGTGGTAGATGAGGCAGCGGTAAAGGAGCTGGTAAAAGACTTCCAACGCGCCCTACTGCAGGCGGACGTAAACGTAGCCCTAGTAATGGAACTCAGCCAGAACATCCAAAAGAAAGCCCTCGAAGAGAAACTGCCCCCAGGCATCAGCCGCAGGGAGCACATCATCAAGGTCATACATGATGAACTCACAAGTTTCGTCGGAGACCAGCCAGAAGAGCTCAAGATTGTTCCCGGAAAACAGAACGTCTTGATGATGGTGGGGATACAGGGAAGCGGAAAGACCACTCACAGCGCCAAACTTGCGCGTTATTTCCAGAAAAGAGGCTTTAAAGTGGGGATGATCTGCGCAGACACATTCAGACCCGGCGCGTATAACCAGTTGAAGCAACTCGCAGACTCAATAAACGTACCCTTCTACGGTGAACCCGACGCAAAGGACCCTGTATCATTGAGCAAACGGGGTGTGGAGCACTTCAAGGACCGTGAAGTGGTTATCCTAGATACCAGTGGACGCCACAAGGAGGAGAAGGGCCTCATCGAGGAGATGAAGCAGATCGAGAAAGCCGTCAAACCCCACGAGGTAATACTGGTTCTGGATGGCACCATCGGTCAACAAGCCACAGCGCAGGCGAAGGCCTTCAAGGAAGCCACAGCAGTAGGCAGCATCATCGTCTCCAAGCTGGACGGAACAGCAAGGGGCGGAGGAGCACTCAGCGGAGTAGCAGCAACAGGTGCACCAATAAAATTCATCGGGACAGGCGAAAAGATCGAGGACCTTGAGGTATTTGTGCCAAGCAGGTTCATGGGCAGGCTTCTGGGGATGGGTGACATCGAGGGGCTGGTGGCCAAGGTCAAGGAAGCCGAGACTCCGGTAACTGAGAAGGATGTGGCGGCGATGCTCAGCGGTAAGTTCAGTCTACAGGATATGTATAACCAGTTTGAGGCTATGCAGAACATGGGGCCCCTCCAGAAGGTGTTGGGGATGATCCCTGGGTTCAGTTACCAGCTTCCAACCGATGAGGTGGAGAACGCTGAGGAGAGACTCGCCTCTATGAAGGTAATCATCCAGAGCATGACACAAGAAGAAAAGGACGACCCCAAGGTATTGAACCGTAGCAGGATTCAACGTGTAGCCCGGGGCAGCGGTAGAGACGAGCGAGAAGTAAGAGAACTTATAAAACAGTATAATACTATGAGGAAAATGCTCAAGCAGATGAAGGGCAGCCGAAGGATGAGGCGGCAGATGCCCTTCAAATTACAGTGAGGAAACAGAAATGGGAAATAGCAGCGGAATACGGAGAAAAAGCAGGAGCGTCCTGAGCAAGAAAGTCAGAGATAAGGGAAGAATCCCCCTAAGCAGGTTACTTACAAGTTACGAGGAAGGAGAGAAGGTAGTAATCAACATCGATCCAGGCATCCACAAGGCGATGCCACATAAAAGATTCCAGGGAAAAGTAGCTACAATCGTGGGAACCCGGGGGAAAGCCTACATACTTGAGATCCCCCAGCGGAAGACAGTCAAAACAATTATCACGACGGCTTATCATATTAGAAAGCATCAGGATGCGTAAACATGTCTGTAGCTGAGAAAAGGGAGATCACTGTAGCTGAGGCGCGTAAACTACTCATGGATAAGGCCGAGGAGCTTGACCCCCTTCAGCGTAGGGTGCTTGAGTACACGATCCGGTTCAGTAAACTGGACAGCGAATCAGCGAAAGAGTTGACTGAGAAGCTCATGAAGGAGGCTGAGATCGATCGTGGATTGGCTGTCCAGATGGTTAACGCCATGCCCGCGACTGTTCCAGAGATCAGAACCTTCCTTGGAAGGCAAAGGATCATAGCAGAAGACACTTTAAACAAGATTTTAGATATAATTGATAAATACCGGGTAGAAGAATAACTACCCAGAACACACCCCAGGGGAAGTAAATTGTACAGGGAACCTAAGAAATATGAGGAATACGCCTACGTGTTAGACTATATGCCGCATGGGCGACCAGGGGCTCCACGTACAACACACAGCGTCCAGGGTGCATTACAGCTCCTAGGTGAAGAATACTTTACCCTGCTGGAGGCGTCTCCGAAACCTGATGCAGACTACAATATCCGTGACAGGATATTCGTCGGGAAAGGAGACCGAGCCCTCGTAGGACATATACTTGGCAGGATTACATATGAGGAGTTGACCAGCGCAGCCAAAGCCGAGCTCCCACTAGTCATCGAGACAGTGGTTCAGGAGAATGAGAAGCGGTTCATCGACTTCATAAACGAGAGCCCTAGCTTGACCCCTCGTATGCATAGCCTTGAGCTTATACCGGGGATCGGTAAGAGGCTGATGTTCCAGATACTTGAGCTC
>CAZVMT010000152.1:0-7145 GCA_964628765.1 uncultured Candidatus Bathyarchaeia archaeon | reverse complement strand
CGATCAACGGTTCAAACCAGACATGCTCAAGATATACCCGACACTCGTAGTCAAGGGAACCCGACTCTATGATTGGTGGCGCAACGGTGACTACATACCCTTCACAACTGAGGATGGTGTGAGGCTGCTCACCGAGGTCAAGCAATTGATCCCTCCATGGATCAGGGTCATGCGTGTGCAGCGGGACATACCCCTCCACCAGATCGAGGCGGGGGTAACCAAGAGCAACCTGAGGCAACTCGTAAAAAAGCGACTCGCAGAACTGGGGACCCACTGTGACTGTATCAGGTGCCGCGAGGTGGGGCACAGATTACGTGACGGAACCCCAATCGACCATGACAGCCTAGACCTTGTGCACCGCAGCTACGAGGCGTCAGGGGGAACAGAGGAGTTCATCAGCGCCGAGGACCGTAACCAGACACTCATAGGATTCATCAGGCTCAGGATACCCGGAGAAAACCCCCACAGACCAGAGATCACACACAAAACCGGGTTAATCCGAGAACTCCACGTCTACGGTGAGATGACCCCAGTGGGAGAAGACGCGCTGGACTGGCAGCATCAAGGCTGGGGGGATAGATTGATGGCTGAGGCTGAGAAGACCGCACAAGAGCACTATGATATGGATAGGATGGTCGTCATGAGCGCTCTCGGCACCAAGCAGTATTATGGACGCCTCGGCTATGAGAAAGATGGAGTCTATGTATCCAAGGGGCTACGTTAGTCATCTGCTTCTATTTCTCGGATGTTGTTTTTCAATAGCTCTTCCTCGATGCTCCTGAAATATCTTACAATGGGTGATTCCTTGTTGAGTTGGAATAACTCGGCTCGCCCAATCTTCCGGGAGATCATGATGACTCTTTCCTTTTCTAGGATAGGTAGGAACTCGTAGAGGGTGCGTTTCGCCATCCCTATGGCGTTCATTATCTCGTCTCTTGTGAAGTCGTGGTTTGGGTTGTCGAGGAAGAAGTCCAAGAGCCTCATTTGGGGTGATCTTCCGAATACTTTTATGAAGATGGATTCTTCTGTGTATAGTGGTTTTCCTGTCACTGGTATCTGTTCAGTCAACGCAGCTAAAGCATATAAGAATACACCTTTTAAAGGTGTAGTTAGTGCACCAATATGCCTCCTAGGGACATGAGAGCCAAGGAAATACAATATGAAATACTCCACAGGCTCTACAGAAGGGGCTGCTGGGGCGCAAAATACCTCCCAACTGATTCAATTGTAAACTGGTTAGGACAACTAGTGAGAAGAAATGGGCACAAAGTACGAATGGCAATCGATGAACTCATAGGCATCGGGCTGCTCGTTTCTCACAAGAAAGGCAAGACCATTTCCCTCAACTCACACATGAGCAAGGAAATAATGGACAGGCTCAGGAACCAAGCCTGATAAAAATAACGAGAGCAATATAGTATCTATGTCTCACCCATCTGAGCTCTGGACATGGGAACAGTGCAGTGAAAAGATCAAGAAGCTTCCCGGTAGAAACGGGTATCGTGATGAACCTATCATTTCTTTCTTGGGGTTTAACCTTGACACTGAAACAGGGAAGATAGTGGATTCTCTGAGCGGAGACCTCGTTGAACCCGGGTCAAAGGCTTACAAGAGCACATCTCATACCATCTTCTACGTGCTATCCGCTTACAGTGAAGCAGATGACACCTTGCCCACTGGTAAACCCATCTCATCGAAGCAGTTCAGGGGAAACCACTTCGTATGCCGAGGATACACTGGGGAGACCTTTACCATCGTGAACAACTTTGCGTCAGACCCAGATAGACTGGCCAAAGCTGCTGAGGCTCTAGGCGGAGAACAAGTAGATTTTCCTGTTGGGGACATCGCGATTGAGCTTCCTGTTCTGCCTCGGGTGCCTATTACTATTGTTATGGGGTTGGCTGATGAGGAGTTCCCAGCCGAGGCTTGGATCTACTTTGATGAGACAATAGAATCCTATCTCGACTCAGAGCAAACCTACTTCTTGGTGCATCTCATGGTGAAACGTCTTACCGAGGGTTCCTGAAGTGTATCTAAACAACAATTCTTCCTGAGTCTGAATGTATAAATATACAAATTAGTTATTAACATCTTGACGGATGAAAATATCCGTTGAAAAAACCGGAAAAAAGACCCTAGGACAGATAACCCAACTCTCTTTTTGTATCCATCTTTCATTTATTTCTGTAACATTAAATCCATTTTTAATCGTTCAAACCAATTGTCGCTGCGGTGGCAGAGTGGACTAATGCGCCGGTTTTATGAACCGGCGATCCCGTCCTAGGGTCTCGAGGGTTCGAGTCCCTCCCGCAGCGCAGAGACTGGGAAACATTAACCATATTTTAATACCTGTAGATGTGTTTCTTTTCTCTGGTTTATATGTCGGAGGACAAGCTCACCGGATATCGTGGACAACTCAGGGCAGCCCTGGAAAGAGTCGGGGCAGAGATAGGAGACAAACTTGTGGTGGTTGTCAATAATCAGCAGTACTCCGGCAGCCTCATGCCAAGGGTCGAGACATATGATGACTGGCATATCATACTCAAACTTTCATCAGGATACAACGTTGGGCTCGCATACAGCGACGAGATGAAGATCAATAAGGTCGGGACAGCGCCAAAACCCGAGTTCAAACAGCCACCTCTACCCAAGGCAGAACCCGGCTTACCCAAGGTAAGCATCATCAGTACAGGAGGCACCATCGCGAGCCGAGTAGACTATGTGACTGGTGGTGTGGTTTCAGCGATGACTAGTCGGGACTTGTTGGGGATTGTCCCTGAGCTTGTGGAGATCGCAGACGTGGACGCTGATATACTCTTCAGTGTCTTCAGTGAGGACATAGGCCACAAACACTGGGAAGAGATGGCCAAACGAGCCTACGACAAGATCAAAGCTGGAGCAGACGGCATCATATTCACACATGGAACCGACACCATGGGCTACAGCAGCGCAGCCATGAGCTTCGCCCTCCAAGACCTACCCTGCCCAGTGATTTTCGTGGGCAGCCAAAGGAGCAGCGACAGACCTAGCAGCGATAACGCTACGAACCTGATGGGTGGTGTCTTTACTGCTGCGCATGCGCCTTTCGCTGAGGTCTGTGTTGGGCTCCATGAGAACACTAGCGACGAGTCCATCAGCTACATACGGGGCACCAAGGTCAGGAAATGCCACACCAGCACACGGTACGCTTTCCAACCCGTGAACGCCTTCCCCCTAGCCAGATATAGGGATGGGGGCGTCGAGATGATCAACTCCGTTTACAGGCCTCGTCAAGACTCCGAGCCTAGACTGTTGAATAAGTTCAGTGATAGAGCAGCGTTGGTCAAGTTCCACCCAGACATGGATCCAAAGGTGCTGGATTATTACATCGATGAGGGATACAGGGGCATGATCATTGAAGCCACAGGGCTGGGTCAGGTGAACCAGATTCTATGGCCCGCAGTTGAACGAGCACACAGGGAGGATATGTTCGTTGGCATCGTGAGCCAATGCATCTGGGGCAGGGTCAACCTGAATGTTTACAGCCATGGCAGGGAGCTGGTGGATCGTGGGGCGGTTCCCATGGAGGACATGCACGGGGAGACCGCGTTTGTGAAGCTCAAATGGTGTCTGGGGCAGACAGATGACACCGAGGAAATCAGGAAACTCATGCTGACGAATCTCGTGGGTGAACTGAATACTAGGACTCCGTATCTTGGGAGGATGGGCTAATGGATTACGAGAAACTAGGGTTAACCGTGGGCATCGAGATACACCAGGAGTTAGCCACAGAGCATAAACTATTCTGTGCTTGCCCACCCAAGCTAAGCACGGGTGAGCCTGATTATACCTTTGTTAGGAAGCTGAGGCCAGCCCAGAGCGAGCTAGGTGAGATAGATCCGGCTGCTTTATTCGAGTTCCTGAAGGGTAAGACTATCATCTATGAGGCTAACCATGAGAACAATTGCTTGGTTGAGATGGATGAGGAGCCCCCGGGTCCACTGGACTCAGAGGCACTGGATATAGCTCTCCAGTTCAGCATACTCACCAAGGGCGCACCTGTGGATGAGGTGCAGATTATGCGTAAAACCGTTGTAGACGGCAGCAACACTGGGGGCTTCCAGAGAACCAGCGTTGTGAGCTTGGGGGGCGAGATAGTTGCCGATGGGAAAACCTATGGCTTGGAGCAGGTCGCCATCGAGGAGGACGCTGCCCGTAAGATGGCTGAGGACGGTGACACGATCACATACAAGCTGGATCGACTGGGTATCCCCCTCATAGAGATCACCACAGCCCCCGAGATGCACACCCCAGAGGAAGCCTACAAAGTGGCGGCGCGAATAGGCAGCATACTCAGAGCCACAGGCAGGGTCCGCAGGGGACTCGGAACCATCAGACAGGACGTCAATGTCAGTATAAAGAATGGTTCAATCATCGAGATCAAGGGAGCCCAAGACCTAGGAATGCTTGAGACCATCGTGGAATACGAGGCTCAACGCCAAGAAACCTTACTGGAGATCGCTGAGACGCTCAAGGAAAGAGGAGTAAATCCAGATGATTTAACAAAGGACCTGCTTGATGTCTCGAAAATGTTCACTGATACGGAGTCAAGGATATTGGCGAACGCCCTCAAACAGGGGGGAAGGGTCTACGCGGTGAAGCTCAAGGGCTTCAACGGGTTGACTGGCAAGGAGCTCTGTTCAGAGAGGAGGCTGGGGACCGAGATGAGTGACCACGCCAAATTCATGGGTGGGGTAAGGGGTATTTTCCATACAGATGAGTTGCCCGGTTACAAGATCACCCAGGAAGAGATGGATGCGCTGAGGGAAACCGTTGGCGCTGGTCCTGATGACGCGGTGGTTATCGTCGCTGATCAGGAGGAGAAATGTAAGGCTGCCCTCATCGCTGTGGTTGATAGAGCGAAGCAGGCACTTGCTGGTGTTCCAGCTGAGACAAGGTCGGCTAACCCTGATGGGACCACGAGGTTTACTCGCCCACGGCCAGGTGCGGCTAGGATGTACCCTGAGACTGATGTTAAGCCTGTTCAGGTCACACCTGAGATGGTTGCTGATATCAAGGGTAGGCTTCCTGAGATGCCTGAGGCAAAACTAGCTCGATACCAGAAAGAATATGATCTCAATGAGAAGCTGGCTACCCAGATAATAGACTCCGATTATCTATCGCTTTTTGAGGCTTTGGCCGCCAAGGGGGTATCAACGACCCTTTTGGCTGTTACGTTGACAGAGGATTTAACCAAGCTGCGTAGGGATGGTGTGCCGATTGATGTGTTATCTGATGAGGCCATCTCTGATGTCTTCATGCTCGTCGATAAAGGAACCACTGTGAAGGAGTCGATACCAGAGCTGCTCCAGTACTTGGCTGAGCACTCTGAGCATTCAGCGAGAGAGGCTCTCGGTAAGCTTGGTCTGGAGATGCTTGAGGAGGAGCAGCTCAAAGCCATCATTGATGATGTTGTCAAGAATGGTTCCGGTTTGATCGCTGAGCGTGGTATGGCTGCTATGGGTCCCTTGATGGGTGCCGCTATGGGCAAGGTTAGGGGTAAGGCTCAGCCTCAGCTCGTACAGAAGCTATTGCTTGAGGCTATCAAGGTCAAGCTTGGTTGATTTTAATCCATATTTCTCCACTCATAAGTATTATAAACAGTCTTACACTTTATTAGAAAGCGGATTTGTGTCAGTGATACTATGGTTGAGACCCCCTTCAAGATCAAGATACGCATCGGTGAAGCCGAGGTAGAGATAGGGGGTGAACGGGAGGAGGTCTTGGAGACCCTTCAGGAGCTGGATAAGATCGTTGAGTTGGTTAGCGAAGCATTCAACATCGCCATAGATGAGAAAAAGTCAAAGTCCAAGAGTAAGATAGACCCCAGCCAGTTCCCCAAGATTCCCCGGACAAATCAATGCAGCGAGGCGGTTTTATCGTTGTTGCAGACAGATTGGGGTAAGTCCCCTCGTACCATCGGTGAGCTCAGGGAGGGCATGGAGGCCAACGCTGTTTTCTTCCCCAAGACGACCCTGAGTGGCGTATTGGTTTGGCTTACCAAGAAGGGTGATCTTCGGCGCTGGAAGGACCCCAAGCGCGGTTATCTCTATGTGCTTAACGAGAAAGAAGAATAATAAACCCTAAGCTGTCTGGTAACCCGTTAATTGAAAAAATGTGGAGGGTTAGTGTCGTTCCTCGTATTCCTCGAATAGCGTGGTTACTATTCTCAGGAGGCTCATCACTATCAGTCTGCTGTCGCAGACATAGGTTCCCTCTCTGAAGGTGGAACGCTGCACCAGTCCCTTCTCTAATAGTTTTGCCACCGCGCGCTCCGCGGCTTTATCCGTTAGGTCCAGCTCTGCGGCTATCTCCCTGACGGTCATCGTTCTCCCTGTCTCTAGGAGGTGATGAAAGACAGTCTCCTGGCTTGGCGCCCTCTTGAGTTTCATGAGGGCCTCGGTTCTTTCTCTTAGCTCCCCCAGTTTCTTGTCTGACAAATCTATATCAAACCATATCTTGGGTCCTTACTGTATAAGTCTTAGCCGAATCCCTACCCATATAAGGCAAGCAATCACCATTTGTGGTGAATTAATATGGATGAGTCACCAGTGATTGAACTAATAACGGCTGAAGAGGACCACGCGGCCTTACTCGCGATAGCCAGTCAGAGAGCATATGAGAAGGCAGCAGAAGACCATGGTAAAGAGCCTTGGGGTCCACGGGGGTACAAGTCAGCCAAGGACCAGTTGTATTACATTGAGAAGCTTGAGACCTACAGTATAGTGTATGATGAGGTGATCGTTGGTGGCTTGGTTATCTCTGATAATGGGTTCGGTGTTAAAGAAGTTGTTCGCCTCTTTGTTGACCCTGATTTTCAGGGAAACGGTGTAGCCTCAGCGGCCTTGAGGTTAGTCATGAAGGGCAGTGATGCCAAGGCTTGGACCTGTGGGACCATTAAGTGGAATGAGGCTAATCAGGGGTTCTTGGAGAAGAATGGCTTTGAGCGCCTTGGTGAGATCAAGGGAGACGAGCCCTATATCTGGTACCAGAAGACCATCGAGGAGCCGGAGCTACCATCAATCAAGGAGCTGTCCAGCGATATGTCCAGAATAGTGGTGGTGGGTGAGATAGTTGAGAAGGCTATTCCCCGGGCTGTCAGGAGC
>CAZVMT010000151.1:0-7280 GCA_964628765.1 uncultured Candidatus Bathyarchaeia archaeon | reverse complement strand
TTAGCGAGGCTTGCCCTGACCCCTGATGGTATGAAGACCTTGTCAGCCACTGGCCCCATGTTGCCCCCGATCTCACCGAAGGTGGTTGTCCCTGCTTTCATGGCTTCAAGTACTCCGACTCTTGAGCCCAGTATGCTGTGCTCGGGTGTGAGGAACCCTGTGAAGGGCGCCATTGTCTTCAGCATCCACTCTAGTTCTGGTACGTCTTGGGCTAGTCCACGGGCTAGGCTCAAGCCTGTGTGTATGTGTCCGTCTACGAAGCCAGGTAGGACTGCTTTTCCGTGGGCGTCTATGATGTGTTCCGCTGAGCCATATTCTTTTACTATTTCACTGGTTTTTCCCACTGCTACTATGTCTTGTCCTTCTATTGCGACTGCTCCGTCGATTATTGAGCCGACGCCTTCTCCTGTCATTGTGAGTAGGAACCCGTTCTTGATTAGTATGCTCTCATATCTTTCCAAGGTATTTCAACGACTAGGATTGTTTTTCAAATAAAAACCATTGCAAATAAAACTTGGATAAATGAGTAAAATCCCATGATCTATTGTGTTCTCTTAAATTATGTATTGACTAAAAGAAGTGCATTTGATTATCTGGCTACGTTAACTGGTGTTGGGGCCAGTAACTTGATCAATACCTCCGGCTTCATACCTAAGATAAAGCCTCGCCTACCACCATTGATGTAAATATATGGCAGGTATAGTATGGTCTTCTCAGCGTAGACCTTGAGTTCGTGTCTTGTACCAAATGGGCTGATACCTCCAACCATGTAACCCGTGTATCTCTGTGCATCCTTGATGCTGACTGTCTTTACGTTCTTGGTGTCCAGTTGACGTGCTAGGTCCTTGAGGCTTGTCTCCTTCTCCCCATGCATCAATATGATGAATGGGTTATGGTCGCTGTCCTCCATCACAAGGGTCTTGATCATAGCATGCTCATCCACCTCCATGATCTCAGCAGCAGCCACAGCCCCAGACTTTCTGTAATCATAGAGATGCTTGGTATACTCCGCCTTGTGTTCATCTAGCATCTTGACAGCTGGGGTAACAGGATATTTCGGCATCATGGATCACTTGATGTGCCGTATTCCTTCTTTCTCGGCTTTCCTGATCCAAGAAGGTACCGGGGGTACGAGCTTATCCTCGGGCTGGAGCACGAGTTCTGTGAAGCTTGGTTCATCGCTCTGGAAAACATCCCTGAGTCTGCTCAGCTCTTCTGGTTTTGTGATCCTCTGTGCCTCCAACCCGAAGCCCTCAGCGATCTTCATGTAGTCCACCTCATTGAAGTTGGTGGCGAAATCCACGTATTCCTCGCCGTAGCTGAGCCTCCACTCAGCCCTGATCCAGCCAAAGCTCCTGTTGCTCATCACGATGATGTTATTGTTGAGCCCCAGCCGGGAGATGGTCTCCAATTCGGCAGCGGCGAGCCCAAAGCTACCATCCCCAACCAATCCTGCGATACAGCTATCCTGCCTAGCTACGCTCGCCCCGATTGATGTCGGTAACGCATATCCGAGGCTGCCCATGGCGAAGTTGTAAGCCATGCTTCTCCCCGCCTCAGGCACTTTGTAGAATGTGGATGTGTAGATGGCGCTGGTTCCCACATCCATCACTAGGCATCGACTGTCTGGTAGTGCCTCGTCCAGTTCCTTGATGAACCGTACAGGGTGGATGGGCACCTCGTTGCTCTCCTTCATCCCAGCCACATAGGCATCGTATTCCCTTTTTTCCTCTATGAGCCTCTGTATTCTGGGGAGCTTCATCATCTCCCTTGGACTAATGTCGGCTAATTCAAGCATCCACTCCAGTGTAGCGGCGACGTCACCGATGAGGATCACATCAACCGGGTAATTATTACCAGCCTCTTGCTCGCTGATATCCAGTTGAATTATTTTCGCATCAGTATCCGTTGGTGGCACTGTCCACTTATCTGTCCCAGCGCTATCGGTGCTGCTCCCGATGAAAAACACGAGATCAGCCTCACATAGCACCCTGTTACTGAGGCTTGTACCGCCACGTGCCCCGATAACCCCGATACTCAGTGGATGTCTCTCGGGCATTGCCCCCTTACCGTTGATGGTTGTACCGACGGGTGCAGCGAATAACTCAGCCATCGCCACAACCTCATCCCAAGCCTGACTATACAAGGCTCCCTGACCACATACAAAAACAGGGTTCTCGGCTTCACCGAGCAGCTTCAACGCCTCAATTATCTTGGGGGTCTCAGCTACGGGTCTGTGACCCGGATACTTTGTGAAATCTTTCTGGGCGTAGAGCCGGGGGTCAACCACCTCTCCCTGCAATACATCGTAGGGTAGCCTGATGTGTACCGGTCCGGGTTTCCCTGTAGTCGCGACTCTGAAGGCTCGCCGGATTGTGTGAGCCATCTGATCTGGGTTGGTGACCGTGATGGATTCCTTTGTTATTCCCTTGAACATGCTGGTCTGGTCCAGCCCAGTGAGCATATTGTTGGTCTCCAGATGCAGCGGGATATCCGATGTAAAGAAAATCATGGGCAAAGAACTCTTATACGCCTCAGCCACCCCCGGCAACACGTGGGTGCTACCCACGCTGGGAGCCTCGCAGAGACCCGGCTTGTAGCTGAACCTTGCGTATCCGTCAGCCATGAAGGCTGCTGAGCGTTCATCTCGGGCCATCACATGCCTTATCTCGGGGTAGTTCAGCCACTCCTTATACCATGGTAGGGTAGTCTCACCTGGTAAACCAAATACATACTCTGTCTCGTAGTTCTTGAGCATCTCCATGAGGACACGGGAACAATTCATAGAAGATACATGGTGCCTGACTCAATATCACGGTTTCGACCCCGATCAATATCTTTTCTGTTTCTTTTCAAGCCATGTCTTTTTCTTCTTGACGTTGAAGAACTTGGGGAACAACCGTACATCCCTGAATACTGGTCTCGGTATATCGGTGAACGGAAAATACGGGTCCTTCTTACCGGAGGGTGATGCAGCGGGATATCGGTTCTTCTTTTTTGATCGTCGTTTCATTGAAGGTTTCTCGGGTAACTCATGGGCTTGGTTTCAGATAAAACTGATGAAATACATCTGTCACTAGAGTATAGAGTAATACTTCTAATTACCTTTCAATAATCTCCTTAATCTTGTTTTTATAGCAGCATTCAGGAACATGTGAGAACCTAGGGGAGAGAGTCTAATGGAGTTTCACAGAGACGTAATAGTCATTATAGGCCACAACGGCGCCTCGGTCACAGATGACGGGGAATACTACCTCTTCTTCGGCGGCTACGAACACGCAGCCGAGTACAACGGAACCATAGTAACAGAAGATGAAGTTGAGATGGCCATCAACCACGAGGTCATCCACTGCGTACTGGACAGCATCGGAGAGGACGCCGAGAAACTCGACAACATCTGGTGCAAGTACCACGTCAAACACCACAAGCTCCTCAATAGATGCAGCCAGATGGGACTAGGTTTCTAAAACCGTAGGGGGAGGGGGGGTAGAAGATCTGAGGCGAAAACAAGCCTCTTTTCATATAAAACCTCTCAAACCAGCCCAGAATCGATCCAGATCTATACCAAAACCCCGTATAATCAATACCAAAAACGCCTTGGTAAGCGGTTTAAATCCACACCTTCCCGAGAAGCCTCAACGCGTTTCCGCCGAGAATCTTCTGTATCTCATTGTCACTGTACCCGTGTTTGATCAGCCACCGCATGATATTCACGAACTCGCTGGGGTTCTCAAGCCCCTTCACGTAACCCGGATCAACCATATTCTCTGGCACTGGATATGGTTCAACTGTCTCTCGCCCTTCTCTCCGATAATGACCTTGCCTCCTCGGGAACCAGACCTTGTAGAGCTCCTGATGAGCACCATACAGTGTATCCGGTCCACAGCCAACATAATCTATGCCCATCAAATCGATACAGTACTCGACACACTCCATGTAACTCTCGATGCTACCCACGGGATGCTGTTTGGTTCTTAGCCCCTGTCCAGCTCCACCCACACCGAGAACACCGTCGTGTTCGGCTAGACATTGCAGCACCTCGTCTCCCTTGGTATGCCCCTGAGCGATGCAGGCTGGTCCGCTGTGGCTGTCATATATGGGTTTATCACTGGCTTCGATGGTCTCTATCGCTGTCCTGTCATTGGTGTGCCCGATATCCACGAGGAGCCCCAGCGTATTCATCCGTTTCACAGCGTCATACCCGAAATCGGTTAACCCGGTGTCTTTGAAGCTCTCGCCCATGCCGCCTCCCAGCATGTTGGACTCGCTGTAGCATATTCCCATGCTGCGGACACCTAGCCCATAGAGCACATCTATTCGGTCCAGTTCATTCTCGATGGGTGTCGCCGACTCCAAGCAGAAGACCATGGCGATCTTACCCTGCTCCTTGGCATCCATTATATCCTTGACCGATCTACAGTGGATGATCATCCCTTGATGAGCTAGGTCGCTGAGCCTTATGCCCAGGTCATGGACTACGTCCATCCACTTCCAGCCACTGTAACTGGTGACATATGCCATCCCGTCCATCATGTTCTCGAAGACACAGTCAAGATGGCTCATGCTCAATGCCTCATAAGCTGTGAATTGACGCCCCAATCGATGCAGCTCTGGCAAATCCTCCATGTTCTCAGGCCACAGAACCGGGTGCTCATGAAGATCAATGATAGTAGACCTCCTCAGCAGTTCCTGGTATCTCTCTTCCTCTGCCTTGCTCAATGAGATATAATATGGTTCGACCCTTGGATGCTTGGATAGCTTGAACTCCTTGTAATCGAAACCTGGCTTCAGGTAGCTATATGCCCTGTATCCAGTATACTTCTTCTCGCCGCCCAACTTTATCAATGAAAAGATCGAATAACATCCATAAAAGAGCATTCAACCATGGCACCTTTATAACATGCAGACGCGTACTCAAATTAAGGAGTTTATAATCATGCAAACATCCAAAGTGGAAGGATCAAACACAAAAAACAAGGTATTCCTCTACACCCTCAGCACCTGTGGCTGGTGCAAAAAGACCAAGGAATTACTCAAAGAGAAAAAAATCGCCTACGAGTACATTGACCTCGACAAATGCAGTAAGGAAGACCAGAAAACCGCCATAGAGGAATTGAAGGCAAAGAACCTGCCAGTGGCTTTCCCTGTTATAGTAATAAACAATGATACAGTGATACAAGGCTTCAAGAAAGATGATATCTTAGAGGCCCTCCAGCTATGACAGTAGAAGAAGCCCGCAAACGTGCAGAAAGAGACGCAATTAGAAACAGGATGCATCTCTGCCCAGTCCCAGACCTACTAGATGACTTATTGAAGGGACTCGCGGAAAACGAGGAGAGATACGGGTACCCAAGCTGCCCATGCAGAATAGCATCAGGAGATCTAGAGAAAGATCGAGACATCATCTGCCCATGCGACTATAGGGACCCAGATGTCGAGGAATACGGCCAATGCTACTGCGCACTATACGTGAACGAAGCAGTGTACAAGGGAACTCAGCCTACACAGTCCATCCCTGAGCGGAGACCCATGGAGAAACAGATGGCATCCTTGGGATTCGGTGAAGAGGCTCCAGTGGAGGAGGCTGAGATAGGAGAGGCTCAGTCAACCAAGCGGCGTATACTATACTGCAAACAATGCGGCTATACGGTCTTCAGGGAGGACCCACCTTACAAGTGTCCCATATGTCAAGCGAAACGAGAACTGTTCGCAGAAATAGCTATTGAAGGTTCGGTAAAATCGAGGGAGATTTTTTAGGTCTCCAAAATTTTGTTAGCCCACCAAGGCGTTAAAGAATAGCTTGAAGGTTGCATCGGTTAACGCCCTGTTCTGGGGCTGGAAACCATACATGATGACCTTGCCATCCTTCTTCTTTGCCTCTATCATCGCGGCTTTTCGTGCTAGATGTTCTTCTCCTATGAGCCATCCGCTCTGCATCATGTTCTCCTCTGGGTAACTCACCACGACAGCATAGTCATCGTTATTGTGCCCTCCCTTCACAGCTAGTGCATGGTTGCCCCTTAACAGGATCAATCCTTTCTCGGGCATACCATAGCCCAATGGATGCTTGTTATCGATGTTGACCCAGATGGTGCTCCCGGGGCAATGGAACTTCTTGGGATCCATCTCCTTCAACGTGTTTCGCACCGGTATCCCAAGTTTCTCTGTGGCGAATTCACATGACTCATAGAGAGCGATCAAGGTTCCCCCTTTCTCGACGAACTCTTGCACCTTCTTGACTCCCTCCTCACCTATTCCAGACTTGTATTTCTCTGGAAGCACAGGAGCCGTGAAGGCTCCCTTGAAACGCTTCTCATAATACTCATCCACCTTCTCACCGGTTATCAACGCTGGGGAATCGCTAGGCAATATCAAGACATCGTAATCATCTAATCCAGCCTTGACCTCCTCATCCATCACTGTGGTATACTCGAAATCAAACTGCTCCAGGAGCCACCTGGTCCAGCCCTCATCCATGTTCCCACCCCAGTACCTCTGATAAATAGCCACCTTCAACGGCTTCACTGCCTTGGACTCAGCCTTAACAGCCTTATCCAAGGGGATAAACTGGAGATGAGTAGCCTTTGCCACCTTCTTTAGCTTCTTCTCGTCCCCTGAGACGTGGAACATACCGGCTGGATACGATTTATCGCCGACATTGATGGGTTCAGTGAATCTCCTAACCTCGACACCCATCTTCCTCAACCTGTTCACAGCCTTGAAACAGTCATTGACGCGACAGTCAATCAGGTAACCATGCTTGGACTCACCTTGGAGCTCTCCCTTCGGAGCCACAGGCTCTATCTTCTTGAAGCTCCCAACCGGCACCTCATCAGTCTCGATGATCTCAATTCCCTTGAACTCCGCCATGGTCTGAGTAGCGAAATCATAGTTCATCATGGGCACACCATCAGGGGTTCTCACCCAGAGATTATCCCTGTAATACGTCCTGCTCAGCATCATGATGAGGAATGGTCGAGCCACCTGATCCGCGAACACAACATAGCTACCCTTGGGATATGTAACCTCACCCACATTGAATGACTTATCAGCCCTGTGAATCTCAACAGTCATATCGCTAAGGGTCCTCAAGAACCTGTAAGTAGTGTTAGGGTCAGCCTGACCCGGCGGGAAAATGAAAGCATAGGGTGTCTCCGTTTTTCCCTTCATGATAATAACCAATATATGATTGACCTTGCTTTTTACCAGTTTTCCGGATATAAATTCGTGAGGGTTTTGGTTTTGGTAATATCTTTGTAAACATAAGTATTGGGAGATTT
>CAZVMT010000150.1:0-7286 GCA_964628765.1 uncultured Candidatus Bathyarchaeia archaeon | reverse complement strand
AATCCTGAAGCGCCCAACCCTTTTACAAGGACCTGTCCTTCCTATGGACGAACTTGATGATTGGGCTACCATGGCGCCACCCACGTTCCTTGAGTATCTCGATGGTTGTATCCCTTGAATCATCCGCCACCAATACCTCGAAGTTGGTGTAGTTGATGTCGATGCATGCCTCAAGTATCCTGCGAGCCACGTTCAACTCATTGAAGAAGGGGAGATGTATAGAAACCCAAGGCTCTTCACCGATAGAGAACTCCTCGCTGTTCCGCTGGGCGAGTATGCGGTTTACAGAGTGGTTCTCTGGTAGTCGTGATGGGTCCAATGTGAATAAGCCGAGGGCTAGAAGACTCGATGTATAGTATTTGAGGGCGTAAAGAAAGTAGAAGCCGCCAAGGGTCAATGCGATGTATGACGCTGTTAACCCGATTTGGTGTGTGTACACCCCTCTCCCCCTCAACTGTCAGTAATATCTAACAGTACCTAATTTTTTTGTTTGGTTTTATATAAATATATCCCATAATAATGGGACAAATTACGTGTTTTTTAGCCAGTGCTCAGCGATCATACGGGCATTCGCATACCATACATCAGGAAACGCAGCCATGTAACTGATGAGCCTCTCCAGCAACATAATGTTCCCGGGCTTACCGATGATCTGTGGATGGAACATGCTGGTCCAGCAGAGCCCATACCTGAAATACCCATTGAAGGCGCTGCTCCAGATCTCATAACCTGTTTCAGGGCTCATCATCCGTGCCTTATACCCAGCCATAGGGTAATCCGCGAACAAGTGGAAATCATCCATCTCGTAGTAGCTTGGGACGATCACCAAGCCGTTATCCAGTTTATACGGCAGGTCAGAGCCCCTGAGGCTGCTATCATAGATGAAGCCAAGCTCCTTCAAGATATCAAAAGTGTTTGATCCAATCTCGCCACCAGCCACACGGTTCCCAACTGGTCTATAACCAGTCGCGTCCTCTAACGCCTTAACCATCCTGAGCCTCAACCCCTTCTCATCATCATAAGACAGACCTGTTATCGCCTCATGTTTCCAGCCATGTGTAGCCACATCGTGTCCACGGTCAACGATCTCACCAACCACGTCGGGGTGATTCACTGCGTTCATGGCGACCACGAAGAATGTGGCTGGGATATTGTGGTCATCCAGGACGTCAAGTATCCGGGGGATGATGTTGGAGTTCCAGACATACTCTCCCTGGCTCTTGATACGGGGCTTCTCGACTACACTGGGGTCGTTTCCCATAAAGACCCACTCAGCGTCCAAGTCGAAGGTAAAACAGACAGCGCAACGATTGCCATCAGGCCAAACAGATTCCATAATAGAGGATACGCCTCAGGGATTTTATTTTAACCCTTTTAGCAACCAATTTTAATGAGTCCGAGAATTGAAACATGTGTCAGACACCAGAACCGATTATCACTACTATGAGGAGGTATCGGCTCACCCACTATTCCAGGTCATAATCATCGCTGTACTGGGTGTGCTGGTTTACCTCAGCGTGATCATCCCCCATGATGTCCCCAAGATAGTAATGGGCTTCGTTGCGATAATACTGGTGTTCATCTATGGAAACTTCATGAGGCTACGGGTCTCAATCTCTTCAACGAGGCTAACAGTAGGCTACGGGGTTATCCAGCAAAGCATCAGGCTGGATAATATTGACTATATTGAGACCCGCAGACCGGCGTGGTACTGGTACGGTGGACTGGGCATCCGCTTCGGCTTGGACTGGAGCATCGGGTTCATACAGAACTTCAAGCGAGGCGTGAGGGTGACCCCCAAACATGGGAGAAAGATATTCTTCAGCACCGAGAACCCTGACGCTGTTGTCAACATCGTGAATGATCTGATAGAGAAAAATAGGCAATAACGTGGAAAGAAACATAACAATGGATATGAACAATATCCGTTATGAATTCGTGGATCCAAAGACAAAAGGCGAAACTCGACCCCCAAACACTCAGACCCAGAAACACTGCCTTCAAGACGACCCCACTAAAGGATATCCTAATTGCGCTGGCCCTCATCATCCTGATAATCGGCGGGGAATTCACTTCACGAAGAATAATCGCCATGATCCTGCCAACATATTTTGACTATTTCTTCATGGACTTAATCTGTCTCGGTGGCTTCTACCTCGTCATATGTACTGTGGTTTACCTCTTGATGGGTGGAGACAGAGGGGAGAAAACATGTTACACTGGGTTCTCGCTGCGAGTCTGGTACCAGCGGGGAACCTTCTACAACGCTGCTCTATTCATCATGCTGGGCATACAGATAGTCAACCGATTGGACGTCTATTTCTTCACCGGCGTAGACTGGAACCTACAGATAATACCAGTCCTAGAATCCATATTCAAAACGAGTTTCTACACAAACATCCCGCTATACGCGGAGAACGCTGAACTAGCCATCTCAATAGTCTTCATAATCATAAACGGTATCTGGGTGCCCATCGCCGAGGAATTCCTCTGGAGGGGAATAATACAGACCAAACTCACCTACTACCTACCACCATGGACAGCCATCACCATAGTAAGCATCTTCTTCAGCCTCAAACACGCCGTAGTGGACCTTGTCCTCATTAGGCTCCTCTTCCTGATCAGCTTCGGCATCACAGTTGGGTGGGCGAAACAACGAACAAACACAGGCATCTCAACAAGCGCCCACATATACATCAACTTGGTGGGCACAATCTACTGGATAATCCAGCAATACCTCTAACAAATCTACTCGAAAAACATATTAATTTCGAGTGAAACAGCATCTACCAGAAAAACATATATTTTTCGAATAAAAACATTGAATTATGGAGCCCGTGGAAAGCCGGGTTGGGTCCAAAGGCGAGCTATTCCCGCCAAAAGAGATTAGAGAGAAACTAGGTTTGGCACCTAACACCAGGATACTCTACAGAGTACAAGATGGACGATTGATCATAGAGCCTGTTCCCAGCCTTGAAGAGTTAATGAGCAAGGGAAACATGCACACGGTCTCCCTTGAGGGGCTCAGGGAAGAACGTGAAACCATATCAAGGCGAGTAGAGGCATGAGGGTATTCCTCGACACAACCTACTTCATACCATCCATAGGCATAGCCCTCACAAACCTACCATGGGACATCGCCTTCAAGGTCCAGAGAAACTCAGAGACCATGATCAGCGACCTCACCTTATTCGAGCTGTATGCCAAGGGAGCCAAGTATGTGAGAAATGGATTCATAGAGAAAGAGCAGGTACTGAGAGGAGTCACATCCCTGAGACTCGATGAAAGGTTCCATAAAATTGACTACAGGGATTCAATGATACAGGATACCGCCATATCACTGCGGCAGAACATCAACGACTACCTCGACTGTGTTCTCCTCGCCTCCGCGATTCACTCCTGCGAGCTAATGCTTACAGAGGACAAGAGGTTGAGTAAAGCTGCTATGGATAATAGAGGACTGATATCAAGACTGAATAGCGCTTTTATGGTAAAAGACTGGAACCAAGTAAAAGAATTATTCAAATAGGATAGGAAACGCCTTTGGCGTCCAGTATTTTATAACCGTGTCAAGCTGGGGATATTGAGTACATTGAGACAATTAGACTGGATAGCAGTCTTCAATAAAATGAGAGGCGCTATAACTGATGCCTAATTGGTTTCTCCTCAAGATGAATTATATATTTTAAGGGTCGTCGCCTTCTGATAGACATCAAACTCCCTATTCCATATAGAACAAATATATGTAAAAATGAGGCAAACTTGTCATAATATCTAAATAGATGTTCGGCTCTATTGCGTTGGAAAGTCCAATAAAAAATGAGGCACAGAATGAACCAGAAAAACAGAAAACTATGGGAGAGAAAAAATGCCTAACTCTCAAGGCATAAAAAAAGGAAACCTCCCTCTCGGTTCGATCTTTCACCTCCTTTTCTATAAAAAACAGACTCACCTAGAGACCGAGTCACTTCACATTAAAGGAGAAAAACAACAGGAGACACTTCATTGAATGCAGCACTAATACTTGAGGACGGAACAATATTCAAGGGAAAAAGCTTCGGGTCACCCGAGGATTCAACGGGAGAAGTCGTGTTCAACACCGGCATGACGGGGTACACGGAGGCGTTGACTGATCCAAGCTACGCTGGACAGATTCTTGTACAGACTTATCCTTTAATCGGTAACTACGGGGTCCCAAGAGGCAGTATCGATGGTTTTGGGTTCCCCATGACGATGGAGTCTAGTCGGGTTCAGGTTCAAGGATATGTTATAGCTGGCCTGATTGAACAGCCCAGCCACTGGGCGTCAACCACAAGTATAGACGAATGGCTGAAGGGGGAAGGAATACCGGGCATCTACGGGATTGATACACGGCAGTTGACCAAGAAGCTCAGAAGCCACGGGGTCATGCTTGGACGCATACATGTAGGGGATTTAGACACAGACGAGTTAGAGGATTATACACAAGACATTCCAGACCCTAACCTGGAAAACCTAGTCGCGAAGGTGTCTATCGAGAAACCCCTGCACTATAATGGAGATGGAAAAAAGGTAGTAGTGATTGACTGTGGCGTAAAATATGGGATAATAAGGGAGCTATTGAAGAGAGGCACAGACGTTACGTGTCTCCCATATAACGCTAGCTTTGATACAGTGATGAGCTACGAGCCTGACGGGGTAGTAGTATCCAATGGACCAGGGGACCCAGAGACATGCAGCGATGCGATTGAGATGTTGAAGCACCTCATGAACACAGAGACCCCGATATTCGGCATCTGTCTCGGTAACCAGCTGCTAGCGCTCGCTGCGGGTGCAACGAAATACAAACTCAAATACGGTCACAGAGGCCAAAACCATCCATGTACCAACCTGGAGACTGGTCGAAGCTACATCACGAGCCAAAATCATGGATATGGGATCGAAAAAGAGAGCCTCAAAGATACGGGATTCAATCCTCTCTTCGTAAACACAAATGATGACACCTTGGAAGGCATCAGACACATTGAGAAACCAGTCTTCGCGGTACAGTTCCACCCAGAGGGCTCACCTGGGCCCCTCGACACGGTGCATCTCTTCGATGAATTCATTCAGGAGATCAAATAATGCCACTCCAAAAAGACATCAAGAAAGTACTCTTGCTGGGAAGCGGAGCAATCAAGATAGGGGAGGCAGGCGAGTTCGACTACTCTGGAGCACAGGCCATCAAGGCCCTCAAGGAAGAAGGAATAGAGACAATACTGGTGAACCCCAACATCGCTACAATCCAGACAGACAGGGACTTTGTTGACCAGGTCTACTATTTACCGGTCACCGCGGAATACGTTGAAAGAGTCATCCGGAAAGAGCGCCCAGACGGCGTGCTCTTGGGGTTCGGGGGCCAGACAGCCCTCAACTGCGGCATGGAGCTATACGAGAACGGAACCTTAGAAAAATACGGTGTCAGGGTCCTCGGCACAGGTGTCGAGGCCATCGAGCTAGCTGACAACCGAGAACTCTTCAGAGAACTGATGATTAAGAACGGGATACCGGTGCCGCGGAGCGGTAAGGCAAACAGTGTAGAAGAGGCTGTGAAGGTAGCTCAACTCATAGGCTACCCCGTGATGGTGAGGGTCGCATACACCCTTGGAGGTCAGGGTTCCGGTGTCGCGTTCAACGAGCAAGAGCTCAAACGAATCGTAGGCAGGGCAGTAAACTACAGCAGGATAAACCAGGTTCTCGTGGAGGAGTATCTAGGTAAATGGAAGGAGCTAGAGTACGAGGTTCTCCGCGACTCAGCGGATAACTGCGCCATAGTCTGTAATATGGAGAACCTTGATCCCATGGGGGTTCACACAGGAGACAACATCGTGGTGGCGCCGAGCCAGACTCTGAATAACACAGAGTATCAATTACTCAGAACCGAGTCATTCCGCACCGTGAGGGCCCTCAACATACTGGGTGAATGCAACGTCCAGTTCGCCCTGAACCCCATGAACGATGATTACAGGGTAATAGAGGTCAACAGCAGATTATCAAGAAGCTCAGCCCTCGCCTCAAAGGCAACAGGGTACCCTATCGCGTATATAGCGGCCAAGCTCGGTGTCGGTTACACATTACCTGAGCTGGTTAACAAGGTGACCGGCGTCACCTCGGCTTTCTTTGAGCCCAGTCTCGACTACATCGTGGTGAAGATGCCCCGGTGGGACTTTAACAAGTTCCAGAAAGTGGACATCAGCATAGGCACCCAGATGAAATCAGTGGGTGAGGTCATGGCCATAGGCCGTAGCTTCCCTGAGGCCATCCAGAAGGCCGTGCGGATGGTGCAGCCAGGCTGGGAGCTAACAGAGACACCTAGCAACAACAATGACTGTGAGGCGGTTAAAGCGAGCCTCAGAAACCCAACAGACAAGAGACTGTTTGATGTACTTCAAGCGTATCGACTCGGATTCACAACCGAAGACATCCACAAGCTCACCGGGATAGACCCATGGTTTCTGACGCAGCTAGAGAATCTATTGAATACACGCCGAGAGATGAAGCAGAGCCCCAGCAAAGACCAGCTATATCAATGGAAAAGCCTCGGGTTCAGCGACCGGGTAATAGCGCGAGCCCTGGGGGAGTCAGAGCATGAGATACGCAGCCTCCGAACAAGATTGGGGGTAATGCCCGTGGTGAAACAGATCGACACCATGGCGGCTGAGTGGCCCTCAGTAACCAACTACCTATACATGACTTACAACGGCGACGAAGATGACATCCGGCGCAACCAACATAGAAAGGTCATAGTGCTTGGCTCCGGGAGCTACAGGATCGGCTCCAGTGTCGAGTTCGATTGGTGCTGTGTAAACATGGCCAAGTGCCTGCAGGGGCTCGACGTAGATGAGGTGATCATGATCAACTTCAACCCCGAGACCGTCTCGACAGACTACGATGTACTTGACAAGCTCTACTTCGAGGAGATAAACCTAGAGAGAATCCTAGATATCGTGGAGAAAGAGCAACCAATAGGAGTAGTGGTAAGCGTTGGGGGCCAGATAGCCAATAACCTGGCGTTAAAACTAGCGCAAAACGGAGTGAGACTCCTAGGCACAGACGCCGTGGAGATAGACAGGGCGGAGGATAGATCAAAGTTCAGCCAACTACTGGACAGCCTGGGTGTGAAACAGCCAAAGTGGGCTAAATTAGAGTCCCTCAAGCAGGCCAAGGCATTCGCCGAGGAGATAGGTTACCCGGTTCTGGTGCGCCCATCATATGTCCTATCGGGTTCGGCTATGAATGTAGCTAACGATGAGACTCAGCTTGAGGAG
>CAZVMT010000149.1:0-7302 GCA_964628765.1 uncultured Candidatus Bathyarchaeia archaeon | reverse complement strand
GTGTCGGCTAGTCTGCCTACTGGTGTCTGTAGTATGGCGCGGGATAGGCTGAAGCTGCTGTAGATTAAACCGATGTATATCCCCGTGGCCCCGAGGTCGCTGGCGTAGTTGGGTAATATGGGGGAGATTATACCAAGCCCCACCATGGCCATGAAGACGCTAAGCAGCAGGACTCTGAATGCGTTGAGTGTTTTTTCTCCCAACTAGGCACCCATCAATACACTGCCCATTGACTATATCACATTTAACAAGAGCTTCATCAAGGATACAAGGACTGCAGTCCACGTTTCTCCCGCCCATAAGGACAAGCTCTCTGGCAAGTCGTGCACATCAGCACGCTGTTCACTGTGAAACGTGGCATATGCTCCTTGAACACCTCATCTGGTATGTCTCTAAAATCTGTGATAGATAGATCCTTCTCTATCAGTTGAGCAAGCTCGGTCTCGCTGATGCCTATGAGGCACTTCTCTGGATCAATCACATAGGGCGTCAAGGCAGCGGTGGGGCAGGCATCAACACACCTTGTGCATTCTCCGCAAAGATCGCGAGTGAACTCTTTATCAGGTACAAGTGGGGCGTCTGTGAGTATACTCTGGAGGCGTATCCATGGACCATAATCCGGGTTGATTATGAGGCTGTTCTTCCCCATGGAGCCCAAACCAGCCAGCTGAGCCATCCGTTTCTGGCTCAACCTAAAAGGATAGACGACACACTTGAAGCCTTTCTCCTCTAGTTTTCGCACTACGCGTCTAGCGTAGAGCCTCATACGCTCATAGACAGGATACTCGATCCCACCGTTGTGAGCTATCTGAGCCTCATGGATGTCATCGAAGGCGTGGTACCCGAGGACTATGATGCTCTTGGGGTTCTCCATGTAGTCGCTTGTCTTCTTGGATTCCTCCTGTACCTGCCAGCCTATCCAGTATGTGGGCATGGCGTCTATCGCCATAGGTGTCAATATTCCAACGAGTTCTGCTCCGTGGCTCAGCGCGTATTCCTTGATTTCCCTTGTGAGTGCCTCTGGGTTCATACGTTTTGAGTGTATTGAGTGGTTAAATTTATAACATTCTTGAATTGGCTATCGGGAAACCTCATATGTTCTCTGTACACCAAGGAACTCACTACCTCATGAAGAATCTCTACTAGTACATTTATAGAACCACTGTGGATTATTAGAATTTGATACATTCATCCATTTCATCAAAAATAAATAGCGAAGCATACTATCCATCAAATATGAACATTGATGTTCTCAACAAACTCGACGATGCCTACACGTTGAGGCTAAGCGAGGAGATGATATCAATCCCATCAGTTACGGGTGATGAGGAGGCTCTGGCCCTCTACCTCAAGGAGAAACTGGAGAGCTATGGTATGAAGACAGAGCTCCAGTATGTGGCTGATGGGCGCCCCAACGTATACGGTGTCATGAATTGGGGTAAACAGGGGAGAAGGCTCAACTATAACGCCCACACCGACACCGTGCCCGCTGGAGAAGACTGGATCACAGACCCATTCAAGGCAGTGGTCAAAGATGGGCGACTCTACGGGAGGGGGGCATGTGACATGAAGACGGGCATCGCGTGCAGCCTCAACATGATCAAGGCGGTAGCGGATAGCGGCGTGGAGCTCAACGGTGAGTTGAGCTTCAGCGGCGTAGTTGACCAAGAGGCTACTGATATCGGGGCGTGGGGCATGATGGAGGACCCCAAGTGGAGGAGCCTCGACGGCGTCGTGCTTACCTACAGCTACTGCGGCGATGAGACCAAACCCATACCGCTGGGGCTCACAGGCAAGATACTCTACAATGTCAAGGTGAAGGGCAAGGCCGCCCATGGCTTCAGACCCCACCTGGGTGTGAACGCCGTGGAGGACGCCGCAAGGATCATAGCAAACCTTGATGGGCTCCACTTGAAGGAGCACCCTGACTTCGGGAAGGGCACTGTATGTACCTTGAAGACCGAGGGAGGCTACCAGAAGTATAGCGTGGTGGTTCCTGAGAGCGCCCGGTTTGAGGTGAACAGGCTATTGGTGCCGGGTGAGTCCATCCAGTATGCTCTGGATGACATGGAGCGACTTGTTCAGAGCCTTGAGCTTAAATCCAGCGTCGATGTGGGGGTCAAGCCCCCCAAGTATGAGCCATATATCTGCAGCAGGGATGAGCCATTGATGGAGACCATGGACACAGTGTACCAGACTGTGATGGGTAAGAAGCCCCTCTACGAGTACGCCTACGGTATCACAAACGCCAACATATTCCAGGGAGAACAGGGAATCCCCTGCATCCACATCGGACCCCAGCGAGGAGGGGCGCATCAACCCAATGAGCATGTGAAGCTAGAGTGGCTGCCCCCCGTCTCGGAGATGTATACCCGGATAGCTCTAGAGTATCTCGGCTAAGCTATCTTTTCCACTATGTAGAGGAAGCTGACCCTTGCCCCCATGCCCCCCATGGTGAAGTGGGGGTGAACATTGGGGATGATGGACACCACTTCTCCGTCGAGGCTGTTGAGGAACTCTTCTAGGGCGTTCTGGTCTCTGCTCATCTTGATGTCAAACCTGTGTACCCTGTATCTTCTTTTCTCTGTCATGGGTTTGAGTAATTTAGCTCTGAATATAAGCACTGCTCATGTCTGCTCCTGATTAATCTTAAATTCGTTGACCCCATGGTTGAGGGTGTTATGAGTCAGGAAGTATTATACAGGGACTTCAAGAAGCTGGACATCAGGGTAGGCACCATCAAATCATGCGAGAAAGTCGAGGGCTCAGATAAGCTCTACAGGCTCAAGGTGGATTGTGGTGAGGAGGAACTTCGCCAGATTTTGAGTAGCCTCGTGGATTATTATGGCGCTGAGGAGCTTGTGGGGAAGGTGATCCCTGTTATCGTGAACTTGAAGCCTGCTAAGATATTCGGTGAGATGAGTTATGGCATGTTACTGGCTGCGGAGATCGGTGACAAGTGTGTCTTGCTCACAACGGATAAACCCATCGAGAACGGGGCGAAGATCACTTAGATTATAAGTAAATATGCTTGTTACATGAAACGAGTTGCATATCTTTAATTCTCATCTGATTAAACCATAAAGAAGCGTCCCACTTCGTTTTCCTTTTTTATACTCCGAGTCTCGCAGATGACCTTCCTCAGTAAAGCCGAGTCTCAAAGCTAGTTTAGAACTCCTCACATTTGTATCACTGGTTTTTGCTATGACCTTATGCGCCTTCAATTCATTGAATATATATTTGATACATGCGTATGCTGCCTCATACGCAAATCCTTCACCCTCAAGACCTTTATCTATAAACCACCCTATCTCAAAACATGGAACCTCCCAGTTAACAGGCTCAATCCATATCTCGCCAATAAACTGTTCTTCGTACCAAATCCCCGCAACAAATCTGTCTCGAGTAGCCCACTCCGCCCTATGCCTAAGAGCATTAACCTCTGCCTCTTCTATCGATTTGAGATTCGACATATCATCTGCGGTTCCAGCTAGATGTTCACGATTTCCATTTCTTCCCGCTAAATCATATATTGCTTTACCGTCTCCTCGTTGATACCTGCGTATCATAACTCTTTTAGTCTCGATGGTTTCTGGGATTTCTTTTAGGAGATACTGGTCTTTGGGGTTCATTTTCAATATAGTAATGGATTCCTTAATTGAAGTTTACGTACATCCATATTTACTATCAAGCTCCTTTATACTGCGGGAAATTTAATATCCCTGTTACATGAGAGCTGTTCAGTTATTAGTTGCGCGTGCGTAAACCCGTGTTTAATACTTAAACGGGAGCTAATGTTCCTGTCCAGATCAACCAACATAGTACCGATTTAGCTGTGAGGCTAAGAATAATATAGACGCGCTCACCAAACAGATAATCCTTCCAAGGACCCAATTTCTTGTATTGCAGAACCATGTTTATCGCGAATATATTAAAGAACACAAACAGCGTCGGAACAATGGCGTATACAAAATCCGGTGGCTTCGCGTCACCAGAGTTTACAGCTCCCACAAAATAGAGCGTAATTACAACCCAAGGGATAAAACCTGCAATACAACCATAAATGAACGACGACCAGTCCACTTTTTCTGTAAATTGGTTATACTTCTCCATCATTATGCCAAATAGATTCATCGTGGCGTTGAGTGTGAAGATGAGAAGGATTGCTCCTAGATCCCATATCCCAATCAACATGCCAATCAATACAATCATCAGCGAAGAACTGAGGGCATATTCGTAGAATCGGATGGGGTTCATGCCTTTCTTCAAGTTTTTGACATAGCCTCCATATCCAATGGTTGCTAGATAGAAGTGCGCCACTGCTGATATGAGTAAGAACATTGCCGTAGCCGGTCCAAAAGGCACCTCGTAGTAGAGTTGTGAGTTCGGGGACAAGGTGAATGTGGTTATATCAAAGTTCAGGTAATTCGTGTAAATCGGATAGGTTGTATCGTTACTAACAAAGATCATGAAGACTCCTTGAATTAGATGAAGGAACCCCATGATGAGATTGAAACGTCTTAAACCAGAAAACTTCTTTTCCATAATCTCCGATGAATTTGCCATAAATGGAAGAAGGAATAATTTGATATAAACATTAAATCACTTTGTTATGCTGCGGGAAATTTAATATCACTGTTACATGAGCCACGCTCTATACAACTAGGGAATACCCTCCCATAACGGCAACGGCGGCAGACGATCAATATCATGATACTCATAAAGTTCCCTGCACCAGCGGAGAAAATCCTCATCAGTACTGTTAAACCCAGTATAATCATATTTCCCATCCATCAACGGAAATGAGAGCATAGCCTCCTTCTCAGACATACCCACAAACGCCGTAATTTTCTCATGAGTATAGGAAAAGAAGTTACCTTTTCGCGCCGCGTTCCGTAGCCTCACCGTCTCCTTGGCATCGGGTGGCACCTTGATATCAGCCGAGTAGATGAAGAAGTACTTGGTTAACCGCCTCCACTATTGGGTCAAGCAGACCATGGAGCCATATATTTCGTATGATATTCCGGGGTGGAACGAGGCTTACGGCAGCACACATGGGTATCAGTGGTGGCAGAGAACATACAAGGTAGACGGACACTCTGTGGAGGCTGTGCAGAGGTCTGGGTGGGGGTGCCAAAAGATCATATTGTTCCCAGAATATGATGTGATGGTTGTGATGACCAGTGGATATTACATTGAGGGAGAACCTGTAAATGAGTTGCTAGTCAACTACATCATACCATCGCTAAACCCGGATTCATAGACACCAGAGATCACTCCTATGGAGAGGGCAACCACTATCCCGTTTTAATCTGGTTATTAAAAATAAACGAGGTCTCTAGGCAAATTACATTGGGAGCGGCTTTCCACAAACTGTCTCAGGAGGCTTCAACCCAAGAAGCTCTATAATTGTAGGCGCCAAGTCCCTCTGTCTTGGGAGAGTCCTGGACTCCTCTTCACTAATAGGCTCCTCCCTTGAAAGGTCGAGGGGTTCCCCGACGAAGCCTTGGGGCTCGATACTGGGGCCTTTCAGGATCATCATTATGTTTGCGTCGGAGTTGTAAGGTGAACCATGCTGGTTTAACAGGTCATCCATATGGGCCCTCTGCTCGTGACCAGCCACAAAGTAACCACCATACTCTGGAAGGAGAATAATATCTGGGCCATGGTCACAGACCACATTCCTCACGAACCATGGTGCTTCTGGGTCGCGTTTGTGCCAGGCTCCACGGACATGCTCCATGGATGAGAAAGCCTCAATGGCCTCCTCTACCTCTTTTTCTCCATCGGATCTCAGGTAGACTCCCCCTGTTCCTCCGACGATGATGTAGGCTATGTTTTCCTCTACGTCTCTCCTCCCCATCTCTTTGAGCTCTCGGGGAATATCCACTCTACTCCTTATCTTTGTCATCGCGTGGTCAGCCGTGATGGCTATGAGGGTCTCCTCCTCAAGTCCAGCCTCCTTAAGCCCCGCCATTAAGCGGCCAATATGCGCGTCCACCACCATGGCTGAGTCTTCCATCTGTGGAGAATCAAGAGGCTGGTAGTGGCCAACGATGTTGGTGGATACCAGGCCCACGCAAAGGACATCGGGTTTCTGATGCTTCATAACCTTTAACGCTGCGTCTGTGATGAAATCGTCGATGCGGGGAGATTTTGCTGCGTCTATCCCCTGGAAGCTGAAGCCATCGCCAACCCAGTCCACAAATCGTGGGAGGCTCAGGTTCTTCACATAATCTGGAACCATGTGCCCCAGTCTTTCAGAGAGGATATACTTGTCCTCGGTTACCCCCGAGCCGGTGAACAACTTGTCTTCGGAGGCCCCGGGTCGCTCCCTGTAGGAATATAGGATTGTGTCTGGTTTGTGGCCCGCTAGTAGGACTGCAGGCCTGTCCTTTGATGATATGGATGAGATAACAGCCTTTGGTTTGGCTGCTTTCACGACGTCGCCGAATGTGGGAGCTTTGAGGCCTACGGCTCTTCCCTGCTGGTCTACACTGTAAACCGATTTACCTGTCTTGGAGTCGTACCACTCGTGACTAGCTATTATTCCATGGATTCCTATGTCTGCTCCTGTGGATATGGTTGCCATCCCTGAGGCGGTTTCTATGAATCCGTGGCCTGCCACAGCGTTCCTGTAACAGATCCCGTTTTCTGCTATCTCTTTCACGTGTGGCATATCGTATTTCTTAAGGAACTCGTAGCAGCCACCATCGACCACTATGAGGAGCACCCTTTGAGGTTTGACAATCATACTAATCTCATAGAAGGTGGCATTTGTAATAAGAGCTTTTAATAGATTGGAGATTTGGTATGCCTTTATTCTTACATCTATGGATGGTTCTTTTTTTCTTCATTAATCCCAAGCACCAAGACAAAAGGAGGGATCATGAGTATTATCTGTAAATAGAATGGCATACTACGACTGATATTATCATAAATCCATCCTCCAAGGATCTGGCCTAGGCTGAAGGCTATTAATGTGAAAAACCCAGTGCTCCCGTTTACCCTGCCTCGGTGCTCATTATCCACCAGGTCTGCGGTCCAAGCGGAGCCAGCGCTGCCCTCCAATATCTGGATAACACCCACTATGGTCATGGCGATTATTAATCGCCAGAAATTACCAAAGAGAAAAAGAGGCATCGCTAATATCCAGAATACATAGCTTGCTAGCAGTGGTCTCTTTTTACCTATTGTGTCCAGCAGTTTTCCGGTGGGTAAGGCGAAAATGATCATCGTGATGAACATCGAGGCCATGATGATGCTTAGTTGAAACTCTGATATCCCAAGTTCCTCGACCAT
>CAZVMT010000148.1:0-7327 GCA_964628765.1 uncultured Candidatus Bathyarchaeia archaeon | reverse complement strand
CGAGATAAGTCTCGAAAAGTCTTCTGGCGTAGTCAAGCCCGGTGACCCATGGAAATACGACTACTCCTACGCCAAACCTGACCCGAGCCTGAAGAACTCATACAGCAAATCACCTGATACCGAGGAGACAACCTCTTTCTCAGTCATAGACAAAGACAGGAACATGGTAGGGGCGAACCAGAGCCTAGGAAAACAGTTCGGATCAGGCGTCTGTGTCCCCGGCTGCGGATTCTTCCTGAACGACTGGATGTTCAAGGCTACGGGTGCGTCGGGCTTCATGCCACTCCCATGGCACCCAACCCAGTTACAGGCTGGGAAGAGACCAGTGAACAACCACGCACCGACAGTGATCTATAAAGACGATAAACCTTTCCTGGTGCTTGGCAGCCCGGGTGGTAGAAAGCAGCAGGGAGCCATCATCCAGACCATCGTCCACGTGATAGATCACGGCATGGGGTTGCAGGATTCAGTATCTGCCCCTAGGATCCATTGTGAAGGCAACGATCTCTGGATGGAGGGTCGAATCTCAGAAGAGACTCGGAATACTCTGAGAGAGATGGGTCATAACGTGGTCGATATGGCGGATGTGACCATGTTCTTCGGGGGTCTGAACGCTGTAAAGATAGATCCAGAAACCGGGAGGATACATGGTGGCGCCGATATCAGGCGGCCGTGTGCTGCTGTGGGCTACTGAGATACACAAAGCTGTTTATTGGGAACTGGCTTCCCTACAATATTTATAACTAAATACACTTTTAATCGGTTTCACTGGAAGAGTTATTATATTAAAAATAATTATAAAAGATGATATAATGATGAATAGAAATCTATCAAATGTAGAGAAGGCGATAATAGGCGAGATATATTCCAGTTCTGAGGCCATAAAGAACCTGACCACATTATGCTACGAGTACGGTGGTAGGCTCGCAGGGTCAGAGGAGAATAGAGGAGCAGCGGAATTCATCCTCGGAAAATACGAAGAGTACGGCTTCGAGAACCCTCACCTTGAAGCCTACAAGTTTCCGGGTGACGACGTTGTGTCCTCTGAATTGGAGCTACTTGAGCCCAAGAAGAAGATCCCTTGTCTGACCCTACCGTCCACGGTGACGGGTGAAGTCGAAGCTGAAGTAATATACCTTGAGCATGGCTACGAATTCGAGAAACAGAAGGACGATATAGAAGGAAAGATCGTGATGATGACCAACAGGACGCCCCTGATAAAGAGCGTCTTGGCTGGTGCCGTTGGTTTCATCTGGATGCACCCATTCCCGATGATGGGGCCACCCACAGGTCACGTAGCCTCACTGGTGCCCTCTGTGGGAATCAAATACGAAGACGGGTTGATGATCAACCACTTCAATGAAAAGTATCAGAACCTACGAGTCAAAATCAAGACAGAGTGCAACCACTATGAGAGGGAGAGCTGGAACGTCTGCGGCGAGATCCCGGGCAACGGCAAGAGCGACGAGTTCATAATGTTTGGGGGTCACTATGATGGTCACGTGATAGCTCAGGCTGCCTTCGATTGTGGTGCGCCATGTATGGCGTCTCTGGAGATTGGACGGGTTCTCAGTAAATTCAGTGAGCATCTGGACAGGAATGTCAGAGTGGTGCTTTTCAGCTCGGAGGAGTTCGGGTGCTGGGGGTCCAAGGCTTACGCGGAGAGGCACGCAGATGAGATGAAGGACATGCGCTTCACATACCAACTTGACTGTACGGCTGGTGGAGGTACCCAGATGGTCTCTGTGGATTATTGGCCTCAGCTGGGGCCTTTCTTCGAGAAGATAAGGGATGACCTTAACGTAGAGATGCCTATACTTCAGAGGAATGGACCAGGGGACAGCCGAGTCTTCTACGGTCTCGGAATACCCACGGGTTGCATCCGAGACAGTAGGAGAGAAAGCTACTCTGGCAGGCTTGGCATACTCTCAACGGTGAGGCATACTTACTATGACACTCTGGATAAGATCGATGCACGCTCTCTAAAAGAAGCCATCACCATAGGCGCCATCTCTGGCTACAGGATGGCGAACGCCGAGGACTGGCCAGCACACCGCACACAAGAGGAAATTGAGGCTCTGCCACATACCCGATCAACTAGGGAGGCAGAGGAACTAACCAAGCAACTTGTGTCATTCCTGAAGACCAAGGAAGACCAGCTTTGGCCGGAAACCAAGGAATGGATGAAACACGCGTAACAACTCCATCCCTTATTTCCCTACCTTTTTACTTGGATTGGAATCCTGCCGGCATGACGAATGTATTTTATAATACAAATTAAATTATAAATTGAAGTATATGGTCAATTTATCAGATATAGAAAAGAAGATTATAGGTGATATCAGGGCAAGCTCTGAGGCATTGGATAATCTTATCGTCCTATGTGACGAGTTTGGAGGTCGTCTTGCTGGTAGCGAGGAAAACAGAAAGGCTGCTGAATTCATACTGGGAAAGTTCAAGGAGTATGGCTTCGAGAACCCGCACCTTGAATCTTTCAAGTTTCCGGGGAGCGAGGTTATCTCGGGTAAGTTAGAGATTGTGGACCCTGTGAAGAAGGAGATCCCTTGCATCTGTCTGCCAATGACTGTCACTGGAGAGGTCGAGGCCGATGTGGTTTATCTGGGCCACGGCGAGAATCTGGAAAAGCAGCTTGGTGAGCTAGAAGGCAAGATCATACTCACCTCGGATAGGGCTCCTATCCCAAAGTCTGTGATGGCGGGGGCCATTGGTGTTATCTGGATGCGTCCCTTCCCATATCTGGGTCAGACAACCGGTGTAACACCAAGTATCCTGCCCTCGGTGGGGATAAAATACGAGGACGGTATGATGCTGAAACGTTTCATCGAGCGTAGAGGCGGAGTCAAGGCAAGGATCAAGACCGAGTGCAAGCACCTTATGCGGGAGAGCTGGAACGTCTGCGGCGAGATCCCGGGCAATGGGAAGAGTGATGAGTTCATAATGTTTGGCGGTCACTATGATGGACACGAGATAGCCCAAGCAGCCTTCGATTGTGGCGCACCCTCAATGATCTCACTAGAGATAGGGAGGATTCTGAACAAATACAGGAAGCATCTGGACAGGAATGTCAGGATAGTCCTCTTTAGCTCCGAGGAGTTCGGGTGCTGGGGGTCCAAAGATTACGCTGAGAGGCACGCTGAGGACATGGACAAGATGAGGTTCACATACCAGTTTGACAGCTGCGCAGGTGGTAGTACACAGGTACTCACCATAGACCACTGGCCCGAGCTTGAGCCATTTTATGATAGCCTAAGAGAGGACTTGAACATAGAACTTCCTCTCAGGCAACAAAAGGGTCCAGGAGATACTGAGGCCTTCTTCAAGCTAGGAATTCCGACTGGCTGCGTCAGGGAAGGACGCAGGTTTGATTACCCCGGGTCCCTTGGTGGTTTATCCACGGTATGGCACACCTACTATGACACTGTTGACAAGATTGATCCACGCTCACTCCGCGAAGTGATAACCATCGGAGCCATATCGGGTTACAGGATGGCAAACGCAGTTGACTGGCCGAAACACAGGTCCGCTGAGGCGATCGAGGAAACTCCTATAATGAAGAGTATGCGAAAAGCGGCTGAGCAGAACAAGAAGCTGAAAACGTATCTGGAGTCCAACGAGGAAAAGCTCTGGCCTGAAGCAAAAGAGTATATGAAGAGACTGTGAGAAATCTCAACTTTTTTCCTTTGTGTTGGAAATCCTCTAATCTATTTTACCGTATTGAATAATTTTTAAATTAGTAGTACAGTATACAATTGAATATTATGTCTGGTAAATTATCCGGAGTTGAGAGTAAAATTCTTGGAGAGATCTATTCAAGCTCCAAGGCCATGGACAACCTCACAGTTCTCTGTGACGAGTATGGCGGAAGGTTCGTAGGCACACCCGAGAACAGGGCAGCAGCCGAGTTCATTCTTTCTAAATTTGAGGAGTATGGGTTCGAGAACCCGCACCTGGAGGCGTTTAAGACGCCTGGATGCAAGGTAATATCCTCTAGCCTGGAGATCGTTGAGCCCAAGAAGAAAGTACCTTGTCTGACACTTCCCATGACAGCGAGCGGAGAGGCTGAAGCCGAGGTAGTCTTCATCGAGGATGGAGCCGAGGTCAAGAAGGATGAGGTTGATGGCAAAATCATAATGGCCAATACCAGGGCTCCTCTTACAAAAGGCGCGGAGCTTGGTGCAGTAGGGTTCATCTTCATGCACCCCTACCCGTTTATGGGTCCACCTACTGGTTGCGTCCCAACGCTTCTCCCATCAGTGGCGGTCTCCTATGAGCGGGGCAGCCTTCTGAAACGGTATATCCAGCGGAAAGGCAGCGTCAAAGTAAACTTGTCCGCGGAATGTGACATATTCGAGACCAAATCATGGAACATATGTGGTGATGTTCCGGGAAACGGTAAGTCAGATGAGTATGTAATGTTTGGAGGTCACATCGATGGCCACGAGATTGCTCAGGCAGCCTTCGACTGTGGTGCTCCCTGCACTATAGCGACGGAGATCGGGAGGGTCCTGAACATGGTCAGGGATGATATGGATGGCAATGTCCGAGTCTGCTTATTCTCATCTGAGGAGTTTGGCTGCTGGGGATCCAAGGATTACGCGAAGACCCACGCAAACGAGATGAAGGACATGCGCTTCACATACCAATTCGACTGCACAGCAGGTGGGGGTACCCAGCTAGTTACTCTAGCCAACTGGCCAGAGCTCGTACCATTATACACCAAGATGGCAGCTGACCTCAACATGAATATCCCAGTGGATCAGAGAGGTGGACCAGGGGACAGTCGAGCATTCCATGAACTCGGTATACCAAACGGTGGGATCATCGATTACCGTGAGACTGGAAGGCTATCGCTGTTGAAGACCTGCAGACACACAGTGTATGACACTTTGGACAAGATTGACTTGAGGTCTATGAGAGAGGCGACGACCATCGGAGCCATCTCTGGTCTAAGAATGGTTAACGCGGAGGAGTGGCCGGCTCACCGCAAACCAATGTAACTTGAGTCACATAACCAAGTGTTTTGAATCCATCAAACCAATCTGAGCCTTTTTCTCTCAAACACCTAGAATTCAGATCTACTCTAAGGACTTGCGTTGATAACTAGAGTGTGAACCATTTGAATAATCTTAAATCCAATGATCTTAATGAATGATATACTGTAATCCATGGAGACTTGGCTTTGTTCTGGGATATTGAGTTAACGGATGAAGATGAGGACGAGATGATCATGAAAATCGCTCAAAAAATTCATGATTATGGCTTAGACGTTGCCGCGGTACTCATGATCGAATCTTTCAAGCCTCTCTCTTATGTAGGCTCACAGATGGGGCGCTTCTTTGTCTCTCCCTTCCTTCCCGCCTTCGGCGATAATATTGAGATGCAGGGGGAGAAGATTTTCCAGATATTCGAGAAACGTGAGAACGTTGAGAAGCTAATAAAAACAGTTGAAGAGTTAAACCAGCAAAAGGAAGAACAAGAAAAGATTAGGAAAGCCAAGGAACGTGAAGAAAAAGCGAAAAAAGAGACTGGCGAGACTCCTGAGAAGAAAGGGTGGCGACGATTTCTTCCATAATAACCCACAACGCAAAACACTGAAAAGCGTTTTATTTTTAACCACCCGTAACACGTAAGTATAATAATAGTCTTTTAACGATCGTTTTTTATAATAATCGGAGGAAGTAACTTGAGTCCGGTGAAAATATATGGTAATAATTAATGATTCATGCATAGGTTGTAAGCTGTGCATATCTTACTGTCCAGTAGGGGCTATCCTCTTCTCAGAGGAAGACAGAAGGTCAGAGGTAAACCTAGTTGAATGCGTTGAGTGCGGAACCTGTTATAGATCAGGGGTATGCCCAGTAGACGCCATCGAATACGCTGATCTCGACTATCCAAGAAGTTTAAGGCGGCATTTCAGTGACCCGACTTCTAAACATGAGTTGACCCAAATGCCTGGGAGGGGCACTGAGGAGGTAAAGACCAACGACGTGACCAACAGGTTCAAGGAGAACGAGGTTGGGGTCTGCGTAGAGATGGGGCGACCGGGGATCGGCACATCATTTAGTGATGTCGAGAAGGTAACCAAAGCACTGTCAAATCACGGCGTGACTTATGAGGCGAAGAACCCCCTTGTCACCCTTTTCTCCAACATGGAGAAGGGGGAGTTACAAGATGAGGTCATGGGTGAACGCTTCCTATCCATAATCATAGAGTTCGTTGTGCCAGAGGAAAAGACACCCGAGGTTCTGAGGACTATCCAGAAGGTTAGCGGTGAGATAGATACTGTGTTCAGCATCAGCCTGGCTGGCATGATAGACGATGATATGCATATCCCAGTGATGGAGATAGCGGATAAGCTGGGGCTTGAGCACAGACCCAACGCCAAGATCAATCTAGGCTTGGGCAAGTTCCTGGAGGCTAAACAATGACACACTCATTACACAGAGAAGGCTCGGTGAAGAGCCTTGAGAACGACTATGTTATACTGATAACCCCCGCCATAGGCGTGAACAGCGTGGGGTCGGGGAAGAAGCTGAAGAGGTACCTTGAGATATTGGTGGAGGAGGGCGTCGAGAACATCGGGGACGTTGAACACGGCTCCATTAAAAGCGGTTTGACCATAGAGAAACTGGACTCTTATCTGGGTGACGGTAAACGGATAAGGGCAGCCATCGCAGACAAGGAAGCCCTCAAGCATATACTCGCAAAGATAAAGACAGAGGACCTGGGTCTCTCGATCACTGTTAGCGGTCTCATCGACAATATATTTGAGATGTCAAAGGAACTCGGCATCAAGCCCCACTCCATAAATATGGCGTTGGGCGTCTGGGGAAGAGTAGATCTTCTGCCAGATGAGAAGGTTAGAGAGATTACCACCATGTGTGGTCACCACATGATTTCAAGCAACCTCGTGACGGAGACAATCAAGAGAATAAAAGATGGTAAACTGACTCCAGAGAAAGCCAGTGAGAAACTCGGGAAGCTATGCGTCTGCGGGATCTTCAACACCAAACGATGCAAAAACCTTCTGGAGCAAGCCTAAGCGACCCCGGTGAATGAGATGGTAGTAATAGATAGAACCCTCTGCATTGGCTGCGGGAGCTGCGTCCCATACTGTCCTGTGGAAGCCATCAGCCTCCTCGATGGGAAGGCTGAAGCCGACTTGGGTAGATGTGTTGAGTGCGGAACCTGTGTGCGAGCTGATCCCTGCCCCGTAGACGCCTTGAGCATGTCCGAGACCCTTGATGAATTCAGGGAGATAAGCCACTACCTCAGCGACCCAACTACAACCAAGAAAGCGACAAGA
>CAZVMT010000147.1:0-7345 GCA_964628765.1 uncultured Candidatus Bathyarchaeia archaeon | reverse complement strand
GCAGGGACTACGAGATCATATGCGTTGAGGGCTCTGTGAATGAGACCATAAAGCTTAGCGCAGGTTCAATATTCGATGTAACCGCTGATCAGTATAGCTGGACACAGGGATTCGCCGAGATGACTACACTCCAGTACATGTCTAACCACCCCCTCACAATAATGGACGCAGATAACGAGACCGCCTCAGTGAATGCATCCTATCCGGGGGCCTACAGGATCATGCTGGAGGCAGATGACACCACCTACGAGATGGAGCTCAAGATAACCATGGAAGGTAAGCCTCTGCAGACAGGCATAAACTATATCGATCTCTTCGGAGAAACAGGTGGACCAGAGTTCAACATCTACCCAGAGGACCCTGTGTGCTTCCAGAAGGCTCTTGACCACGCCTTGGCTGGTCCTATCCGAGTTAACGCAGACTGGATTGGCTTGATCTCTGGCGGCTTCTATGCTCAGGTAGATCCACCTGTGATGCAGGATGATGATCACTTTCTCGCATTGAGCGACGAGTATTTTTACGGGGAGTTTGTGGATGCTGCTCATTCAAGGGGGTTGAAGGTCATGGAGACTCTGCAGGATGGTCCAGATGTTATGTTCACGCCTGAACAGCATGAAGAACTGGCCACTCTTATGCAGACCTATGATTGGTGGGATCACTGGTTTGATGAATGGGAAAAGTTCCTCGTAAGAAGGTGTACGGTAGCTGAGAGACATGGGGTTGATGCCGTTGTTTTGAAGCTGTTCGCTGAGACCTCGTTTAACTCTGATATCTACCCTGAGTATGCTGATAGATGGGTTGAGATAATCCACTCTGTGAGGGAGGCTTTCTCGGGTGAGGTGGGGTTGAGCTTCATAAACGCTGATGAGCGCCTCACGTTTATCGATGAACTGGATTTCATAGAGATCACATACTTCGGCGGACTCTACACGAGTAGGCAAGGCGCTATCGCTGATGCCTCAAATCCCACGATGGATGAGTTAATCGCCATCAACGAGGAGATGTACGAAGGCATTGAATATTTCTGGGGAAACACCTCACGAATCATCATCGTGATAACCTTCGATAGCACAGACGCCCAGTTCAGCACAGAAGACCCAGACCTGAGAACCCCCACAGACTTCAACGAGCAAGTACTCTACTACGAGGCATTCTATTCAACAATCGGGAACCAACCCTGGGTAAAAGGTGTATTCACAGAACGGTGGGATTACTGGGACGAGTACCGCCGGTTTGGCGATGACTACAACATCCAATACTTTGATATGACAAATGGGGCTTCACCGAGGAATAAGCCAGCCGAGGACGTGGCCGCGCTCTGGAACATGGTCTATCAGTCTCCTTGATGCTAGTATTTATTGTACATTGAAGCCCCTTTTTCCCTAGTACAGTTTTATATAGGATAGGTGGCACCTTTTCATGAAACCATCAGAGTTGAATTAACTTGGATGCTAACACTGCACTAGATAAAATACTCAAGCCCAAGAGCGTGGCTGTTGTAGGCGCGAGCACAGACCCCTTCAAGTGGGGCTACATGCTGCTGAACGCCATAAAGCAGAGCGGCTTCGAGGGCAAAATTTACCCCATCAACCCCAAAGCAGAGGAGATACAGGGATTAAAATGCTACCCCAGCGTCAAGGACATCGGGGCACCCGTAGATATGGCGCTGGTCGTGGTACCCGCCAGATTTGTACCCGGCGTCTTCCAGGATCTTGCTGATATAGGTACAAAGGGCGCTGTCGTGATCACCAGTGGCTTCAGCGAGGCAGGTGAGGAGGGAAAGAAGCTCATCGATGACATCAAGAAGATCGCCGAGGGTAACACACGTTTCATTGGACCCAACTGTATGGGTGTCACCAGCAGCGAGGCAAAGCTCAGCGCGTTGATGATCCCGTTCCTGCATGAGAGCGGGGAGGTTGCCTTCATCAGCCAGAGCGGTGGCTATGGCTTGCAGCTCTACATCAGGGCCTCTGCCATGGGTGTGGGTGTCGGTAAGTTCGTGAGCAGCGGTAACGAGTCTGACCTCAAGGGCTGGAACTACTTGGAGTACTTCGGCCAGGACGATGATACGAAGATCATCGCCATGTACATCGAGGGCCTCAAGAATGGACGGAAATGGTACGAGGCAGCAAAAGAGGTCACAAAGAGCAAGCCCATCGTGGTTATCAAGGTAGGCGTGACAGAAGCTGGTAGCAAAGCAGCCGCGAGCCACACGGGATCGATCGCTGGTAGCGACAAGGTCTATGACGCAGCTTTCAGGCAAGCTGGTGTCATCAGGGCTTATGATGCGGGGGAGATGTTCGACTACGTCAAGGGGCTCCTCTACAGCCCATTACCACAGGGGCCAAACATGGCTATCGTCTCCAACAGCGGCGGTGTAGCCGTGGAGACCGCTGATAGGTTGATCGAGAACGGTTTGAAGGTTCCCACATTCAGCGAGGAGGCTCAGGCTGAGATCCAGGAGCTTATCCCGGCTTTCGGTAACGCCAAGAACCCCGTTGACTTGACTGCGACGTTGAATATGAATAGCTTCTTGAATGTGCCGGATATAGTCTTGAAGCAGCCTGAGATCCATGGCATGATCACCATCAGCCTGGGTACTAGCATTATCAAGACTATGTTTCCGGATGTAGCGGACGAGGACCTAGCTGGAATGTACCAGTGGATCAACAACACATTGCTGAGCACATACAAGAAGTATGACAAGCCAGTCATCGTCATCGACCCATCAGCGGATGTCGCAGGTGAGTCAGCCAAGATACTGGAAGCATCTCACGTACCGGTCTACACGACTCCTGAGAGGGCAGCCGACGTAATGGGTGTGCTCTACAGACGCAAGCTATACCTAGACAAGGTAAACGCTTAACCATCTATTTCTTGTTTTTATCCGTTTTTCCCTGAAGCAATTAGAGATTTGATGTACCTTAGAGTTTGGTATTACAGGTCTACGAGCTGCATCTTGCACAGTTCACGGTACATCTCATTGTTCTCCAGGAGCCATTCATGGGTTCCCTCAGCCTCGATGACCCCGTGACTTAGCACGATGATCCTGTCCATATCCCTGACAGTGGAGACCCTGTGAGTGACCATGATCACTGTTCGGTTCATCATCTCGCTGCGCAGAGTCTCCTGTATCTTGGACTCTGTGTATGGGTCGACGCTGCTGGTAGCCTCATCAAACACCAGTATCCTTGGGTCAGCGATAATGGCGCGTGCTAGGCAGATGAGCTGCCTCTGACCGTAGCTCAGGTTGGTCCCCCGCTCATTCAATACTGTGCTGTACCCTTCATTGAGCTCCATCACCGTGTTGTGGATGCCCACATACTTGGCTACCCGGATCACATCCTCATCTGAGACCATCGGGTTTCCGAACTTGAGGTTATACTCCACTGTGCCATTGAAGAGGAAGGGTTCCTGCAGGACGATAGAAACCTCTTTTCTGAGGCTGCTGAAGGCTAGGTCCTTGAGGTTGCATCTATCAATGTAGACAGCTCCCATCAAGGGATCGTAGAACCTCCCAAGGAGGTTGATTATCGTGGATTTACCCGAGCCAGTGGGTCCGAATATAGCTACCTTCTCACCGGGCTTGATGTGCATATTGATGTGGCTGAGCACAGGCTGATCCGGTATATAGCTGAAGCCAACATCATCGAACCTGATCTCGCCCCTCATCGCCTCCAAGACCACAGGGTCATCGCGTTCAACTATCTCAGGTTCTTGATCTAGAATGGTGAATATACGCTCAGCACCGGCAAGGGCGCTCTGGATCTCGCCATACATCATGGCTAGGTTCTGGATGGGTGTGAAGAATGTCTCCGAGTAGTTGCTGAAGGCAACTAGGTCTCCGATGGTGTGGGTCGCCCCCAGCACACTCTTCCCGCCGAGGTACCAGATAGCAGCGGTCATGATGCTGCCTAGAATTGTGGCTATGCTGCTATACGCCACAGATATGGTCTCTGCCCTGATCTGGGTCTGCATATTCTGCTCATTAACGGCGTCAAACTCTCTCAGGCTCCTCTCCTCCTGTACCAGTGACTTGGTGAGCCGTGCCCCATACATTAAATCCTGTACCTTGCCTGTGAGTTGAGCCACGTTTCTACGTGCTACGCGCCAAGCCTCCTTAATCCATCCCTGGAATATCCTGCTGGTGAAGGCTAGGAGAGGCGCGATGAATAAAGCGATGAGGGTTAACTGTAGGTCGATGTAAGCCATTATCAATACCACGGATATGGCCATGATCAGGTCGGCTACCAAGCCGATGACTCCTGTTGAGAGTATCTTTTTCAGCGCCTCGGCGTCGCTTGTTACCCTTGAGACCAGTCTACCTGTGTTTCCGTATTCGAAGAACCTCTGGGATAGATCGTTTATGTGTTTGAAGAAGTCCGCCCTGATGTCAGCGATGACCATTAACCCGAGTTTGTCAACATAGTATCGCTGAGTGCTGGTTACTATCCACTCAACCAAGGCGATACCGATGTAGAGAAGAGCAGACACCATCAGTAGGCTGACAAATGAAGGATCTGAACCACCTAGACTTGCAGCTATTCTGTGGATTATGTTGGCTAGCCACAGGTCTTCCCGTGCTGGAGTATCGGTGATGTAGACATCGAGCACAACCTTGTAGAGATAGGGTCCAGCCAAGACAGTAGCCATCTTGATTATAATTAAAGCTAGCTCAAGGGCAACGAGGGCTCGATGTTTGAGCATATACTGGGTTATGATGCGTTTAATGATCTCGATGTCATCGTATTTGCGGATGGTGGACTCCTGAGAGCCTATATCGTAACGGTCAACGTACTCAGCCACTACATGTCGCCTCCTAGCTCCAGTGCCTGAGACTCAATCAGCTGCCGGTATTCCTCGCTTGACCGGAGCAGGTCCCTGTGCTTACCCTGTGCCACGATCCTTCCCTTATCCATGACAACGACGAGGTCAGCTGATTCACATGTGGAGGCACGTTGAGTGATGATGAGGGCTGTCCTGTTTTCCCGTAACGCCTCTATGGCTTTCCTGATTAACGCCTCTGTCTGGGCGTCCACGTTGCTCGTTGAGTCGTCGAGGATCAGAATCCGGGGGTCAGTCAACAGGGTACGTGCGATGGATACCCTCTGGCGTTGACCCCCAGAGAGAGTGATGCCCCTCTCCCCCACAACGGTCTCGTAGCCCTGTGGCAGCGTCATTATGTATTCATGAATCTGGGCTGCCTTGGCAGCCTCAATTATCTCCTGGTCGGTTGCTTCTGGTTTTCCGTAGCTGATGTTTCCCTTGATGGTGTCCGAGAAGATGAATACCTCCTGAAGCACTATCCCCACCTGTTTTCTGAGGTTTGTGAGCTTGAAATCCCGTACATCAACCCCGTCAATCAGCACGCTGCCAGAGGAGACATCATAGAAACGTGGAACCAGCTCAGCCAAGGTGGTCTTCCCGGAGCCTACGTATCCCATGAGGGCAACCTGCGTAGATGGAGCTATCTCCAAGTTGATGTCTTGCAGGGTCTCTTTTTCTTCACCGTACCCGAAGGAGACATCCTTGTAGATGATCTCGCCTCTTACATCGAGGCTCACCGGGTTCTCGGACTCTTTTACGTCTTCTCCTACATCTATTATCTCGAATACACGTCGCGCCCCAGCGAGGGCATCCCGGTAGAACATAATGAGTCGGGCGAACATCCTCATGGGACCCACGAGTTGCACAAAATAGGTTCCAAAGAGCACTATCTCACCTATAGTTAAGTGTCCTTGGATCGCTTCCTGTCCACCATAGTAGATGACGAGGGCTACCCCTATTGCGACCATGAATGTGCTGCTGGGTCCGTAGATGTTCTGGATGCGTGCCGCTTGGAGGCTCGTATCGACGTAGTTCTGATTCTTCACCTCGAATTTCTCTAGGAAGCTGTTCTCCATCCCATGGGTCTTGATGAGTTTATGCCCCACGATGCCCTCCACAAGCACATTGTTCAGGTCCCCGAACTGGTTCTTGGCTCTGCTCAGGTAGCCGCTTATCCGACTAGAATAGAGGTGGGTGCTGAGGAAGATGAAGGGCAGGGGGATGCAGCAGATTAACGTGATCCTTGGGTCGATGAGGTAGAGTATGTAGAGGGTGAAGAGGAACTGCATCCCGTGCCTGAATATCTCACGCACTGTCTCGCTGTAGAAGAGGTCTATGGACCCCATGTCGCTGGTTACCCTGCTGATGATCTGTCCAGACATCAACTTATCCAGATAACTGAAGCTTTTGTTGATGAGGCTCAGGTAGAAATCCCGCCTCATGACCCTCAATATGTTCTGGCTGAGGGCAGCCCTCAGAGTAATATGTGTGACGTGGAAGAAGCCACGTATCACCGCGAGGGCTACTATGATTCCGCAGAGTATCAGTAGGAGCCCAGCCTGATCTGTTACCCCTGACCAGTCTTTCACGAGCTCTATGAACCAGTGAGTATGACCCGGTACAGGTACCAGCACGTAGTCGATTATGAGAGCCACTATCAATGGCGCGATTAGGGCGAATACGCCATGTCTTCCGAAGGCTGTGAGGACTATGCCGATGAAAATGCCCATAAATGGCTTCATGTAGCCCAGTAATCGCTTGGTGAGTGTCCAGTCAGTGGGGTTATACTCTGTCAAATAATGCACTAGCATTATCAATCTGCTATCCGGAGTATTTAGAAAATTCGTATTTGTACAGTGGCTCTCTTATTTGGCTTTTAATGTAATGGCGTGTCATTTGCCAAACGAAGAAGTTAATCTCTTTTCGCGTAGTGAAATGGGTGAGCATCCTCTAACCATTTTCTCAGGAGTCTCGGAAAACTGCTTGGTAGAAGATTTTCTTCCTCGAAATCAACTGGGTTGACCCATTTGAACTCCAGATGCCCCTCAGCGGAAGCCACCTCTGCTTCCTCTATTGATGCCGTGAATATGATGTTCACCTCCTCATAGCGTACATCCTTATCTGTGAACTTGTGCTCCACCAAGCCAACAAATTCACCGATCACTGCTTCTACCCCAAGCTCCTCAAGTAGCTCTCGCCTGAGGGCATCCACGGCGTACTCACCTGTCTCAATATGCCCACCTGGTAGGAACGTGTTGCTTTCTCCCAGTTTGTGGGCGAGTAATATCTCGTCGCCTCTCCTTATCACTGCCCGGGCTATGAGCTCGATCTGTGTCATGCATCATGTGTTACTCTCCGGGATATGTGTCTTGTTTTGCCGGTTACCAACACGCTTTTCGCCACTATTCAAGGAATGAATGAACCCTGTTTAGGGCTGGTTACGCCGAAATAAGCCCTGTTACGGCTGGGATGGGGTACCCCCCCGCCCCCCGTATTTCGTGTCGCCCCAGAGATATAA
>CAZVMT010000146.1:0-7371 GCA_964628765.1 uncultured Candidatus Bathyarchaeia archaeon | reverse complement strand
TAAAACAGTATAAAAAAAGAAAGAAGAGCTATTTTCAACACTACTTGAGTTTTCAGAGTCAAATTGATCTGAAGTTAATGTATAATCGTCAGATGAAGCAGAGTATCTTAACTCTTCTACTTTTACTATAGAGTTTAATACTCCTTGAAGACTCTCCGCCTGTAATTTTACTTTTTGCAATGAATTATAAAAAATAAGAAGTTTATTCTCTACTAGATCATCCAGAGTACACTCTCCAGCCTCATAGTCTGCTTTTTGGTCAGGACTTAAAAAAGTGTTTATAAAACTGGTTTGGCATGTACTAATATTATTTAATAAATTTGTAGTATATAAAGGGAGTAAATTACTGGCCGTGCTTTTACCTCCTTGGATATTTTCATTTTCTGTAGAAATATTTTCTATTAAATCATTAACTTCTAAGGCAGCACTTGCAAAAGACGCATTAAAGCCTATTTCGGCTTGAATATCAGCAAAAGCTTCATCATATCCAATTTGAATCATTTGTGTAGTAATTAAGTCGGCACTTTCGTTTGTAGTTTTTTTAGATTGAATACTAACATTAGATTTTTTTTGAACATCATCTCTTTCATAGCATTCAAGAGAAATGTTGTAATTTGCTACTATATATTTAGAGCTACTTTGTGAACTTGTAAAACTGTTTACTCTACAATAAAAATGGTCGTCCATGTCATAATCATGTACGATTAATCTAATTTCATCGTATAACGCACCAGTTTTATCTTTAACTTTTTTAGAAACTTTTTTATATAATCTTGTAATTTCAGGAGAAACAGAAAATAACGTTGTGGGAACGTCCATTTTGGCATTAGAAGTCATGGTATAATCCCGATATCTAATTAACATCCATCTTAATTTAAAAAACTCTTCAAGTCCTGTTATTGGGTTTTCCAAATTAGAGTTGTTTTGTGCTACTGGATTATTAGAACTACCTACATAAGGAAAATATAAATCTCCAGAAATAGTCATTTCTTTAGTAGCATTACCAGCATCAACATTATAGTTTCCTGATAAAGTTGAAATTGTACTGGAACGAGTGGGTTCATTTACTGTTTTTTCATTTGGGGGACACATAAAAAATATTTCAGTAATTGTGTTACGATTTTTATCCACAAATTCAAACGAATATAAACCTGTAAAAGAAATAGTACCATAAAGCGCATTTATTAAAGCAGGTAAATTCAAGATGTTTTCCCTATTTAATTTCTTGCCTAATAAATGGCTTGTTGAATAAAATAATAAAATTTTATTCTTTTTTTGTCAATAATTAAAAATTTTACATTAAAACCTTTAAGTTCTGTGATGCTGAAATATCGGCTGTCGCTGGAGTTCCAGGAGTAGCTGTTGTCCCAGAACTTCCGCTTCCACTAGTTACTCCAGAATGAACATGCGCATTAAAAATAGTTATAAAAGAGTTCAACTCTGTTCTTAACAGATCAAAAGCAGTTTTTAATTCTGTATATTTTACTGCAAAGTTAGTATTACCATTTAATTCAACGTGGATTCCACCGGAAATTGAAGTAATTAAATTTGCTGAAATATTATTATCTGTTACAGCACTTAGTGTAACACTGCCTGGTAATTCTCCAGATAAAATTCCGGTGTTAAAAGACAAGTAAGATCCAGAAAAATGTCCCATTATTACGTCAGTAGCGTCAAATCCTTTTTGTGTTAAAGGATTAATATATCTGTTTTCAACTAAAGTGTTTCCTTTGCCTTGATAAGGATATCTATTAATAACAAAAGGACTCGAAGCATTCCCATTTTCATATCCTACCATGACCATTTGACCAGGGATTGGCCCTTCGTAAGAACCATGCAAATTACCAGAAATAGGATCAATAAAAGCTCCAGGATATGCTACGCTTGTAACAGTCCCTCCTCTTGCCATCCCAATTGTAACCATGTTTTGTTTAAAAAGTGGTTCTGGTTCAGTTATAAGAACTTCCCCAGCCAAAATTTGGAAGGTTTTTGAACTTTGTTCTTTAAATCTGTTACCCATAAATTGTCTAACATGAGTATCTTTGCCTACATTTTGTGCTATTTTTCTTTGATTCATCATTTTTTTAGCCCTTGAATGCACTTTGTAGTGCGAATCTGGAGTTTTTTAATACAGTATATTCACCATCTTCTAATCCTGAAATTGGAGGTAATATTTCAAAATCAAATAGAAGTAATGCTGTTTGTGCAACACTTGTGGGTAAAGGAACTCCTCTGATTAAATTTAAAGTAGTATTTAATGTAACGTCATTGTTTTCTAAAGAATAATTATGATTTAAAGAATCTATATAATATATACCGATGTCTCTTAAATTTTCTACTTTTTTTCCGTTCATTTGTGGTAAATATAAACAATACATCCCAGGTCTTGCATAAGGAATATTGTTAACTGTAACGGTTCCTTCTCTAAATCGTGACTGGTTTCTAAACCATGTAGCAAGTAAATTAGAAAGATGATTTTTAGATAAAAAAGACCCTGATAATCCAAAAAGATTTTTAGCTGTTCTTTCTGCTGTAGCTGCGGCAGTCCCAAGCCCTATAATGCTTGTTGCATCTATTGTTTGAAACATTTCACGTATTCCAAAAGTTGGAACTCCTCCTGATGCAAAAGGATTAAATGGGCCAACAGATTTAATTCCTTCGTCTCTAACGTCAACAATTCCAGGAACTTTATTTGCGTATCCTGTTTTAAAAACTGTTGATTGATTGACACTGTCAAAGCCTAAACTTTTTTCAGAAATCATTTCATCTGTTATAATTACAAAATCTCCACCAATTAGCATTTGAATGACTGTCAAATCAAAAACCAGTGTTTGTGATAAATATACTGGGTTTACTGTTCCAATCATAGGATTTGTGTACGGAGTAGTTCTTGCGACAACATAGTTAAATCCAGGCAACATAGCCGAAGGACTGCTCAACCCATCTGTAACAATAGTTCTTCCCCCGCTTTCTGTATATAATTCCATCCAAGGATTGGGAATAAAAGATTGAATAAAAGACCACACAGACTGTGAACCATTTGCAGAGTTAAGTTCATACATGGCAGAATCTACTGTCATAAAATTCGCTAAAGCTAAATTTGCTATCCCTCCAAGAGGGTTTGCTTCCGAAATAAGTCTATATGCGAGAGGGAAACCGTCTGAATATGAAAAATTATTTTCTAAATTTGTTAGTTTAAAAGCCGTAATAATAGTTTTTATTCCTTTAGCAATAGTTGTTCCTTTTAAATTCGCAAAAAGAGATAAAGCTCTCTTCATGGAATCACTCTCTTGTTTTTGAAGTTTATCGGATAAAATATAATCAAGGCTTGTTGTTCCCATGTTGTAAATATTTCCAAGTTCTTCTATTATAATAGAATAGCTTATATTGGCCTGGTCATTAGAAACGGTAGAAGCCCTTTGGCACCCTCTAACAGTTCCAGTCATTATATGATATCCATCTAGCCATAATTGACACAATGTCATTGGTTTAAATAAATCCTCTAAATCAACACCCAATTCACCCCAGATTTTTGAATATGAATTAAAAGAAAATTTATTAATAATATCAACAATATCTTGAATTGTTTTTGAGTCAGGGGTCAATGTCAGTTGTAGCATTCCGCCCGGATTAGTTCTGTCTTTTGTCCATTGTAAATCTTTAATTATTTTATTGGTGTTTGTTCCTAAAATTTCTATAGGAACAAAAGGAAGTCCAAAAGGAGAAAATAAAAGCTGTATTTTGGGAGTTTTATGTTTTCTAGGTTCTGCATATTCCAAACTAGCTTCATATCCAGCATTAAAAAGAACCTTCTTTTCTCCAGAAATTGTTTGACCTATATATGTATTTTTAACAAATTCCATTGAAATTATTCGTAAAGACCTTTTGTTTTCTCTTCAATTTTACTCAAAGCTACGTTTAAGCCTTTAGTTACTGGGCCAGCTAATTTTTGTGCAGTTTGTAGCATCGCACGCTCCATCATTCGTGAAGCTTTTGCAAAAGAATCTCCATATTGAAGAATTAAATTCTGTCTTTCATTTATTCGTGCTATTGATATCCCAGCTTGCCCTTGAGTAACTCCTTTTTCTCTCACAGATAATATCCCTTCACCTCTACTTTGAGCAGATAATCTTTGTGACATTTCAATTCTTGAAAGTTTCTCTGGTCGTAATTGTGTTTCCCATTGAGATCTATTTCCAGACCAACCTGTAGTTTCCATAAAATCTAAAGCAGCTCTTCGACCAGCAGGAGATTGACCAAATTCTCCTGACACAGACTCCATTGTTTTCCTTTGCAATAATGCAGGATTCATCTCGGCCATATATTTTTTAAGCATATACATCCCGCCACCTGGAACTGCTCTTTGTAGATCTTCAAAAGATGATCCTTTATTTAAAGCTAAAACTCTTTTAGCCTCATCTCCAGACAGATTAAATCTTTTGACAAATTCTTCTTGATTTGCTCCTGTAAGACCTTGCATTAGCATTTTTTGTGCAGTTTTTGCCATAAAAAGACCTTGAACTGACTTCATTCTGCCTTGCGAAACGTCCTTTTGAACAGCTTGAGAACTGCGGACCATATTTAATGCAGCTTCTACGCTTTTCCCAGGTGTTTTCATAGTCAAAACAGATATTTCTTTTGCCATGTCTTTTGACATATCAGAAGTGTTTACGCCCTCTCTTACCGCAGAGGTTAAAATTTCTTCCATCCCCTGTAATAACATTGGAATTTCAGTTTGTACTCCCATCCCTGCGGATACAGCAGCGGCTTGACCATAATTTGCCCCTGCTCTTTGTAGTCGTCCAGCAGTACCATAAGCTTGTTCAGCCGATAATCCGAAAATGGCGCCAATTTGTCCTGGAGATTTAGTTAAACCTTTTCCAACAAGTCTATTACGCCATGCTCTACGGTTTAATCTTCGTTGTTCTTCTTTAGCTGTTTGCCCCCAACCTTGCATCTGGGACTCAGATCTGTATTGAGAAGTTCTAACAGATTTTACTTCAGTTTGAAACTGACCAGTAGCCATTCCATAAGCCTTGGCGCCTGCTCCAAGTTGAGCGCCTGTGTAGACACCACGACCTGTTCTAAACCCTCCGACTCCAACTGATCCAATTTGTTGAGCAGTTTGCTGTATATATGCATTCCCTATTTGATTTATTTTTTGTATAGAAAAACCTAAAGCGGCAATTCCAGCACCTAAAACAGGGATAGACGCCCCGATTCGAGCAATCCCAGCTCCAACTCCGGTAACCCCCCTTGTAGCTGAAGAAACTCCTCTTAGAAGTTTATTCAAACGGCCTGTATCACGTCCTTCAGGACGTCTTTGGAAATCTCGTCCACCGTGTCCGCCTGACGCTCCTCTTGCTCCTCCGCTAACAGCTTTTGCAAGGTCTTTATTGGAAGCAATAAGTTTCATAATTGAAGAATTAAGTATTCTAAGGGATGATATTGTTTCTCGACCTGAAGAAGCAGTTTTTCCTGCTTTAGAAACTGCACTTTTTTGTGATTGAAAAACTCTTTGACGGATTCCAGAAGAACGCTGCCCCATCCCTTTTGCCTCAAACTTTATTTTATAATCCATCTACAGCTCTCGTTCTTCTTTTTTTATTATTTTTTTTAATTCTAACATTTCCCAAAGAGTTTTTTGCTTTTCTGTAGGGTTTTCTTCTTTAAAACCTACAGCTTTTTCATCCTTTTTATCATCATTAATTCCAAATTTATCATCTAATTCTTTTTTCTTTTTATTTTTTTCTTCTTTTAATCTTTCTTTCTTAAGCAAATAAAGATCTCTTCCGTGCATTTTTGCTAAATCAATATCAGTTTTATCTAATTTTATGTCCTTTAAACTTAAATTATTAATCATTTGTAGTCTTCTTTGATAATCTACTTGCAAATTCCATTCTTCAAGACTATATACAAAGCCCATTAAATAAATTATAAATATCTTCTGTTCTTCAAAAAGATTATCTTTGTCAAATCCGATAGGCCAAATATCAAAATGTTTTATTAAAAATCCATCTACAAAATATTTATTCTTCTGTGCCTCCTTTAAGAGGTTTATTTTTTTTTAATTTTGCCTCGAGGTCATTTGTATGTTTTCTTATTTCTTCAGCAAGCTTATTTATGAGTTCTAATGATTGCCATTTCAGGCATGATTCGTTGTCAGGAAAGTCCGGAGGGGTCTCTTCAGTACACAAATCAACCATCGCAACATTTTCAAAAAAATAAAATTCTTGTTCTGTAAAAGATTCGACTGGTTTTCTTTGCTGAAGTTCTGCACGCCTTTGAGTAATTTGATACTGGTCATAAGGAGTTATGTATTTTATTTTAAAATCATATCCTAAAACATTTACATTTTTGAACTTTTCATCGTCTTCTATTTTCAATAGATTCATTTGTCTTATTCCTTTGTATTATTTTTTTCTTTAAATAATATAAATAAAAGACTTTTTTTTGTCAATAATTAAAAAAGAGCAAGAAGGATCTTGCTCTTTTATCTCTTAACTTACATTCAAACCGGGCAATACGCGCCTCGCTCGCCAACGAGTTTGGCGAGTCATTAATGATCCTTGCACTATCGTCAAGTCCCCCCCACCGTATTTACATCCCTGAATGGTAAAAAGAACTGATAATGTATGAACATCAAGACCTGTAAAAGTGTAAAGACCAGCAGAATTTATATTTACGGTTCCGTCCGGTTGCCAGCCTGGTAAACTTACGCTTCCTGATATATCCGCTCCTCTAAGAAGGAACGTCCCCATTGTCATGTTTGCATCATATCCCATACTGAGTAAATCTCTAAAACCATAATACCCTAATGTTTGAACACCATCCAGCATAAAATCTTCAGATACCGTCAAATCAGTTGAATAAGCCAAAATAGTATTGTCCTGCATTAAAAAACAATCTATCCCCGAACCGACGGGCCCTTGTGGTTCTCCTGCTGTTCTAAAAGCCATTTTTAAATCCTCCTATTTATACATTTTGTCCAGGGACAATAAAAGTTAAGAAATTAAAAGCAAATCTTGGAGTCACGCTCATTGTAAGTGTAGCAGTAGTTTTAAATTGTTCCCCATCTTGCTCAAAAACAACATTATCGAAAGCTTTTTGTCCATCTGGCCCATCTGTAATCCAACCATAATCATCACGATAGCGTGGGAATAAGGTTGTAGTTATCCAGCTTTGTATTTTAGCAATAATTACTGAGTTCGCAACCGTATTTAAACTTCTTATCTGCTCTGTCACTTGCTCTTCAAAATCTTTGGTTAAAACATTTATTTCGTATACAACTGAAGGGTTAGTTCTTGTAACCTGAGATCCTTGATAAGTAGTATTATTAATTTTTATCTCGAACTGAGAAATATTATTAAC
>CAZVMT010000145.1:0-7431 GCA_964628765.1 uncultured Candidatus Bathyarchaeia archaeon | reverse complement strand
CTGGTTTTATCGCTGGGGGCTTTTCCTGGGTTGGGATTGGCTGACCCCCCTCCCCCCTAAGATTATATTACCAGTTTGAGGGTCTCCAAGCCGAGGTTTCCCCCACTTATCACTACTCCGATCTTCTTTCCTCTCCAGTTCTCTGGGTCTCGGAGCAGAGCTGCGACACCAACTGCCCCTGCGCCTTCTACTAGCATGTGGTGGGTGTGTAGCATGTATTTGATTGCGGCTAGTATCTCTGATTCTTCTAGGATGATCCATTGGTCTATGTTGTCTCTGCAGATGGGGAAGCTGACGCTGCCCTCCTCTAGCCCACCGTGGAGTCCCTCGGCGTAGGTATCCTCCAGCGGGATATCGTGGATGTAGCCCTTCTTGACGCACTCATACATGACTGGGCTGGTGATGCTCTGGACGCCGATCACTGTGGCGTCCGTTGCCAGCTTGTAGACAGTTGAGACTCCAGAAGATAATCCGCCTCCACCGACAGGTACCAGTATGGTGTCCAAGGTGGGCTGGTCCTCGATCATCTCCAACGCAAGTGTGCCCTGTCCCTTTATGAGGTCAATATCATTGTAGGCTGAGACGAATGTCATACCCTCCTCACGCTCTATCCTGCGTGCAAGCCGCTCGGAGTCCATGTACTCCTCCCCCTCAACTATGAGCTCCACACCGTATTTCCTGATGGCGTCGATCTTCACCTGTGGCGTCATCTCGGGGACCACGATCTTGGCTCTGACACCAAGTTGTTTCGCTGCGTAGCCCAGTCCCTGCGCATGGTTTCCGCTGCTGGCTGTGACTACTCCTCTTGCTCGTTCCTCCTCAGATAACAATAGTATCTTGTTTGTGGCTCCCCTGATCTTGAAGCTGCCTGTTACTTGATAGTTTTCCAGTTTAAGGTAGACCTCTGCGCCTGTCAGTTGGCTGAGGTCTGATGAATATTCCAGAGGCGTCCGTCTTGCCCATCGCTGGACACGTTTTCTTGCTTCATAGAAATCGGTGAGCTTAATCATATCAAGTAATAGACCTCTCAGTACTTATCTGGGTAATGGTGGAAACTGGTAAACAGATCTTGCTCAATACTCAAAACCTCATAATTAACGACTGGGAAATGGCGTGAACTAATGATCCCAATAACAATTGAAGGGTTGCTATAACCATCCCCACTAGTTTGATTCTCTAAATAGCTGTTGAATGGAATCATATGCAGCTTGTCTGATCAACGGGTATTCTCCATATTTTCGGTCCCTTCGCATGGACTCCTTGATTTCTTGGTGCAGCTGGGTAAACTGGTCTCTGGACTCGGTTGCTTCCATGATCTCGGTTATATTCTTAAGTAATTTCTCAACTGAACCCTTTAGATACTTGTTCTCGTGGAGCAGGGCGTGTACTAGACTGGTGGTCTCTGAGGAGACGCTCTGGATCAATGTGTATTGCAGCGCGAAGCTGGTACCTGATAGGCTTCTTAGCAGGTTCAGGTCCTCGTCTCTCATGGCTCCAGCCAATGCGAGGTTAACCATATAAGGCAGTGAAAGAATCAGGGACATCAAACGATCATGACTCCCAGCCTCAACTGGGATAATAGAGGCTTCTGGGAAGAGGGCTTCAACCTGTTTTTTCTCGGATTCTGCATCTGAGACGGGTATCACTGCGACGGTCTTGTCCTTGAGGCTGGTGACTGATGGTCCGAACATGGGGTGGACGCATAGGGCGTTGAATCCATGAGCTGATGCCTGCACCATCTCCTCATGGATCCCTGTTTTGAGGGAGGCGATCTCCATTATGGATGCGTCTCGGCGCATATGTTTGAGGGCAGACTTGATGACAGCGACTGTTGAACCGACTGGCACCGATACAATAACTAGATCAGCCTCACCTAGATGTGATGGGTCATCTCCTCTGCGCTCATCGAAGCCAGCTACAGAGTATCCTATACTGGTTAGGTGTCTCGTGAGCCATTGACCCATGCCTCCATCTGCGCCTATCACTGTCGCATGCATACCACGCACAGCATGGGGGTGAATAAAAGCTGTTTTGGGCAGGTAAAACCGGCTAAGCCCGTGGATAAGAGCCCAAGTGTTTTAGGTAAAGCGTATGATCCTTCAAAGCCTCTAATGCGCTTGAGATATCCTCATCCTTGATGTGTCCTTGAAGGTCCACGAAGAAGATGTACTCCCATGGCTTACCGATGCGTGGACGGGACTCTATCTTCTCCAAGTTAATGCCTCGTTCGCTAAACTCTTTCAATGCACCTACCAGTGTGCCTGGCCTGTGCTGCACTATGAACGCGAGTGTAGTCTTGTCTCTTCCAGTGGGCTCAGGGGAATCGTAGCCTATCTCTAGGAACCTGGTATAATTCTCTGTGTTGGTCTCTATCCCCTTGACCAGCACCTTCATCCCATAGGTCTCGGCTGCCTGTGCGCTGGCTACACCAGCGGAGTCTCGGACATTATTCTCCTTGATCCATTTGACGCTCCCAGCTGTATCATAGAAGTTCACAGCCATGATCCCGTGGGATTCGAGGTATTCTCGGCTCTGCCCAAGTGCCTGTGGGTGGCTGTACGCCTTCTTGATATCCTCCAGCTTGGAGTCAGGGTGGGCTATCAGGCAGTGCTGTATCCTGTGGATCTCCTCTCCGCTTGCTTTGAGGCTGCGCTCATTGAGTAGGTCGAATGCTCGTACGATGCTTCCCTCGATGGTGTTCTCCACAGGCACCATCCCATAGTCGGCTTCATCCGCCTCAACGGCGTCAAAGACATCTCTAAGATATGGTCGGGGAACTGTATCTACATCTGAGCCATAATGTTTGTAGATGGCCTCCTCGCTATACGCTCCCTTCTCGCCTTGGAATGCTACTCTCTTCACTGCTCTTCCTCCGCCATTACACATAACTGGATTATCTCTTTAAACACCTGCTCCAAAGCATCCGGGTTGAGGTCATGGACTAAAGCATTCTCCCTGATCCCATCCAGTATTGCCTGTTCACGGATCTTATCCACGATAGGTTTCCCGTATTTTCTCTTTATATTGCCTATAACTAGGGCTACTTCCTTTCTTTCCGCTATTTTTTCTATGATCTCGTCGTTGAGCCTATCTATCTTATCTCGATGGGGCTTGATCTCTTCCTCATACGTCACTTCTTTCACCTAACACTCTCGGTATTTTCTCCGCCCCCAGTGCGTGATCGGCTAAAACAATGGCCATCACAGCCTCAACAACAGGGACAGCGCGGGGCACGATGCAGGGATCATGGCGCCCCTCTATCTTGATGGTTGTTTCCCTGTTCTCCTTGGTGTTGACTGTCTTCTGGACCTTGGCTATGCTGGGAGTTGGCTTGAATGTGATGGTTGCGGTGATGGGCATTCCATTTGATATGCCTCCCAGTATGCCTCCGCTGTTGTTGGTCTCGGTGACCACCTCCCCATCAACTATAGCGTATTGGTCGTTGTTCTCGGAGCCAAGCATCTCTGCGGCTCGCGTACCTGCACCGAACTCAACAGCCTTCACAGCGGGTATGCTGAAGAAAGCCTTGGCTAGGTCTCCCTCAAGGATGTCAAAGACGGGGTCACCTATCCCCTTTGGAGGGTTCTGGGCTACTACGCTTACTTTTCCCCCAACACTATCCTCCTCGGACTTGACCCTCTCTATTTCCTTGATCATCTTCAAAGCGGTCTCAGGATCAGGACAACGAACAACGTTATCCTCTATGTGCTCAAAAGAGCCAGGCTCAGGAGCCACGATATTCCCTATCTGCTTAGTATAAGCCACAACCATTGTCCCTATGGACTCTAACAGCTGCTTGGCGACGCTCCCAGCCATGACGAGGCTAGCGGTGATCCTGCCACTGAACCTACCCCCGCCACGTGGGTCTTGATGATCACCATATCTGAGCCCAGCGGTATAGTCGGCGTGTCCGGGTCTCGGTGTCCAACGCAGCTCAAGATACTTCGATGAGTCCCGGTCTTTGTTCTGGATTATGATGGTAATAGGGGCACCTGTTGTAATACCATTGTATATGCCTGTTAGTATCTCAGCTTGATCCAGTTCACTGCGAGTCGTGGTGATGCTGCTCTGACCGGGGCGTCTGCGGTCTAAGTCTGCTTGAAGCCGCTCCACGTCTAGCCTGAGCCCAGCTGGGCACCCGTCGATTACTACTCCGACTATCTTTCCGTGGCTCTCTCCTATGCTCGTTATCTTGAAGTATTTTCCAAGTGTGTTCATCTTATCTCTGCTCCTATTCCTCTGAGGTCTTCCCAGAACCCGGGATATGATTTTGATACGCATTCAGGGTTCATTATTTTTGTCTCTCCAACCGCGGCTTGGGCTAGGACCGCGAAGCTCATGGCTATCCTGTGATCATTGTATGTGTCGATGACCGCCCCATTTGGGGTTCCTCCTTTTACGGTGACGGCTTCATCGCCTCCCATAACCCATACACCCATCCGCCTCAACCCATCAATCATCGCGGATAACCTGTCAGATTCCTTAATCCGCAGCCTCCCCAATCCAGTTAGCGTGCTTTCTCCCTCAGCTACCGCGCAGAGGCACGCCACTATTGGGAAAAGGTCAGGGCAGTCGCTAACGTCCGTTGTGATGGCGGTTAGATCGCTCTTCTCCGTGGTTACCCGTTTTCCAGTGATCTTGATGTATGCCCCCATCTCGTCGAGGATTCTTATGATCTCCTTGTCAGCCTGACAGCTCCCCACATCAAGGTTATCCACATGAACCTTACCCGCAATAACCCCAGCTGCAAGTAAATACGCTGCGCTGGACCAGTCTCCCTCGATGCGTGTCCTCACTGGCTTATAACATCCAGTTGGGACATGGATTTCTTCCAGATTCTCTGAGTATTGTGGCTTTATTCCCGCTGTCTTCATCGTGTCGATGGTCATCTCGACGTAGGGTTTGGACTCCAGCCTGGTTGATAATCGCAGAGTCACTGGTTTCTCAGCATATGGTGCCGCGAGTATTATCGATGATATATATTGGGAGCTGATGTCTCCCCTGATCTCTGTTTCTCCCCCCTTCAACGGTCCTTTGATGGTTATCGGTGAGTACCCGTCGCTGCCCTTTGTTGACGCCCCTAGATGTTCCAGGGCTTGCAGTAAAGCTTCGTTGGGTCTTTTTAGCAGTGAGGGGGTTCCAGACAGAAAACATGGCTTATCCAGAAGGCTGCAGAGCCCTATCAGGAGCCTCATGGTTGTGCCGGATTCTTTACAATCTATCACTGCATCTGGTGGGGTGAGTGTTCCCCCTGTTATCCTCCAGTGATCCCCCTCTTCAACTATGTTTGCACCCAGTTTACTTAACCCACCTCTGGTTGCGGCTGTGTCCTCGCTTTGAAGGGGATTCTCCAATACACTAACGCCTTTGGCTAGCGCTGATGTTATGAGGTATCGGTGGGTAGCGCTCTTGCTGGGGGGAGCATTTATTGTGCCCGCTAGGTCTCGGGGGGTGATCTTGACGCTCATCGCAGCTCCTCCGATATGCGTTCCACCACCTCAACTGGCGTCAGCTCCGTGGTATCTATAATGATCTCAGCGTACATCCTGTAGATTGGCTCACGTTTCTCCAAGAGAATTGAAGCCGTCTGCAATGGGTCCGGTACATCAAGCAAGGGTCTGTCATTATCCCGTCTGGTTCTCTTAATGATCTCGGGTATCGAGGCGGTGAGGTAAACCATCCTAGCGGAGCCCTTCATGGTCTCCGCGTTCTCCTTGTTGGCTAAGGCTCCCCCGCCGCATGCTATGACTAGCTTGTTTTTTTCTGCGAGTTCCTTCACAAGCTCTGATTCCAGTTGCCTGAACTTGGCTTCACCCTGTTTTCTGAATATCTCAGATATGGTTGTGCCTGTTCTTTTCTCGATCTCTATATCCATGTCGATGAAATCGTAGCCTATCCTCTCGGCGAGCAGCTTACCTATGGTTGTCTTGCCCACGCCCATGAAGCCATAGACAGCGATATTCAACGCCTCATCTCCATCAGTGCATTTAACGCTGCCTCATACATGGTATCCGCGCTGGGCTCGATCCCGGTCCAGACCTTGAAGGACTCGACACCCTGATACACCAGCATCCAGAGTCCACCAAGTGTCCTCGCACCAGCTTCCTCCGCGTCTCTCAGAAGCCTGGTCTTCAAAGGATTATAGACGATATCAAATACAAATAATTCTGAGTGAAGATAATCTGGCTTTACGGGTGATTCCCCTGTGTTTGGCGACATCCCGAGTGGGGTCGTGTTGATTAAGATATCAGCTGATTCGATCACCTGTTGCTCATCAAGCGATCCATAGCTTGTTTTACCGCCAAGGCTCTCGGATAGCATCTTGGCTTTCTCTATGGAGCGATTAAGGATCACAAGCTCTTCCACCATGGGGGCGATCTCAGCTGATAACGCCCTCGCTGCCCCACCTGCGCCCAGCAAGACGACCTTGGCGCTGGATAGACTACCATAGTTTTCCTTTAACGCTCTGATGCCTCCTAGGGCGTCTGTGTTATGCCCCCTGAGCAAACCGTCCTTATGTTCGATGGTGTTTACTGCGCCAGCCTTTCTCGCTGATTGGGCTAATTCATCCACGTATTTGATGATCTCGATCTTGTGGGGGATGGTTACATTGGCTCCTCCAAAGGAATCAACCCTTATCTTTGACTCAACTACCTCTCCAAGTCGTTCCCTTGGAACACCAAGCGCACTGTATCGGTGATCTAACCCAAGTTCCTTGAACGCAGCGTTATGCATATGTGGACTGACACTGTGCTCAACAGGGTACCCCAAGAGATAGAAATTCATCACCCAATGCTCCTGTAAGTCTCCCACAGTTTATCAAGCGGAACCTGACCCTCCGCCACTTCCCTACCCGACCCCAGTGACGCATACGTGAAGGCTGCACCAGATAACGGCGCGAGTATCCTTGAGGTGATCCCTTTCTCACCCATCCCAAAGGAGATGTTTCCCGGGTGGTCCCTGTTGTAGCCCAGATAGGGTATGTTATCGCTGATGTCATTGGTCCAGCCGATTATCTTCACTATGTCGCAGCCTGTCACTGATAACTCGTTATGTTTTTCCTCAAGCTGGTCTCTGCTCAGGGGGTTCTGGAAATCATGATAAGATACGATTACTTTAGCGCCTTTTTCCTTGAACTTGGATACGTTTTCCGTGAGGTTCTCGGTTGATGTGGATATGTCCACGTATTCAAAACCAGCATTCACAGCCTCTAAAAGCAGTTGGACTCTATCTGACTCCGGTTCATCTGCGTTTCCACCTTGATCGATCCTCCTGTTGGTGGCTATGAGCGGCTTCACTGTGCATCCACGTATAGCCGAAAAGTCAAGCTCCTCCTCCCTGTAGTCAAGCCTAATCTCCACTAGGTCAGCTACTTCAGCAGTTGAAATGCTCTCAATTACCCTCTCAATACTCAATGCTTGGACAGCCACA
>CAZVMT010000144.1:0-7495 GCA_964628765.1 uncultured Candidatus Bathyarchaeia archaeon | reverse complement strand
TCGGGCCCCTGCCCTCCTCTCGAATGAGAATAGACCACGAACCCTCGTATCGTGGGCGAGCTCCAGGCGAGCCGGCATGGATCCCTGCCGCGGGCCGCAAGGTGGCCACGCTGCCGCCGGTTGTGGTTGCCGCGGCAATCTAGCCGCGTATCACCGTGTTCCTGTACATGGGCGTGTCTCCGCGCTACGCGATGCTTGCCAGGGGGTGGCAAGCGGGGATGGCAAGCTCGTGGCATCCCCCCGGCAAGCTGGCGGCAACAAGTGGCACCCGTAGCGGCAACGCATGGCAGGTGCCCCGGCAAGCCATGACACGAACGTGGCAAGCCGCAGCATGTCCACTGGCATGCCGCACTCGTACGTTGTAACAGCCCATCTGGCTGCGTGTGGCCGTTCGGCATGATTATTGTGCCTTTTGTCCGACACTCGAACGCCAGCGGGATGGCTCGTCGTCGAGCGCACAGGCGAATCATGTTTGTGCTGGTGCGTGGATGAAAACCGGAGGTATACAGAGATTGATAACGAGATAAACAGGTAGCCGGCTGGCTGGAGACGTGTGGAGTAGGGAGCGGATGCATGGTGGTCGCTGGCGAGGGCGACCGGGCTGCCGGGATTCCATGGAGCGAGCCCCGCAATGGGGGTAGAGCCATGCTGGCGAGGGTGTCAGACCCGCTGTGCGAGGCTCGGTCATCGGTAGTCTTGGTCACCATGGCATGTTGTGGCCGACACTCAGTATTCTGCCTGGGAAGTAGCTATGAATGGTCTGCTATATGGCGTGAGAAGGTCGGCCGGAGCGATGCGGGTGCTGGTCGGCGTTGCCGCGATTGCTGGCGTTGTGGCTGGTTGCGGGCCATCAGAGGATGATCGGGGCGCCGGGGCTGCCGGACAGCGCAGCGCGGGGCTTGAGACTCCGGCGGCGGATCTGGCCGAGATCGTCGGGAGCACGCGGCGCATGGAGCTGCCCGTCCCCGCGTCCGAGAATGTCGGTGCGGTGCCGGGCGAGGCGTCGGTGCAAGGCGGGGCGGCGGCGTATTCGATTCCCATCGAGGTGCCGCCCGGGCGGCAGGGGATGCAGCCGGCGGTGCGGCTCGACTACGAGAGCCGGGCGGGCAACGGGATCGCGGGGGTGGGCTGGTCGCTGGTGGCCGGCTCCAGTATCTATCGGTGTCCCCGGACAGTGGCGCAGGACGGCGGCACGCGCAGTGTGGATTTCAGCCACTATGATCGGCTGTGTCTGGATGGCGAGCGTCTGGTGCTGGTGAGCGGTGGCTATGGGCAGGTTGGCTCGGAATATCGCACCGAGATCGACCAGTTTGCCCGTATCACCCTGCTCGGCGGCACGACGATGAGCAGGGCGTCATACTTCCGGGTCGAGACCCGTTCGGGCATCATTCAGTATTACGGGGCGGGGGCGACTCGAGATGCTGTCTACAGCCCGGCCGGCGCTCCGGCTCCGCTTGCATGGAAGCTGCGCCGCAGCCAGGATCGGCAGGGGAACTCCATGCACTATGACTATGGCTCCTCTGCCACCGGCCATGTGTTGCGGGAGATTCGCTATACCGGTATGGGCACCAGTCCTGGGAATCGCCGCGTCACCTTTGCGTATGAGGAGGGCCGGCCGGATGTGAGCCACCGCTACCGCGCCGGCGCTCGGCTGGTCTCGCCGCTCAGGCTTACCGATATTCGCACCTACGTGGGGACCGAGCTGGTGCGGCGCTATCAGCTGCGCTACGTCCAGAGCGAGGCGACCGGGCGCTCGCTGCTCGAGCGCATCCGGGTATGCGCGAACGAGGCGTGCACGGGCACCGATGTGACGCGGTGGACCTCGCTGGTCTATGCATCGAGACGGATCGGCGTGGATGCACACGCTCTGGACGAGGCGAGCGGCGAGACGCGCCAGGTTCGCCTGGTCAACGATTATGACGGCGACGGCACGCGCGACCGGCTGGTGCTCGAGTATCCGCAGCCCTGGGGCGGTTCGCCGAGTCGGCAGCTGCTGTATCTATCGAGCCGGCAGGCGCCCATCGACCTGAGCGATGGGCCGTGGCTGGACGCTTATGACAGTCCGCTCGACGGCTATCCCAGCAGCCGGGATACCGACTTCGACCGCGACGGCATTGCCGATCTGGTCGGCCGGATCAATGGCCGCCTGGCGATTGCATCATGGCGTGGCGATCGGCTGGTGCATACGGCCAGCAATCTGGCCCTGCCCGGCTCGTCCCATGTGGCCGAGGCAATCGACATGGACGCGGACGGCGACACCGACGTGCTCGTGCTCGAGGGCGCCGCCGTCATCATGCACCACAACTGCACGGCGCGTGGCAGCCAGACCATCCAGTTCTGCGGCAGCACGCCGATCACCACGCTGGGCCGGGAAGACATCATGCAGATTGCCGATCTGGACGGCAACGCGATGCCCGACCTGTACATCGACTGGAACGGCCTGGGCGAGCCCGTGCCGCCCCGGATCGTGTTCACCAGCCGCATAGGGAGCTCGCTCGTCTTCACCAGCGCCACGGTCGCGTCGCTGGGCGGCCCGGGCATCTCGCTGCGCGAGCTCCAGGGCGCGGGGTTCTTCGACGCCAACGGCGATGGGCTGCTCGATCTCTACCTGCTTCCCGATCGGCTCTGGCTCAACACCGGCGGCCGCTTCGCTGCGGTCGATGCGCCAGCAGATTCCATATCGCTCCATCATCATCTATATACCGCGGTGTTTCCCATGGACATCGATGCCGATGGCCATGACGAGCTGATGGTGCCGGCGGAGCTGGTGCATGCGTGGTGCTACCTCGTCGACAGCGACGTGGAGCCGAGAGAATATTGCGGCGCGGACTTCCTGCGCGGCAACGCGCCCGCGGAGCTCGACCGCTCGATCTACCGCTGGGATGCGGTGCGCGTCCGCTTCGACGCCAGCGGCGCCGCACGGTTCGAGCGCAGCCCCACACCGCTCACCGTGCCGCTGCGCGCCAGCCGCGTGGAGGACTTCTACGGCGACGGCCTGCCCGATGTGTCCTATCGCATCGCCGATCTGTACGGCGCCACGCCGGTGGGCATGCTGGCGCTCGGCAGCTACAGCCCGCCGTTGCCCACGGGCGGCTACGTGGCGCGCAATCGGGGCGCGGGCACCTCTGCGAGCCAGGTCCCCGACCTGCTGCTGATGGTGCGCGATGGCATGGGCCGGGCGCATACCTGGAGCTATGCGCCGCTGTCGAGCAGCGGTGTCTCTGCATGTCCGGCGCCGGCAACCAGCCCCTTCTACCGCGCTCATCGCGAAGCGGCGGCGCCGCATCAATACCATTTCACGTCATCCATGCAGGTCGTGGCCCGCTTCACCGAGCCGAGCGGCGCGGGCGGCTCGAACACCACCTGCTACCGCTATGAAGATGCGATCTACAACGATGAAGGCCGCGGCTTCATGGGATTTCGCGCCATCATCGCCGAGCAGGCGAACCGGACGGATCCGTCCAACAGTCTGCGCACCACGACCCGCTACCATGACGCCTTTCCGCGCACCGGACGGGTCTTGCACGTGCAAATCCAGCTGGCCGGCGACCCGGCATCCCGCACGCCGCTGCGCGAGAGCTCGCAATCATGGATTCCTCGCTGCTCCGGAGGCGTGTGCTTCGTCTACCTCGCCGGGCAGATCGAGCGCGTCTTCGATCTCGAGACCCGCGCGCTGCTGTCCACCACGACCACCATCACTGCATATGATCCGGACGATCGCCGCTATGGCAATCCCAGCGCCATCGAGGTGACCACCGACGATGCGTTCATGACCCACGTGCAGCGCACGACCTTCGAGTACGACTACAGGAGCGTGTCGGCCTGGTGGCTCGACAAGGTGACTCGCACGACGGTCACCGACCAGCCGGTGCACTACAAGAGCGCGCCGCTGCCCGATGCGGCGGACAATGCGGCAAAGACGGTCGTGACCACCTTCCGCTGGTACGGCGCGCGTCATCCCTCGGAGCGCCTGCTTGCCGCGCAGGCCGTGCAGCCCGGCAGCAGCTCGCAGGAGCTGCGCACGGAATATGAATATGATGCCCACGGGAACCTGACAAAACAGAGAATCAGCGGCGCGGGGCTTGCTGCGCCGCGCATTACACGCTGGACCTATGCGTCCGATGGCTACTTCGCGACCACCGAGACCAATGCTGCCATCCATACGACCATCATGGACCACGCGGCTGCAACCGGCCTCGTGCTATGGGAGCGGAGCCGCGGCATCATCACCCGCAATGCCTATGATGGCTTTGGCCGGCTGATCACGACCACCCAGGACGGCACGCCACCCATCCACGTGCGGCGGCTGTGGTGCGACGCGAGCTGCCCGCCGTGGGCACGCGTCCGCGTGGCCACGGTCCAGAACGGCGCGCCCATCCAGTGGCACTACATGGACGAGCTCGAGCGAGCCGTGAAGACCCAGGCCACGGGCTTTGGCGCAAGCGTGGCCCGGGTCAGGGACATCGTGAGCATCGCCAAGTACGACAAGCGCGGCCACCTCGTGCGCGAGAGCCAGCCCAGCGAGGACCCGGGCGGAGCGTATTTCACGACCTACGGCCAGTATGACGCCCTCGGCCGACCCGGCCGCAAGGACGTGGACCGGAGCGGTCTACCGCACGGTGTCTTCACCACCAGGTACCACCACGCCGGGGCGACCACGCAGATCACGCTGCCGGGCGGGCTCACCGCGGCGCGCACCTTCGACGCCCGCGGGCTGCTGGTGGAGACCGTGGACACCGGCGGACATGCGACCCGCTATCGTCACGACGCCCATGGAAATACGATTCTCATCGAGGACAGCGCGGGCAATCGCCTCACCGCGCGCCACGATGACCTGGGCCGCCGCGTGGCGCTCTCGGACCCGGACGGCGGCGCCTGGTCGTTTGCATATAACGGCGCGGGCGAGCTCGTCCACCAGACCGATGCCAACGGCGAGTCCGTGGGCTTTGTCTATGATGTCCTCGGACGAGTGCGCCGCCGTGAGGTGAACGGCGTGGTCGAGTCCGAGTGGATTTACGACTTCACGCACCAGGGTACGCTCTCTCGCGAGCAGAACGCCGGCGGCTATGCGCGGAATTATACCTATGATGATGCCCTGCGGCCGATCCGGATTGTCACGCAGATGGACGATCTGGAATTCGTGCAGGAGTACGCCTACGATCGCTACTACGGCCATCTGGAGGGCATTCGCTATCCCAGCGGCGAGATCCGGGCGCTCGACTATGACCAGTTTGGATATCTGGTAACGGAGCGGGACCCCACGAGGCGCGACATATACCGGGTCATCGAGCAGATGACACCGCGCGGCCAGATTGCCCGTGAGGTGCTCGGCAACGGCATCATAGGCAGTTATTACCATTATGCCTCCACCGGCCAGCTGCGGCACACGCGGCTGATGCGTGTCGCTGGCAGCATCACGATTCTGCAGGACGTGCGGTATGACTATGACGATCCATATGCCAATCTGACCCGCCGGACCGACCTGCTCACGGGCACGTCCGAGGCCTTCACCTACGACGCCTTGCAGCGCCTGGAGCGGGCCACGCGGACATGGACCGACGGCCGCCCGGATGTCGAGATCGGCTATGCATACGACCCGCTGGGCAATCTCACCCGCAAGGACGACGTCGCGCTGAGCTATCACTACGGCGACGCCACCAGGACCAACGCGGCCAACGCCGGCCCGCACGCCGTGACGTCGCTGATGCTGCCCGATGGCAGCCAGGTGAATGACTTTGCCTATGACGGCAACGGCAGCATGGTGGCAGGCAGCGGCCGGCAGGTGCGCTACAGCGCTTTTGGCAAGCCCGTCGAGATTCGCGAGGGCAGCACTACCACCGCCCTGTGGTACGGCCCCGACCAGTCCCGCTACAAGCAGACCCGGGGCGGCGAGACCATCTATTACGTAGACAAAGACTACGAGCGCATCATCACCGCCGGCGGCGAGACCATCGAGAAGACCTATCTCGGCGACTACCTGGTCATCGAGCAGACCGCCGATGCGCGCGATGTGCGCTATCTACACAGCGACCGCATGGGCTCGGTGGACACCATCACCGACGCCGCCGGCGCCGTGCTCGAGCGGCACGGCTACGATGCCTTTGGCAAGCCGCTCACCAGCGACTGGGAGGACGCCGGCGGCCTGTTGCACAGCGGCGAATATCCCACGGCAACGACCACGCGCGGCTTCACCGCCCACGAGCACCTCGACGCCCACGGCCTCATCCACATGAACGGCCGCGCCTACGACCCGGCCATGGGCCGCTTTTTGAGCGTGGATCCGTATATCCAGAATCCGCGCAACAGCCAGAGCCTCAATCCATACAGCTACGTGCTCAACAACCCACTGAGCGCAACCGACCCGACCGGCTACCAGTGCGATCCATCCGCCGCCGACACCGCCGGCTGCATCGACCCCGAGGGCAGCCGCGTCCCCCAGCCGGCCGCCGCCGACACCGGCAGCAACGGCCAGCAGGGCCAGGGCGTGGACACCGCCGCGAATGAGCCGGCCGTCAACCAGGGCAAGCCCAACCTCCCCGAGACCTACTGCGGCGGCGGCGACGGCTGCGTCACCGTGCCCAACGCCGCCCGCGTGCACTTCCAGGACGGCCAGGTCCACTACATCTTCGACATCGACGAGAGCGGCACCATCCGCCCCGACGACGGCAAAGGCAGCCTCAGCGCCGGCGGCGGCATCCTCCCCATCCGCGTCACCCTCGACCAGGCCAAAGCCCTCCACGGCGCCCAGATCGTCCTCACCGCCCTGTCCGGCGCCGTCGGCGCCGTCCGAGCCGCCCTCGGCCGAGTCTTCCGAGGCATCGGCAAGCGAGCATCGCATTCACTCTCCTCCAGGCTCGGCGGCATCGGAGGCATGCTCGGCAAACTGCGCGGTGCTACAACGGGTGGGCCGAAACTGCTGGGGACTGCTCGTGACAATCTGCTGCAGACGGCAGAGAACCCAAGGCTCCGCAATCTCATCAATCAAATGTATCGGCGGAACGCAAAAGTTGGATCCGGCAGCACCGCAGATGCCATTCGACATGAGCTCCGGACGGGCGAGCTACTTTCCAGGAGCGGCCATTTTGTAAAGGGACAGGAAATGCGCACAGCCGTGCAGCGGCTTTTGAAGAGTGGCGATCTAGGTGCGGGTGATGCGAGGATCGCACGTGAAATCTTGACCGATTTGCAGAAAGCGCTGTAAGGACAATGAGTGAGCTCACTTACCAGAATGCGGTCGAGGCTTTGCTGCGGCGGGTGCCTGAGTTCAGCAGGGATACAGAGGGCTGGCACGCAGATCTGCCTTATGATGTTTTTGGCAACTTGGGCCTCTATCTCCGAGACCTATTTCGGAAGCCCCGGCAGTATCCAGATCTTCTTGCGCGCATCTTCAACCTCTTGAATGAGATGAGCGAGTCGGAAGATGAAAAACTCGTTAACCTCGTAGCAGTTGGAGTGCTAGAGCTGCTAGCAGATGATGAGCACGACGCAGCTTTAG
>CAZVMT010000143.1:0-7510 GCA_964628765.1 uncultured Candidatus Bathyarchaeia archaeon | reverse complement strand
TCTCAGCGATCCCCTTCCAGAGTTCATCTGTTCTCATCCCAAGGTCCTTGAAGCCGTTGACCCTACGCCACTCCCTATGAGACACTCCTGCTCCTGATGCGAGGTGACGAGCCAGTGCCTCGGTTGAGCTGAACATTCCCTTACATCCCTCCACCAGACAAGGGACAGTAAGCTCCTGTCTCTCTGTGTGGCTCAGTTCTTTCCCTAACTCGTATGCCTCCACCAGTTTCTCGGGTGCCATATTGACATGGCCTTTTTCCGAGTTGTATTGAAGCATCTTGAGGTCCATCCCAGCCCAGCCAGCGATGGATTTGAACATCTGAATAGCCAGATAGACCCCGTCAGGGTCCTCGGCGACGTAGGTAAGTATCACAACGAGGGTCCTACCCGATAGATTGTTTGGTCCATTTCCATCCAAGAGTCCCTCAAATCTGTCTATGAACTTCTTCATCTGGGCGTTGATGTGCCACCAGTAGATGGGAGTAGCGAATATGATAACATCCGCTTCGTTGAGTTTGGGGTAGATCCACGTCATATCGTCATCGATGACACAACCGGGCTCACCCAGCTTTAGGCAGCTCCAGCATCCCCTGCAGAACTCGATGTTCAGATCACCCAGATATAATTCGGTGATCTCTGCCTCAGGGTTCTCCATCAGCCCCTTGATGAAGTGTCTTGAGAGGGTAACCGAGTTACCGTCTCTTTTTGGGCTCGCCTCGACGATAACAGCTTTCATTGATCGCTGAGGGTTTGATATGTGATAAAAATGCTTCTCGGAATGAAATAAGGAAAAGTGTTACCCGGGTGGGACTATCATGTACTTCTGGAATAGCCCAACATACTCATCCAACGAGACGCTGTCCCTGTCAACGAGATTAGACAACTCCTTCAGCATCTTGTGGTGGCGCTTCTCCTCCTCCACCCAGTAATCAATGAATGTCTTCACCCTGTCATCCTTCACCATTGCTAGTATCTCACCAAGCATCTCGATCATGTTCTGCTCCACCCGGACATGCTGCTTGATGTTCTGGTGAAGATTCACAGCCGGACCCATATCCACATCCATCCTCATGGGCTCCTCCCCAGCGCCAACATCGATCAAAGCCTGGGCGATAGCCGCATGCTTCTTACTATCCTGAATAATCGCCTCAATGATCACCCGCGCCATGGGCTGTTTGAGGTCCTTGATGGACTCGCTGAGCACCTCCACGTGGTGCAGTTCTAGCTTCTTCTGCTCTTTAAGTAAATCAATAACACCTGTCATTTAGAACACATGAAGCTCTTGGTTTTGGGGCAATATAATGCTTAACCGTGGAACCCGGGGGTGATCCGGGTCATCAACGCCACCCAGACATCCATGATCAATATCCCATAAGCCTCAACCACCGCTATCGAAGGCCAAGGAACAATCAATGCAAGCAATGAGCCACCCAAACTCAGCGCCAAGAAGACCCAACCCACACGGCTCCACCTAGCATCCCTATACAGTGCCAGTCCCCAGGTCAGCACGGTGAGGGCTCCCTGCGTGAAGAACCACACCGAGACGAAGAAGTGGTTCTGGCTCCCCTCCGGGAAAGCCCCGATGAGCACGAGGAACACCCCGGTTATCATCATGAAGCCACCGCCAACGGAGGAGGTCTTGCTAAACGACACATGCACCAGATAGAATCCGTAGACCACGATGAGCAACCCATTCAGCATCATGCCATAGTTGAATAACCATGGATCATTTGCCATGGGGTTACCCAGGTCGCTGAAGGCGTTCTCAGTGAAAACGAACCAGGGATTCCGTGAGATAGCAGCCAATATAACCACCCAGCCACCTAGGAAAGCCGCCAAACCGGTGTATCTGAGCTTGTTTAGATATTCTTGGGGCATCTGGTTCTCAAAGGAAAAGGTATCAGGGTTTCTTGATAAAACATTGCATAATAAAACTGTCACCCAAGACCCATATTCATGGCAACTTCAATCTATAAATATCGCCCGTATTTGAGTACCCTTTGCAGAATCTATTTCTGCTGATGAGGCTGGCGCAAATCCCGTCCTGGGTCCAAACTCATCATTTTCACTTAACTAAGTACAGTATTGGTAACAAACTCTCTTTCTATCCCTAGTTAAATGAAAGTAAAAAGGTGCAGAGGTGACGGAGTGGACGAACGTGCCAGTCTTATGAACTGGACCCAGGACGGGACGTGGGTTCGAATCCCACCCTCTGCGCCTACTATTTTCTGCACATAGATAGTATTCATAGTTTATGGTAAAAGAGAAAGCTTGGAACTGGATCAATGAATAGAGAGCCTCCCCTTGAACTAGCTCAGGATACAGCTGAGAAACTAAAGGAAAACAATAACCGGAAAGAGAAAGCATCTCGGTGACCAGAGGTATGTGCCAGTAAATCCAAATGAAAAGCCACTGTTGGATATCGCAGGGGTAAAAGCTGAGCTGTTGAAGCGCAAACAATAACCCACTTATTTTTACTGTTACCTCAATATCTTCTCGTGATGCTTGTCAATCTATAAATAGATAGACGCATTCTACACTCTTGCAGAACTTGGTTCTGCTGATGAGGCTGGCGCAACCCCGGATCGGGCCCCACTCATCATTTTCACTTAACTAAGTACAGTATTGGTAACAAACTCTCTTTCTATCCCTAGTTAAATGAAACTAAAAGGCGCAGGGATTGCTTAGTCTGGCTATAGCGCCAGTCTGAAAAACTGGGGCCCGATCCGGGTCGTGGGTTCAAATCCCACTCCCTGCGCCACTTTTTTACACTTCGTTCACCACTTCTTTTGTATGCTTAAGGATACGGCATGGAAATGGATTGATGAACACCGGGAAGAGTTCATCCAAGTAGCAGACCAAGTATGGCAATACGCCGAACTGGGTTTAGTTGAGACCAAGTCAAGCAAGCTAATCGCTGAGAAACTCAGAGAACATGGGTTCAATGTCAAGCACGGTGTATCCGGGATGCCCACCGCTATAGTGGCTGAGTGGGGCAGCGGAAAACCAGTAATAGGGTTCCAAGGCGAGTATGATGCCCTGCCTGGTATAAGTAACAAGATAAAGCCGGAGAAGGACCCGCTTGTGGCTGGGGCTCCTGGTCATGGCTGTGGGCATAATGTGCATGGTGCTACTGCCTTGACTGTTGCTGTTGCTCTCAGGTATCTTCTTGAGGAGGAGGGGTTAACGGGGACCATCAGGTTCTATGGTACGCCCGCCGAGGAGAACTACGCTGGTAAGGTCTGGATGGCTCGTGACGGTTACTATGATGACTTGGATGCCTGTCTTAGTCACCACCCGAGTAGCATGAATACGGCGAGCCTCAAGAGCAGCACCGCTGTTAACGGCGTCAAATTCATCTACAGGGGCAAGATGGCGCATGCTGCTGGGAACCCTGAGATGGGTAGGAGCGCCTTGGACGCGATAGAGTTGATGAATATAGGTGTCAACTATCTCCGTGAGCATGTAATCAGTGATGCTCGGATTCATTATGTGATTGAGGAAGGCGGTGGACAGCCTAACGTTGTGCCGGATTACGCTCGATCATGGTACTATATCAGGGCGCCTGAGCGAACCCAGCTGGACCCCATCTATGAGCGGATCGTTAAGATCGCCAAGGGCGCCGCGTTGATGACGGAGACAGAGCTTGAGATCCAGTTCATCGACGCCCTATACAATATCTTGCCCAACAAGGTCATCTCTGAGCTCGTGGTCAAGAACATGAGGGAGATCGGTACACCGGAGTGGAGCAGCGAGGAGCTGGAGTTCGCCAAGAAGATTGGAGACCAGTTCAGCAAAGAGGCTAAACTGGATGTCTTGAGACGCAACAAGATACCGGACCCAGAGAAGTATCGAGATGTGGACCTTGTGACCGACGTCATTGACCCGATTGGTGAGGGCGAGACAAGCCCAGGCAGCAGCGACGTGGGGGACATCTCATGGATCACACCAACAGTCGAGTTCGGGACAGCTTGTAACGTGCTGGGTGCCCCGGGTCACAGCTGGACATTCGTAGCCTGCGCTGGGTCCAGTATTGGGCACAAGAGCTTGGTGTTTGCTGCCAAGACCATGGCTGGCGCCGCCATCGCGCTCTTCACAGATGAGGAGTTACGGAAGAGGGCGAAGGCTGAGCATCTTGAGAGGCTGGCTGGGCGTAGCTACAAGACTGCGATACCAGCGGGTGTTGAGGTTCCACTTGCTATCGCTGAGGCGAATTGGGAGAAGACTCCCAAACAATAGTTTCTCTATTTCCAGACTTTTTTCACTAGTTCATACCCATTATGTCCTATGATTTTCTGTATCTCTGTGTCGCTGTACCCGTGTTTTATCATCCATCTGCAGACGTTCTGGAGGCACTCGCTTGGGTTCTCCATGCCCCTGACATACTTGAGTTCCTTGAGCTGCTCAACGTTCATGTCGATACCGAGGAACTTGTTTTCACCGCCTTTTCCCGGTCTCTGATAGTGTCCCAGCCCAAGCTTACTGTTTCTCTCAAGATTGGTGAGGTAGAGCCCAACGTGGTCCCCATAGTTGGTATCAGGTCCACAGCCCACATGATCTATGCCGATGAGGTCGATGCAGTGCTCGATGTGCTCCATGTAGCTCTCGATGCCGTGGAATGGATGTTTTTCGGTTACCGTGAGGTTGGGGGCTGCCTCTATCCCCATCACACCATCATGTTCACCTAGCGCCTGTATTACTTCATCTGGGAACATACGTGTGGTTGGGGTTAGTGTTCTCGTGCCTGCGTGGCTGACGATGATAGGGTCTTTGCTGAGTTCGATGGTCTCCATGGCTGTCTGGTCGCTCGTGTGGCTCACGTCTACGAGGAAGCCCAGTTTATTCATACGCACCAGCGCATCATACCCAAAGTCTGTTAATCCCCCGTCCATGTGTTCCTTTAGTCCGCTGCCCAGCATATTGGACTCGCTGTAGTTGACGCCGATGCTCCTGACGCCCAATCCGTAGAGTACGTCAAGCCTATCCACCTCGTTCTCTATGCAGCTAGCCGACTCCAGTACGGCTACCCAAGCCACCTTACCGGTCTTATGCGCGTAATCGATGTCCTCAGCCCTCTTGCAGTGGAAGAGGAGGTCTTGATGAGCGATATCGCAGAGCCTCATCCCGAGGTCATGTATGGTGCTGTTCCAGTCCCACCCATGCTTGGTGTTTATGAAGCTGCTCCCATCCATCATGTTATCGAAGACGCAGTCCAAGCCACTCATGGCTAGGGCTTCATAGGCGAGGTAGTTTCTGCCTTCTTTGTCCATCTCCCTGATATCCAGGGGGTTCTCGGGGCTTATGTCCGGATGGGCGTGGAGGTCCATTACCATGGTTTTCTCCATGATTTCCTCGAAGCGCTCCTCCTCAGGTTTGCTGAGGGGTACTGGTTCCCACCATTCATCTATTACGGCTTTTCGTAGCTTGAATTCCCTGTAGTCTTTTCCGGGTTCAAGGTACTGGTATGCCTTGTATCCATCATAATGCTTGTTTCTACCCATCACAATCCATTGAAACAAACTCAAATAGGTATATAACAAGACGCTTTTATACATAGAAAACCAAGGTTCATTGATTTCTTATGGCAGACGTAAAGATAACAGTAGTAGCCAAGCTACAGCCAGGCGAGATATTCGACGAACTCGCAGCCAAGAACGTTAAACCCATCTGTGACGCAGTCGAGACAGGGAAAACCTACCTCAGTAAAGACCTCAAGATGCCCGAGGGTTTCTGCGCTTGGGCGTGGGCAGACATCCAACGAGATGTAGCACACCTTGCATTGGGCGGGGACTTCAGGTGGATCAATAAACCCGGCAGCATGGTTAGCTGCTGCACCGACGGTCTCAGACCAGTGGTCTTCAAGCTTGAAAGAGTAGAATAAACACCCGGGGGGGATGCAATACTCTCATATCCAGCCCTCTTTTTTCAAAATATGACCTATTTATCCTTCTTTTTTCTCCTGATCCTTTGAAAAAACTGGTAGAGTCAAGTAAAAACAGAGAAAAAATGGATAGTTTAAGGAACAGTTGGGGGTGCCTGTGGTGGTAGATTCTTAACGAATCGTTCAAGCCTTACACAGACTTCCTCCAGGTCCTTGACGGGTTTTACCAGTGCGAACCTGACGTGTCCTTCTCCCATCTCGCCGTAGCCTGAGCCCGCTGCACAGCGTACCTTCTCCTTCATGAAGAACTCCATGGCGAACTTCATGCTGGGCAATCCAAAGCTGCTGATATCTGGGAACAGGTAGAATGCTCCCTCAGGTTTAGCGCATTTGACTCCATCGATCTCGTTGAGCCTCTTGCTCATGTAGTCGATGCGTTTCTCGTACTCGCCCCTCATCATTTTGACGAAGTCCCATCCATCCTCAAGGGCCTTGATGGCTGCCTTCTGGAATGGAACCGGGACGCTGCAGATGCCGACAGGTACCGCTGCGACTAGCTTCAATAGGTCTGATCCAGCGATGATGTATCCTGCTCTGCACCCAGTCCAAGCAAAGGTCTTGCTGAAACTCATCAAGACTAGGGTTCTGTTCCACATACCAGGCAAGTCAATGATGGTGTTGTGCTTCTTGCCTCCCCAGATGAACTCGGTGTAGATCTCATCACTGATGGCGATGATGTCATGCTTGACACAAATCTTGGCTAGTTTTTCGAGCTCCTCCTTGGTCCAGACAGTGCCTGTTGGATTGTCCGGTGTACAGAAGAGGATGGCCTTGGTCTTGTCCGTGATGGCTTTCTCGATGTTATTGAAGTCGGGCCTGAATAACCCGTTCTTGTCCTTGTACTGCTTGGCTCGCACCATCTTGGCGCCAAAGTAGGCGATGGGCGCGTTGTAGCCTGTGTAGGCTGGGTCAAGGACGATCAACTCGTCACCTGGGTCAAGGATGGCTCCGAAGGCCTGGAATATGGCTTGACTGCCTCCACTGGTGATTAAGACCTGGGTCTTTGGATCGATATCGACATCGTACTTCTTGTAGTACTTGGCGATGGCTTCCTTGAAGTCGGGCTCGCCTGAGAAGCTGTAGTGGGTATGTCCAGCCTTCATCGCTTCATAGACTGCCTTGTTTATGAATTCGGGTTGATTGAAGTCAGGGTCGCCTGCTCCGAGGTTTATCATTCCAGGGATAGGTCCGACGGATGCTCGGGTGCTGCTGCCAGCTCGTGTCATGAGCTCGGCGACTTCTTTCTTCGCGTATTTTTCAACTCCCATTTTGATCACGAATCTCATAAGCTACTCAAGTGCTCTATAAAACGTCTTCGATCTTACGATAATGAGTGAAAAAACGGGAAAAAACAGCCCATTTGGGCAGGAAAAAGCTAACCTATCAGGGCGTTGAATAGCAGCTTGAACGTGGCCTCGGGCTGAGCCCTCATCTGGGGCTGGAACCCATAGAGAACCACACGTCCCTTACCCTTCTTTGCCTCTATCATGGCTGCCTTGTAGCTCAGGTACTCCTCGCCTGTAAGCCAACCGCTCTCCATTATATGCTTCTCAGGATAGCTCAGGACCA
>CAZVMT010000142.1:0-7534 GCA_964628765.1 uncultured Candidatus Bathyarchaeia archaeon | reverse complement strand
GCTGGAACCTTATTGGTGTAGACAGCTTTGCCCATGTAGCTCTTGTGGGGCAGCGTGTAGAGGCTCACCCACCAATTTACGACACACCCCAGCAGGGGATATGCTTGGATCTGGTGTCCACCGATGTCAAGGTAGGCATCAAGGTGACCTGCTGTGAGTTTTCCTTCCTTGTTTGCGCCTAGTTTTAGCCTGAATATCATCTGGTAGCTGCTGTGATCGTGGAGGTCTTCCTCGCGGGTATAGCTGAGCTTAACGGGTCGCTTGGATTTCAAGGCTAACGCTACTGCGATGGGTATCGGTGGATTAACCTGGATACTCGAACCGAAGCTCCCCCCGAGGGGCACCTTTATGATCCTGATCTTGCCCATGGGGATGCCGAATATCTCGTGGAGCAGAATCCGGGTGTTGTGGAGTGTCTGGGTTGTGCTCCAGACGGTTACACCTCCGTCGGGCTCGGGTCGAACCAGTACGCTCTTGTTCTCCAACTGAGTATGATAACGCCTGTTGGTTCGGTAAGTCTCCTCCACGATGAAATCTGAGTCAGCGAAGCCTTTCTCGGGGTCACCCTCCACGATATCCAAGGTGCAAGCTATATTGTTCTCCACCTTGATCCAGTCATCGGCGAGCATGATATCGGTGTGAATAGGCTCTACACCCGACTTCATTGACTCCAAGGCATCAAAGACAGCTGTGAGCCTCTCATAATCAACCGAAATAGATTCAACTGCCTGCTGGGCTGCCTCCTCTGATTCAGCTGCGACAGCAACGATTGGCTCTCCGACATATCTTGGCTTATCGCTGAGTACCTTCCAGTCCTTATAGGTGCTTGAGGGGACGCTCACCAATCTGGGACAGAAGGTGACATCAGGCACCTCATCGGGGGTCAGGGTAACTATTGTGGGGTCAGTTATCTTGCTGGTATCGATGCTCTTGACACGTGCATGCGGGTATGGGCTCTTCAGTATACGTGCGTAGAGCATGTGGGGGAGCGACAAGTCTGATGCATACTTTTCCCTGCCTGTTACCTTGGCTATTCCGTCCTGTCTCTGGGTGTCCCTGCCCAAGACTTGGAACGTTGAATGATTAGACATATGAGGAAAATGGTTGTTCCTTGAATTATAAGAATTAGCTCTCCCGACTCATTGGGGTGAGCGTGTGGTTGACCTCGATAACACCCCTGATGGTCTTGGATTTGTTCACAAAGTTCAATATCTGCTCAGCTGGACCCTTGACGAGGAATATCTCTATACAGTAACCACCCTCGATGTGCAGATGCATGTTCCCAAAGATCAACTCATCGAAGCCGTTCCTGAGATCTATTAAACCAATGTGGGTGCTTGATTCATCGCTCTCACTGATGATGGTTACCGTTGAGAGGAGTTCTCCCCGCTGCATCCTTGAGAGCTTGTACTCGTTGAGCACATCCCGTATAGCGAGTCTGAGGGCCTCGGAGCGACTGCTGTACCCTGATTCCTCTACGAACTGATCCAGACGGTCTAGAAGCTCATTTGTGAGGCTGACACTGATAACAGTCATGGTTTAATAAAAAACGGATATGGATTTATTAATTTCTAATAAAAACGCCGCAGATCGTAGCATTACATTAATAAAATAAAATTGCTCGAAACACTGAGAAATGACTGATCACCAGCATCACGACGATGAACACCGTCACGAGAATGATGTATGTGCCACGTGCACGCTGGATAGAGACGTAGCCTGTGCAACATGTACCCTTGAGGGCGCCGTGTGCTCAAGCTGTGGACATGACCATGATCATGGTCGAGGTCATGAGAACGCCAATTGGAACAAATCAATCGTCATAGGGTTTACCATAGCCACGGGGATAGCGTTAGATTATCTTGGAGTAGGTGGTCAACTATCAACGATCATACTCGTAGCGGCAATGATAGCCTCAGGGTACCAGATGGCGATAAACGGCTTCAAAGGACTCCTCAAAGGCAGCGTGGGAATAGACTTCCTCGTAACAGTGGCGGCAATAGGAGCCACACTGATAGGCCAATACCAGGAAGGCGCGTTGGTGGTCTTCCTCAAGGACATCTCGATGAAGCTTGAGGTAATAGCCTCGGAGAGGGCTCGCCACGCCATAGAGGCATTGATGGAGCTAAGACCAGAGCTAGCCACCATCAGAAAGAACGGGGAAGAGACGACGGTCCCAGTGGATAAGGTTCTCCCTGGGGAGATATTCGTCGTCAAACCTGGGGACAGGATACCACTGGATGGACTTGTGATAGAGGGAAACACCTCTGTAGACCAGTCAACCATGACGGGGGAATCAATCCCAGTTCACAAGGATGTTCAAGATGAAGTATATGCGGGAACCATAAACATTGATGGTTACCTTGCTGTCGAGACGACCCGGGCATCATCCGAGAGCATGTTGTCCAATATACTTCGGATGGTTCAGGAGGCAGAAGGCAGGAGGAGCCCAACCGAGACCTTGGTGAACCGATTCGCGAGGTACTATACGCCGGGGATAATCGTGTTAGCTATCTTGTTCGCTTCTGTGCCTCCGCTGCTGTTCAACGCTCCTTTGATCCCATCGATCTACAACAGCTTGGTTCTACTGGTAATAGGGTGCCCATGTGCACTCACGATAGCGACGCCAGTAGCCATGGTTTCAGCCATCACAAGCGCTAGTAGAAACGGTGTATTGATCAAGGGGAGCACATTCATCGAGGAGATAAACAAGGCAAAGGTATTCGCGTTCGACAAGACAGGAACCCTGACAGTGGGGAAACCAATGGTCACAGACATAATCCCGATGGGGACGAGCAAAGAAGAGTTGCTAGCCATAGCTTCTGCTCTTGAGGAGAAGAGCAAGCACCCCATCGCCGAAGCCATCAAACACGAGGCCCTCCAGTGGAAATTTACCCACTATATCCCTGAGATGTTCATGAGTCAATCCGGGAAAGGCGTCGAAGCAACCATCAACGGCGTAGAGTACAGGATAGGAAATACGCGCCTATTTGATGAACTGGGAATTGAGTACCCAGAAGATGAGATACATGCTCTGGAGTCCCAGGGCAAGACCGTGGTGATAATCTCCAACGAGAAGATAATGGGACTCATCGCCTTGATGGACCAGAGCAGACCAACGGCCAAACAAGCAGTACAGGAACTCAGAAAACAGGGCATGAAGGTCGAGATGCTAACCGGAGACAACGAGACCACAGCTGCGGCAATCGCGGGACAAATAGGTTTCAACGGGTACCACGCGAATCTCCTCCCAGATGAGAAACTAGACGCCATCGAGGGTTTGAAGGCTCATGGTAAGGTAGTGATGGTGGGAGATGGGGTCAACGATGCTCCGGCTCTGACGGCTGCCGATGTTGGGATAGCTATGGGTAGGCTGGGCAGCGATATCGCATTGGAGACAGCGGACATCGTGTTGCTGGAGGATGACTTGACCCGGTTGGGCTACATTCAGAGGCTCAGCAAGACTACGCTGAGCAGGATAAGGGAGAACATCACTATCTCTGTGGTGATGAAGTTGGCTATTGTTGTTCTCGCAGCGTTGGGGACCATAAGCCTATGGTTATCAGTCATACTGGGTGATGTGGGTTTAGCGCTGCTGGTTATATTGAATAGCATCAGGATCACCGGGGTAAAACCCAGCTCTGCTCAGTAAGGAATAAATCATATACTAGCGGCTATTGTGCTACGGTAAACACCTTGGATGATGAACTGGAGCGGATAAAGCAGCGGCGACTGGAGGAGATGAAACGCCAATTGCTATTCAAACAGTTGAAGGAGCATGCAGCGGAAACCGAACCAGAAAAAGAAAAACCAAAAGAACTATCAAATCAAGAGATACTCGACAACCACTTCGGCGACAGGGCTTGGGAGGTATACAAAGCAGCAACCTATCAGTATCCTCAGGTCATGCCACAAGTGGAGCATCTTCTCGTCGAGGGGATAAAGTCTGGTAAGATTCGTGATGTGATCGATGGCGCTGCGTTGATGGGTTTCTTCAGGGCCATAGGAATCCCTGTGAGGCTCCAGACCAAGATAAGGATAAGCGAGAAGGGCGAACTCAAGACGCTTGAGCAGAAGATGAAAGAAGATCAGGGTTAATGATATTCTTCGAAGGCTTTTGCGAGTTCCTGTTTTGATGGTATCTTACCCTTTGAGACTATCTTGCTGTTGATGGCGATTATTGGAGAGTTCTCAGTCATGTACTCACCATAAGTATAATGAGTGACTGTATCCTCGCCGCTCGTGACTAGGATCATGTTCAGGCGTTCAATGGAGTAATCGATATCGTTTGCATCGATAAACTCCACTTGGCAGTCTTCACTGTTAGCGTAGCCCACCTCCTCCAAGAGGAAGTAGAGATCATCCATGCTCTCCTGCTCGATCTCCATAAAGCCACAGCTCTGATCACAGCTAGTACAGCTAGAACAAGATACCCCGCACCCTGTGCCACAGGTATCGGCGTTCAGCCGAGGAAAAACAGTGATCTTGACTGCCTTACTCATTTCCTACTGGAGATGCATCGCTGTTATTATAGCTTGACTTAGAGGATTATGACTGATGATGCCTTGAATGAGATGTTAATCTCCTTACCTAGGCTCAGCTCCATCTCATTGTAGCTTCTTCGGGTGATCTGCGCCCTGAAGATCACACCCACGTCGATGCTAATCATGACTATACCATTCTTCTCCTCGACACCAACGATGGGTCCCCGGAACTGGTTACGTGCACTGGTCTCTATCCAGTCCTTACTTAGGATAATATCTTGGGGACGCACATGGATCGAGACCCGTCCCGTAACTAGCTCGGTGAATCGCAGCGCAATATCATCGACTTTTATGATGCTGACGCCTTCCACGTGTCTGCTGATTCCTGTGAAGATGTTCTCGGTGAAACGGGTTATGGCTTCCATCTGCTCCGGTGCCCCCTCCTCGCTGATGACCCCATCCTTGAGGAACAAAACTCTGTCAGTAAGGCGACTGACCTGTGGAAGGTCATGAGTGGCAATTACAATTACCCTGTTATCTGATTCCTCACGGAGCACATCATTGATGATACTAACGTTACTGGGGTCAAGATTCGAGGTGGGCTCATCCAACAGCAGCACCTTAGGGTCCAGCACGAGAGCACGAGCCAACGCCACTCTCTGCTGCTCCCCACCCGACAATTCCCGTGTGTCTCGATGGGCTAACCCGGGGAGTCGAACTGTTTCAAGCGCATGTTCAACCCTTTCTTTGATGATATTTTCTGGGGTTTTTCTAATTCTGAGCCCATATGCGATGTTTGTGAACACGTCTCCCCTCAAAAATAATGGAGTCTGGAAGATCATTGTGGCGTTTTTTCTGAGGAATGATAGGTTTTCATTGGTTATCCTTGTGTCATTGTACTTGAGAGTACCCATGGTTGGGTTTTCGAGGCCAGCAAGAATCTTTAGCAACGTTGTCTTTCCAACCCCGCTATAACCAATTATACCCAATAGCTCGTCACCGATGTCGAGGTCAATGCCTCGTAGAGCCTCGATATCCTCAAAGCTCTTGGTAACGCCTCGGAGAGAGTATATCATTTGGCAGAACCTCCCTGAAGCCAAGTGATAATATAGTTCAAAGCAAGAACCACAAACAAAAGGATAAAGCTCAAAGCGAAACTCAACCCAAGCTCCCCTTTAGAAGTCTCTAAAGCGATAGCGGTGGTCAACACACGCGTTATACCACTGATGTTTGCACCAAGCATCGTAGCTATACCGAGCTCAGCGAAAGCCCTGTTAAAACTAGAAACGATAGCAAGGCTCACACCGCTATATGCTTCACGGACGACCGCGATGCTGGTCTCGTACTCAGTTGCACCCAAGGTTCTCACAAGGTCACGAAGCTCCTTGTCCTTGCTCTCTATGGCGCTGACTATGAATGTGACCATGATGGGAAGAATCAATATCGCCTGTCCCACTGCGACACCCCTCAAAGTATAAAGCAGGCTTAGCGTGCCCAATGGTCCGCTCCTGCTAAATAGGCTGTAGAGGAACAATCCGAGGGTTACTGTTGGTATGCCCACCATGGAGTTGAAGAAGAATTTTAGCCCATTCTTTCCCGGGAACTCCTTCATTGTAATAAAAATGCTGAGTGGCAGGCCGATTATCGACGAGAGCATAGTGGCAAGAGTAGCAGTATAAAGAGACCTTAACGTAATCTCTAGCACTGTTTTATCGAGGCTGAAGATCAGCCTGAATGCTTCCCCGAGCCCAGCGATAATAGTCTGCCATCCCATAGTGATCAAAAAGTGTAGAGGTTATTGTTATTGGTATAGGTCACCAGCCTGATGCCTATACATGGTTGGACACTCTGAGCCATCGATGTATGCGAAGTCTTCAACCCACTGAACGATATCAGAGTCAGGGTTATCCAGTTCAGGTACCCATGGCTTGAACAGCGTTGACCCAAACTCGTCCTGCCCGTAATCCACCAGCATGGTCTGCACCTCGTCGCTCACGAGGAATCTGAGGAACAGCATTGAGCCCTCGTACATTCCACGTGGGTTCTCCTCTGGGTTGCATACTATCGCGCTGTAGACGTTGAGGGTGGCCTGACCGCTATCCACGACTTTTACGAGTTCGATGTTTTCGTTGGCGTAGTTCTTGAGATACGTCGCGACATCAGTCAATGTATAGGCTTCCTTCTCGTTGGCAAGGTTTAACGTCGCAGTCATCCCGGCACCTGCCTCGATGTACCATGGATCATTGGAGCCCTCGATCTTCTCCGCTTTCAATGTCTCAAGATCCAAGCCTGTGGCTGCCCAGAGGCTCTTCTCCTTGCTGTGGGTACCAGAGTTGTCTCCACGGGAAACCCATACTGCATCGCCTGTTACCCCTTTCTCAGCTACTGTCATCAAAGCGTCGAGGGGGTCCATGCCCTCTATGCCCGCTGGGTCAGACTCTGGGCCTACGATGATGAAGAAGTTGTAGGCGAATATCTTCCTGTTAACCCCATAACCGCTCTCCATGAAGCCCCTCTCCTGTGAGGGACTGTGGACGAGGATCATATCCGCGTCCCCGTTCTTCGCTGTCTCGATGGCTAATCCGGTGCCTTGAGAGATGAAGCTCACATTATACTCTGGGTAGTTGGACTCGAAGCGAACCTTCAATGCGTCCAGTACACCGGTCTCGTAGAGGCTGGTGGTGGTTGATACTATTAGCTGCTCTTTCTCAGCTGGTTTTGAATAGTTCCAGTAGAGGCCTCCGGCTACTATTAGCACCAGTACAGCCCCTACTATGATGATTGTTTTTTGATTGTTGAATCCTGACATGGTGTGTCCCACTAAAATTACTGATATGTTTATTTATTCATATCGATCATTCGATATGTACGGGCAAGCATAACCCTAAATAATACACTGCGATCAAAAAGTGGCGAAGAACACTGACCCTACGAGACCCCTACAACAGGCCAATAAAGAGCCTACGAATCAGCTTAACTCAGAGATGTGATTTTAACTGCTTCTTCTGCCACCAGGAAGGTGAACACGGCTCTGGGCAAGAATTAACTCC
>CAZVMT010000141.1:3644-7588 GCA_964628765.1 uncultured Candidatus Bathyarchaeia archaeon | reverse complement strand
GTCTTGGAGACCCAGCCAGTATCATGACCTCATCAAAGCGTTCGGTAAGGCAGCTTATACCATCAAGGGCGGTGAGATAGTAGTCAAAGACGGAGAAGTCATGGCAACGCCCATGGGTGCGACCCACTGGGTGGACGCCAAGGTCTCACCCGAGATTGATGAGGAGCTGATGAAGGACATTGAACAAGACTTCAAGAACTATTACACTGTCAGTCTCAAGAACTACCCAGTTGAGGACACGTATCTTCCAGTACAGAAGGTGCACTACGCGGGAGGTGTACGGTGATGAGCTTCAAACATAACGGAGTAGAGATCGAGGACACCTTCGCTGAGGGATTCGGCATGTGGGGAAGCAGGATCATCATCACAGCCGCGTCCCAGAAATGGGCTGACACAGCTGCAACATGCATGACAGGCTTCGCCACAAGCGTCATAGCATGCGACTGCGAGGCAGGGATCGAATCAACGATTCACCCCGATGACAGTCCAGATGGGAGACCAGGAACAGCTGTAATGGTCTATGGTTTCTCTAGAGGGAAACTATCTGAATCCATGCTCAATAGGCTGGGTCAAACCGTGCTAACCTGCCCATCAACTGCGGTATTCAACGGGCTACCAGCCGAGGAAGCAGACGAGATGCTTGACATAGGTAAGAGTATCAGATTCTTTGGTGACGGGTACCAGGTCAAGATGAGGATGGGAGACGGCTGGCAAAACCGCCAACGTTTCTGGAGAATACCAGTAATGGAGGGAGAATTCCTCATAGAGGAAAAGATGGGGGCCAAAAAGGCAGTAGCTGGTGGCAACTTCCTCTTGATGGGAGAATCAGCTGAGAGCACATTGAAGGCTGCTGAGGCATCAATAGAAGCCATCCACACAGTGCCTAGGGTCATCACGCCTTTCCCGGGTGGGCTCTGCAGGAGCGGCAGCAAGGTTGGCTCCACATATGCGTTCCTTAGGGCTAGTACGAATACACCGTTCTGTCCAGCAATAAAGAACAGCTTCAAGGATAGCAAGGTACCAGATGGTGTAAACTCTGTTATCGAGATTGTGATCAACGGACTCGATGAAAAGTCAGTGATGCGAGCCATGGGCGCAGGGGTTGACGCAGCCACAAAGGTTGAGGGGGTTAAATGGATCACTGCGGTGAACTTTGAGGGAAAGCTTGGTAAATTCCAGATGAGTTTGAAGGAGAGTCTGAAAGGTGTCTGAGATGAAAACGATAGTATTGACCCCAAAGGGATTCAGTAACATACCGATAGAGGCAGATGTAATATCACCAGACGTATTCGCGGGAAAAACACTCCAAGAGATCAGAAACCTCCACATCTACTATGGAAACGAGGAATTACCCATGAAGGAGTACATCCACGCCCAAGGAAAAGTAGCTGAAAAACCAGAAGAACAACTGATAGTAATCGATGGAGACGCACGACACATCAAACAGATCGGCACAAGGATGACAGCTGGGAGAATCGTTGTACAAGGCTACGCTGGGATGCATCTTGGCGCACAGATGAGCGGAGGAGACATCACAGTAACCGGAAACGCCCTCGACTGGGCAGGAGCCGAGATGAAAGGCGGGATAATTCGGGTACTTGGAGACGCGGGTAACCTGCTTGGAGGCGCATACAGGGGCAGCAGCGAAGGCATGACCGGTGGCTGCATCGTGGTCACGGGTAACGCTGGCTCTGAGGCAGCCTCTTTCATGCGAAGAGGTATGGTCGTCGTCATGGGAGACACAGGTGACTTCACTGGTGTGCATATGAATGGTGGAGAGATATTCATCTTTGGCAAACCAGGGAAACGACTTGGAGCCCAGGCAAAGGGAAACGGAGGATTCATCGCATGCTTAAATGGCGTTGATGAAATGCTCCCAACATATCGCTTCGACACTATCTATACACCCACATTCATGCGGCTCTACATGAAACAGCTCTACGAGAAACTAGGGATAACATCAGCACCCCAATTCATAGATAAACCCATGCGGAGATACAGGGGAGACTTGGCGGTAGGCGGAAACTCGGAGATACTGGTAGCTTAGAAGGCATGCACTTGAAGATAGGCATCATAGGAGCAGACAGAGACGAGTGGCACATCAAGGGACTCCTCAAGGAACTGGGGAAAAAGGGAGCAGAGACATACCTCCTCCCAGTAACCAGATTCCAGGCAAACATCGGAGCCACACCCAGATTATCAGTCAGGGGATACCCCATAGACGATTATGATGCTGTGATAGTTAGGAGAGTTCCCGGGGGAACCGCTGAACAGGTTTTCTACAGGATGGACGCCCTCCACAGGCTAGAGGAGATAGGAGTCAAGGTCTTCAACCCATCCAGGAGCATAGAGAAAGCGGTGGACAAGTACTACACTTCTGCGCTCCTCGAAGAAGAAGGCATCAAGACTCCGAGAACCATCGTCACCGAGAGCTTCAGCGACGCCATGAAGGGCTTCAAGGCGCTCGGAGGAGATATTGTTGTGAAGCCTCTCTTCGGCTCCCTCGGAATGGGCATCACAAGAGTCTCCAGTGAGGATATCGCATACAGGGTTTTCAGGGCGCTGGAGATGACCAAGAGCGTCTACTATCTTCAGGAGTTCGTACCACACGGTGGAGAGGATATCCGTGTATTCATAATCGGCGGTGAGGTGATCTCATCCATGAAACGTGTCTCTGAGGGCTGGAAGACCAACATAAGCAGCGGGGGCAGAGCCCAGCCATATGAGCCTAGCGAGGAGATCAAGGAAACATGCCTACGAGCCTCGGAAAAATTAGGATTGGAGTATACTGGCGTCGATGTAATGGTACACGGTGAAGACGTCTACGTGATCGAGCTCAACAGCACTCCAGGCTGGGAGGGGCTCCAATCAGTCACAGATATAAACATAACAGAAAAACTAGTGGAATACATTCTATCAAATATAGGGTGAGTAAATTGGCTAAGCCAAAGGACAGGGACTTTATCGAGACCATCGAAGGTTACCTGTTCTGTGTCGTAGGGTATCTGCATCCACCTGATGGTTACACTGCTTACCTCAAATACGTCCCATCGCCGGACGGGAAATGGGAGAGAGACGGAGTCAGGTACAGTCGCAGCATACCCTATTATCAGGTATCGCAGGTTGAGAACACCTACCAGTGGCTGAAGCAGAATCACCCAGAGTACATATTACAGTGCCCAGTGAGAGGCATAGAGATATCATGGGTGCCCAAGGACAGGGTGAAACAATACTACAACCCAATAGAAAGACTATGTGAGATCAAGAAGGCTCCAAGAGACCCACTTGAAGAGAAGGTAATTAAGCTAACATCGCTCATCGAGGAGACAGCAGGCATAGAAGCGCTGGGAGTAACTGGCAGCATACTAACCAGAACCCACAACCCAGCGTTCAGCGACATAGACCTCACGGTCTACGGACGAAAACAATCAAACCAAGCAAAAAAAGCTCTACTAGACTTGAAAGAAGACAATGTATTAACAGGCATATCTGAACAAGAGAAAAGAAAATGGATCCAAAACCGACTGGGTAAACACGGACTCAACTCCGAGGAACTCGAAAGGATCGCTGAGAAGAGATGGAACTACGGGTATATCGATGGCGTCTATTTCTCGATACACCCGACGAGAACAGATGATGAGATAACTGAGCACTATGGAGATAACACATACCACAGGATCAGCGAAGTAACTGGCTCAGCCAAAGTTACTGATAACAGTGAATCCATCTATCTACCAGCGGTTTACAAGGTCTCAGATTGTAAGCCATACAGCGATGTTTCAGAGATAGTATCCTTTGAAGGCGTATACGGCAACCTATTCGAAAAAAGCGACTGGATAGAGTTTAACGGGATACTCGAAGAAATACGGGGAAAAAACCCAAGAAAAAGAATAATAGTGGGGGGCGCTGGCTCCCCAGACAGTTATATTAAATGGGGTCACTCA
>CAZVMT010000141.1:0-3634 GCA_964628765.1 uncultured Candidatus Bathyarchaeia archaeon | reverse complement strand
TCCTATGTCACTCAGGGTAGGGGTTCCACTTCTCAGCGACATAGGACGCTATGCCTGATGAGTCCATTGGCCCCACTGATACACTCCAGCCGCTGGCCTCTTGTATCTCGCCGCTGAGCCTTGCAGACCTTCCTGGGATGATGATGTTTCTGTGCTTCACCTTCTCCTCTACCTTGAACTCCTTCATGGCCTCAGCGACGGTGTCGGCAGTCATCTTACGCCCAGCTACAGCGCTCTCTACGCTCATTCCCTCGCTATCAACCACCAGTAGGTAGCCATCGACCTTTGCGTTCTCGATGTCGTTGGCTACTGTATAGTAGGTCAGGGCGAAGTTGGTTGTGAGTAGCACTGGGCTGTTCTCGTCTGGGTTGCCTATGGTCACCAGTTCTGGTTCCACTGAGACTGGTTTCCTTGGGTCGGTGTAGAGGTTTGTTCTCAGGATGATCTCTGGCAGTAATGACCATCCACTGATACCGTGAATAACGAGCAGGTCTGCGAATCTTGCAGTTAATACTCCAGCGATGACTGCTTCATTCCACTCGTTGAGCACTGGGTCTTCCTCCTCTACTGCCCATGCAGCCATGGGAGCCCCGATTAATGGGTATCCAAGTCCTTCCTCTTCATCGTTGATGGCGTTCCATCTGAGGATGGTGAAGTTGTCTGTGTTTACTGACATGTACTCGTTGGGCTGTGTCCCTGGGTCGAGAGCTATGTCCTTGATCCCATAAGCCTCAAGGGTCAATGCGATGCTCTTCAGTGTATCAAGGTCGCCGGGAGCATACGCAACCACGGGGCAATTATACTTCTGGGCAAGCTCCGCAAACTCCTTCCAGTTATCCTTGGTAGCCCCATGGATCAGTGGACGCTTCTCCCCAACGATCTCTAATCCAGCCTCCATTATCTTCGGGTCGTGAGATACCAACATCAATGGCTTCCGTGTTAGCTCATCTGCTTTTTTCACTGCTTCAGCGAACTTTTGTGCATCTCCGCTGGTGCACCTGATGTTAAGCATATCCAGCGTCAAATCCATACCAATGTAGTTGTACGTGAAATCATTCAACACATGGACTCTTGTCTCGAATTCCTCGTCATTCATCTCATCGGTGACATCAATCGCTATCGCGGGTTGATGGAAATAGGTGAAATCATGCCTGTAGAGAACATACTCACCGCCAATAGTGATGGCATGGTCTCCAATTCCAACCTCAACAGCCTTAACCGCTGGCTTCAACAGAGCCCATAGCTCAGCGTAGGCATCAGCATGCTTCTCATCCAGGAGAGGCGTACATTCCTCAAGGGCAGCCTCCCTGTTTACCAGCTTGGCCGCGAAGGCCATGCAGTTGGTCTCCCCACATTCCTTACAGTTGGTGCCTGGTAAGAGCCTGTATATCTCTATTGGGCTGAGTTCTTTCGCGGGCATCTTAGCTGCCTCCTATCTTTACGCTGACCCAGTCTGTTGGCTCTGTGGGTTTCTCTCCCTTCATGACGCAATCAATCATCTCTTTCAACGCGTTTACCGCTGCTGGATGCATCATCATGAAGTAGTCTACACCAGCCAATAGTAGGGTCTGACCAGTGATGGTCTCCCATATGGGTCCACGTAGCTCCCTTGGATCCCATTCTGGACCCATCTTCATCCAAGCTTCACGTGCAGCCCAAGCATTGGTTGTACCACTGGACAATGGATGGTTTAGCTCAGGGTCTCCCTTGAGTGCTGCAAGCCTGCTTCTCTCCATCACCGTGAATGCGTAGTCAAGTCCATAACCCAATGCAGCAGTCGTGGTATCCATTATTATCTGGCTCTTGGGAACAAAGTCGTATAGCTTCCTGTTGAGTTCCCTTGCCTTGTTTACATCCATGCTGGTAAAGGCTACTACAGTGTTGTTGTGTTCCCCGATCAACTTGGCTGATTTCTCGATATCCATGTCGAGGGTAACTGAGTTAATCAACAGGTTCTCACCCTCGATCTGCTCGGATATAGCTGTGAAAACAGCTAGATCTTTGTGAGGATCACCGCAGCCACCAATACTCAGTGGTACATCTACCGCTTGTAGCACATTCTCGACAGTCTTCACAGCGGCTTGAGGTGATGCATCTTCGATCAAAGGGTCGATGGTGAGTAAGTGCAGGTTGATCATCTCGGCGCCGAATTTATCGACGCAGAGTCTAGCCCACTCAGCCACATCATCAACTACCTCCCTGAAATGCATCTTAACAGCCTTGGCCAGACTAATTTTCGGCCAATCAAAGACATCCATGGCGATTATAGGCTTGTTCTTTGGAGGAGCCTGAAAATTATAGTAGGCTGGAGCCTTTTCGCCACCAATCACATAGGATTTTCCCCTTGTCCCACCCTCGGTTTTTGTGGCTCCAAGTCTTACCTCTACGATCTCACCAGGGTAAGCCCCAACGGGGATGTTGGTCTTTGCTGATACCAATTGAGTCGGTAAAACCCTGGGTATAACAGGCTTAGAAACTGTCTGAGGCTGCTGCGCTGTTTGCGCTTGCACGGGTTGCAGTTGAGCTGGTTGAGGAGCATATCCCACGCTGGGAATCTGTCCTCCCCCTAGAAGCTGTGTCATCCTGTTCGCAGAGTCTCTTATCAGGGCAAACTCGAAGGCCATCCTGCTCATGATCGCGGGGTTTACCCCGCCTCCGCCTGAGCCTAAATCCACCTCGATCTCATCGAACTCTAGGTCAACATCTTGAAGCTCAATCTCTTGAAACTTAGCCAAGCGCTCTAACAGATCTGCGCTGAAGGGTAGGTTGATTTTTTTCTCCTTGGCCATCTGGATTACTCCTTCTCAGCCCTAATGATTAGTCTCTCTGCCTTGATCTTGGCGTTCTTCAATATGATCTTGAAGGAGACACCTTGGGGCAGTCCCTGTATGGGTAACGCGCTCGCGGGAAGCTCAAGGGTGGGAACAGTGAATCCGGTCATGGGCATCTGGGGCTGAGCCACCTGCTGAGCAGCCTGTGCCGGTGCAGGCTCTTCTACCTCCGGCTCCTCGGTCCAACGCTCAATGATCGGGTGATTCTTCTCCTTCAACCAGGCTTTGAGTTCATCAAGGGTAGTGACATCGTTTTCCGTCGCTATCTTGGGTATGATCTCTGGGGGCAGGTATTCCTTGATTCGATCTCTGATCTCCTCCGGCATCCAAACAACACGATCCCATCCACCGTCCGCCTGCATGAACTTGGGGCTACGCATATACTCTATGCCCAACCCGTGGAATCCATCAACCTATCTACCGCCGGCTGTAAGATCGCTGATGGTAACGAAGTTGAGGCCGTTCACGGTCTCTCCCTTATAGTTCCTGTGCACTATACCGAAGCCATCCACCTCTGGGATGTAGAAGAGGCATCCCTCGAAGCAGCCGCAGCTTGTATGCGGGTAATCGAACGCCGTGTAAAGCTGGACGCGCTCGATCTCGCCTAGGCTCTTCTCCCTGATGACCTGGTTTACTCCCTCGTACTCTCCCTTGACATCGTCGATGAGGTCCCCTTTGGGTATCTCGAATACAGGCCCCTTGGGGTCCACCTTGGCGGTGGCCCTGCCATCAAACCAGCTTATGGCTCCACAGTTAGCATAGCGCTGAGGCGCAATGACGCAGAGGTGTGTAGGCGCAAAGCT